>JAYUFU010000347.1:0-13038 GCA_043738505.1 Fimbriiglobus sp. | reverse complement strand
GGTCGAGGCTGCCGACCGGCACGGCGACGCGGACGTGCGTCAGGTTCTTGGCCCCCAGTAGTGCGGACTCGATGCGGACGGTGGCGACGGTGTACGCCGTCTCGTCGGCGGCGTCCGGGTGCGACTTGGCCATCGTGGGGTCGGCGGCGATCTCGACCACCGTGCCGGCGACGACCATGTCGGCCTGGGTGGCGGCGAGGACGGGTTGCGGCGGCAGCCGCTCGCCCCGGCAGGCGAGGACGGGCACGGCGGCGGCGACGAGTGTAAGGCTGGCGACGAGACGCAACATCGGTCGGTCCTCCGGGGAAGGTGCCGAAACTATACCCGCACTCGGAGGGACACCCAACCGACCGTTACGGGGGCGTGACAGAAGTGCCACAAGTCGGAGTGTCGAATCGATTGCGGCTTGGAGAGTCGGGCGGCGAAGGTGGTGCGATGTCGCGTCGGTTCTGGCTCCCCTCTCCCCAGTTCGCGCGCCGCGCGGAGTACCCAGAGGGAGCGGGACCGGTTCCGGAACGTGTCCGCCGGCGGAGGTCCGGAAATTCGCCCTCGTCCGCGACTACGCATGCGAAACCGCGTACAACTGCTGAACGGACATGCTTTCACCGGTTCGCCCGCCCCACCACGACCAGCCCGTCCCGATTTCGGCCGGATTTCCGTCACGCCCGCCGCCCCGCCGCCAACTGTGTGCAACCCCCACGGGGAAGGAGCGAGGACATGGCCGCCGTCGCCGACATCCCGACCGCCACCGCCGCCCCGCCGCCCGACCCCGTGACGGTGGCGGTACAGGACCAGCACCTGACTCAAAAGTTGATCGCGCAGGCGCGGTGCATCCTTGGCGCTCACCGCGCGGAGGCGGAAGATGCCGTGCAAACGGTCTTCGCGCGGGCCTACGAGCGGCGCGGCGACTTCGATCCGGCACGCGGTTCGATCCGCGCCTGGCTGGGCCAATTCTTGGCCTACGTGTGTCTGGAGATCGGCCGAAAGGGCCGGAAACCGCCGCCGCGAGTGGTCGCGCCGGTCCCGGCGACGGAGGCCGGTCGAGAACTGGATTTGGACGAGGTGCGGGCGACGAACCGTCGCTTCCTCGAACGGCTGACGGCCGAACAGAAACGAGTCGTGGAGCTGCGCGAGTTGCAAGAATTGACCTACGACGAGATCGCCGCGCGGATGCGGATCACCATTCCGAACGCCCGCCAACTGCACTCGCGGGGGATGGGGCGGATGCGGGAACTCGCCGCTCTGGAGGGCCGGTCATGACACCGTCGGATCGCCGCCTCTGGGTGGATGTTCATACGGCCGATTACCTCGCGGCCGTCGAGAGTGGGGACTTCGCGGCGCAAGCGCGGCTGTGGGCCGTCGCCGCCACCGATGCCGAGTTGGAGGCCGCCTTCGACGACATCCACACCGCGCTCCTCGAACACGACACGGACCAAACCGCCGCCGTCGCCGAGGCGGTGGCGAAGCACCTGCCGTCGGCCGAGATCGTCCGCCCGACCGCCGGCCCGGTGACGGTCGGTATGGTCGCCGACGAGCTGTTCCGCCACACCCCGGATCGGCTGTCCGCCGCCGCCCACCAGTTGAACGACCGCCTGCGTGCGTCCGCCGCCGAGCTGCCGGCCGAGTTGGGGCTGTGGCCGCTGACGGAGTGGGTCGAAGTCCGGTTCGGAGCGGTCCCGGCGGAATACCTGGAGGTGTTCCGCAAGGCCGCGCTCAAGGTCCGGATGCGGACGAACTCGGAAACTGAACACCAGTTAGCCGCCCGTCGCAAACCGCCGGAGGCCCCGCGATGACCGCCGACCGCGTGACCGCCGCGATTGCCGACCTCCGCCGCCGCGCCCGGCTTCTCCTGGACCCGTCGCGGCGCGGGCCGGTGCCGCTCGACCAACTGTTCAAGTCGGAGTGCGTGACCCATGTGGCGATCCCGCAGTTGTCGCTGGCGACCGTCGCGCGACACCTGATCGCCGAGCGGTACGTGAACGACCCGGACGCGGTCGCCGACATGATGGCGGACGACGCCCCCCTCGAAGGGTTGATGTACTGGCAGTCCGGCGACGGCCTCGCCTTCATCAAGGCGGAAGACATCCTCCCGCGCCGTCGGTTCACCGCCGCCCACGAGCTGGGGCACGCGGTCCTTCACAAAGAGACGATGCGGCGATACCTGTCCGACCCGAAGATCTCCGAAACCGACGGCGAAGGGACGGAGATGGAGGCCGAGGCGAACCGGTTCGCCGCCGAACTGCTGATGCCGGAGGAGGTCATCCGCGCGCGGGCGGACGAGATGCGGGGCGACTTCAAGGCGTGCCCGCGACTGGTGCTGGCGTACCGGCTGGCGTCCGAACTGCTGGTCAGTCGGCAGGCGATCAACTACCGGCTGAGCAACCTGAAGGGGGTGTGCGATGACGGCTGAGCGCGACGCCATCCGCCGGTTTTTCCGCCTGTACGACGTGTCGCCCGTGGGGGCCACGCCGGTGCAGCCGAACATCCCGCCGGACGACGACGAGAAGGACGAGAAGGAAACGGTCGATTTGTCCGTCGAACTTCCGGCCGACGCCTGGAACCCGCTGGTGGTGAGCGAAGCGCCGGCCCGCGCCGGCGAGTTCCCGACGCGGTTCATCGACGGGTCGCAGGCCGGGCAGCCGGTGCTGTGCGTCCGCGCCCCGCTGGGGTGGCCGATCCCGCTGGTGCTGAGCGAGGTCGGGGCGGTGGCGCTGAAATCGGTGGGGCGCGGGTTCGAGCGGGAGTTCGTCGCCGTCGAGCGGGTGCTCAGTTTCGTCGCCGACCCGTTCCCGTGGGAGGAGGTGGAGGCGTTCGCCGACTGCCTGCTGAACAAGCCGGAACTCCGGCTCCGCGTGCTGCCGGCGAACCGCCCGCCAGAGCCGCACAGCCCGTTCGACTACGAGGTCATGCGGACCCAGGCCCGCGCCCGCGCGCAGCAGGAGATGACGACGCTCGAACGCCTCGCGGTGGCCGTCAACCCGGCCGCCCCGACGCTGGTGGACGGCCCGCTGAACCGGGTCATGTCGTCCCCCGATCCGCGCGGCGCGCTCCGGGTCGGCGTCATCAAGCAGCAGGCGGCCGACTACCTGCACGAGGCCGGCTGGCGGACGCTGCTGAGCTTGAACCCCGGCTGTCGGACGCCGGTGTTCCGGTACGACAGCAAGGGGAATCGGGATCAATTCCCCGTCGCGTCGTGGTTCCTGAAGCTCGCCGGCGGGCCGCGGCTCGCGCCGAACTGGGGGTACGTCCGGGTGGAGGTGCCGTGGGGACTTCGGGCGGGCGAACACCCGGATTCCCCAGCGGCCGAACTGGGGGTACGTCCGGGTGGAGGTGCCGTGGGGTCAGTTCCTCCGCCGCGTGCGGATCGACGACCCGAAGGACTTCGGCTTCGTCAACCGCCTGTCGCGGTGGCTGATCGACGCCCGCTGTCGCACCGACAGCTACGCCCGGATGCCGGTGTCCCTCGACCCCATCGTGCGGGCCGAGGACGCCCTGAAACCGCTGTTCACGCCGACGCAAGTGCTGGTCAACCGCCTGTACCGCACGGCCGGCCTCTTCCGGGGGAACGAACTGTGAGCCAGACCCGCACGCCGCTCGGCCGCGTCGCCGCCCCGCCCGAACACGAGTCCACCAGTGGCACCTTTTACTTTTGGGTGGACAAGACCTGCGGCGTCGAGCGGACGCAGATCGTCACCACCGCATCGACCGTCGGCACGCGGGCGGTGAAGTTCGTCGGCATCGTCCAGGAGGTGTACCGCCGCAGCCGGCAGAAGGACATCGGCGAGGAGGCGTCGCGGTTCGACGGCCGCAGCGGCGAGCGGCCAATGTTCGACTCGGAGGGCGTGACGTATGCGGAAGTGGCCATCCTCCGCACGACGCCGGTGGCGCACACCCCGCCGACCGAGGAGAGCGAGGTGTTCCTGGCCACCCCGCAGGAGGCCCGCGAAGGCTACGGGGTGGACCGGATGGAACACAAGCTGCCGGTCGGGTTGCTCCGCAACGGCGGCACCGCGACCGTCGGCCCCGCCTTCATCGACCTGGACTTCCTGTTGGGGGCGAACGGCGGCCACCTGAACGTGAACGGCATCGCCGGGGTCGGCACCAAGTCCACGTTCCTCCTGATGGTGAACTGGCTCCTGCTCCGGGAGGCCAAACGCCAACTCGAAGCGAACCTCAGCGGGGACGGCAATCTCCAGGTCGTGCCGGTCATCTTCAACGTGAAGAACTTCGACCTGTTCTTCATCGACCGGTGGAACAAGAAGTACCGGGCGAACGAAGCCGACCACAAGGTCGATTGGGCCGGCATGGGCATCCCCGACCCGAAGCCGTTCGACGCGCCGACGTTCCGGGCACCGCAGCTGCGCGACCAAGACGTGCCCGTCCGCACCGGCGGTCGGCACCTGGGGGCGGAATCGGCGTACAGCTGGTCGCTGTCGGATGTCATCGAACACGGGCTGTTCAAGTTCCTGTTCGGCGAGGACGACATCGGCACGGCCAACCTGGGCGGGCTGGTGAACGACGTGGAGGAGTGGCTGACCAGCGGTCCGCCCGACGCGCCCCGACTCCGGACGACGGAGGACGCGCCGCAGACCTTCCAGGACATGTTGGACTGGTTCAAGAAGGGGAAGCCGTCCAAGGATTTCTTCGGCGACTATCAAGGGAGCACGAAGGGCAGCTTCTACCGCCGGCTGAAGTACATCGTCCTGGAAGGCAACGGCGTGCTGCGGCGGAACGACCCGAAGGGCAAACCGATCCGCATTCCGGAGAAGGGCCAGACGGCCCCGTGGGTGATCGACCTGTACGGGTTGCAATCGACGCCGAGCCTCCAGCGGTTCGTGGTGGCGGCGGTGTTCCACCAGATTCAAGCGATCCAGTCGAAGCCAGGCCACGGCGCGCTGAAGTACCTCATCACGCTGGACGAGCTGAACCGGTTCGCGCCGAAGGACAGCTCCGACCCGATCACGCAGAAGCTGGAGACCGTCGCCAGCGAGGGCCGCAGCCAGGGCATCATCCTGTTCGGCGCGCAGCAGCAAGCCAGTTTGGTGAAGTCGCGGGTGATCGAGAATGCGGCGGTGCGGGCGGTCGGGCGGAGCGGCACGCTCGAACTCGGGGCGGAGGTGTGGAAGTTCCTCGGCCCCAGTGCCCGCAGCGCGGCGGCGCAGCTCCAGCCGGACGAGAAGCTGCTGTACCTGCCCAGCTTCCGCGAGCCGATGCTGGCCAAGATCCCGTTCCCGCCGTTCGCCCTCAGTGAGGGGGACGTGGACCACACCGCCCCCACGCCGGGGGGCGTCGCGGTGTCGGCGGGGCCGCCAAACCAGGACATTTGGTGATTTCTGCGTCACACTCGTCGTCGATCCGGCAACTGTTGATGTACCACTGAGGGGATCGCGATGCGGATCATTCACACCGCCGACTGGCACCTGTGCGACCGCCTGGGCCGCAACGACCGCACCGCCGACCTCGAGAAGCGGGTCGAACGGGTGGCGGAGTTGTGCCTGGAACACCGGGCCGATGTCCTCGTCATCGCCGGCGACCTGTTCAGCGAGCAGGCGTCGGTGGACGACATGACGGCGGCGCTGATGCACGTCCGGGAGGCGTTCAAGCCGTTCTTCGCCGCCGGCGGGACCGTCCTGGCCATTACCGGCAACCACGACCGGGACGGCCGCATCGACATCGTTCGCGCCGGGATGGCGCTGGCCGTGCCGGGCGCGGGGAAAGGCGGCGTGCTGGCCGGCGGACGGATGTACCTGACGAACTCGCCCGGTGCGGTGAAGCTGGTCGGCGCGGACGGCGACGCGGTGCAGTTCGTCCTGCTGCCGTACCCGTTCCCGAGTCGGTACAAGCTGTCCGCGACGGAGTACAAGAGCAAGGACGAGGAGAACCGCTTGCTCCAGTCGAAAGTCGGGGTGTGGCTCCAGAAGACGCCGGCCGATGCCTCGTTCGACCAGACGCTGCCGACGGTGCTGGTCGCGCACCTGCACGTCCGCGGCAGCGAGATGACCACCGCGTACAAGATGCGGGACGCCGACGACGTGCTATTCGATGTGGGCGAACTGCACCCCGAATGGCGATACGTCGCCCTCGGCCACATCCACAAGCCGCAGTGCCTGGGCGGCAGCAAGACCGTCCGCTACCCCGGCAGCCTGGACCGCCTGGACTTCGGCGAGACGCACGACGACCACGGCGTGCTGCTGTTCGACGTGCGCGGCGCGGAGCCGGTGACGCCGGTGCGGCTGCCCGTCCCGCCGACGCCATTCCACACCGTCACCGTGACGGACTTCGACGCCGAACTGTCGATGCTGGCCGAGACGTATCCCGACCGCGAGACGGCTCTCGTCCGGCTGCGCGTCCACCCGCCGACCGGTGGCACCGACCGCGAAGAGGTGGCGCGGCGGTTGAAGCGGCTGTTCCCGCGCTGGCATTCGCTCGCGTGGATCGAGGCCGAGCGGCCGGACGACGACGGCACGGCGAAGGCCAAGTTCGACCCCCGCGCCGGCTTCGAGACCACCGTCCGCGACTACCTGACCGGGCAGCTCGCCGGCGACGCCGACGCGGTCGCCGTCCTCGCCCTCGCCGACACCTTCCTCGCGCCCGGAGGCCAGCCGTGATCCCGAAACGTGTGACGCTGGAGAACTTCCTCAGCTACGGGCCGAAGACGGAGATCGCGTTCGCCGACGACGAGCCGCTGTGGGTGGTGAGTGGGCCGAACGGCGTCGGCAAGAGCGCCGTGTTCGACGCCATCACCTACTGCCTGTTCGCCGAACACCGGGGCGGCGGTCAGGGGCACGAGCAACTGGTGCGGCACGGGGCGAACGGGTTCGCCGTGTCGTTCGAGTTCGAGTTCGCCGGCACCGACTACCGCGTCGCCCGGAACCGGGCGGGCAAGAAGACGACGCAGTCGGTCGAGCAGTGCGCCGCCGGCGTGTGGGGGCGGGTGCCGAACGTGGACAGCGTGGCCGACGTGAAGGGGTGGGTGGAGCGGACTATCGGCCTGTCGCACGCGGCGTTCACCGCCTCCGTACTGCTGCCGCAGGGGAAGGCCGACGAAATCCTCACCTCCCCGCCCGGCGACCGCCTGGACTTACTCAAGAAGGTCATCGGCGTCGAGCGATTCGAGGCGCTGAGCAACCGGGTGAACACGGCACGGAAGGGGAAGGACGCGGCGCTCAAGCACCTCCAGCAGCAGCGGGCGAACCTCGTCCCGGTGACGGCGGAGGAGGTGAGTTCCGCCGCCGCGGACGTGGGCCGTACCGCGACCGTCCGCGAGTCGGCCGACACCGCCCGCCGGGACGCGAGTGCCGCCGTGCCGCTGGCCAAGCAGTGGGTGGCGCTGGGCGCGAGGCGGGACGACCTGACCCGCCGGCTGGCCGATGCCGATGCGCGAGCGACCGAGGCGGACGCCATCCGCACCGACCACGCGCGGCTGGTCGAACTGGCCGTCGTCGTGCCAGTGCTTCAGAAGCTGATTCCGCTGCGCGTCGCGCTGGACAGTGCAACCTGCCGACAAGTGGAAGCCACCGCGACCGCCGCCCGCCATCGCACCGAGTTGGACCAGTCGAGGCAGCGCGTCGAGGCCCTCAAGTTGGTGTCGGCCGAACAGCGACGGATCGCC
Organism: Fimbriiglobus sp.; assembly: GCA_043738505.1. Taxonomy (GTDB): domain Bacteria; phylum Planctomycetota; class Planctomycetia; order Gemmatales; family Gemmataceae; genus JALHQU01. The sequence goes on along the minus strand of JAYUFU010000347.1, from coordinate 5,426 downwards.
TCCGAGTTGTCCGCCGAGTCCGGGACCGTCACGGCCGAACAGGGTCGGCAGAGCAGCTTCTTGACGCTCGCCGACGAGATCGCCAGCCTCCGCGCGACGGCGACCGGCTACCCCGCGACCCTGGACGTGGACACGGTCGCCGCGCGCGAAACCCTTCGCCAAGCCGCGACGGACGAGCGAGCGGCTAGCGGCGCGGCGTCCGAAACGTCGGCTCTCTTGAAGCAGGCGAAGTCGGAAGGGGCGGCGTTCGACGGCGTGGAAGTCGGCGTCACCTGTTCCCAGTGCGGGCAAGAGGTGACGGCCGACCACGCCGACAAGGAACGCCGACGGCTGACGGATCGGGTGGCCCAGTTGACGGCGAAGTCGGCCGCCGCACGCGAATCCGCTGCCGAAGCCACCGCCACGCGCGAGTCCGCCGAACGCACCCGCGACGGGTTGGCCAAGCAGACCACCGACCGCGACCGAAACGTGCAACGGCTGGCCGACCAGGAACGCAGCCTGACCGCGCTCGGCGGGACAACCGACGCCGACGCGATCCGTGCCGAAGTCGCGCGGCTGGAAACCCAGTTGACGGACGTTCAACAGCGGCACGACGATGCCCGCAATCGACAACTGGCGGCGGACGCGGAGTTGAAGCCGCTCGGCCCGGCGGTCACCCGACTGGATGCCGAGGTTGCGACGGCCGAGGCGGACGTGAACCGGCTGACGGCCGCACTCGCCCGCGACACCGCCACCCGCGACGGGTTGCTCGGCCAGCTGCCGGCCGCGTGGCACGACACCGCCGACGCCGTGCCGCACGCCGCCGAACGCGACCGCCTGACTACCGCCGGCCTCGCGCAGCGGTTCCGCGATCTGGAACTGGACACCGCCCGGCGCGGCGAATGGGTGCGCGAACGCGGAGAAGTCGAAGCCGAGATCGCTGCCATCCCGGAGGCCGGCCGCGTGCCCGTGGCCGACGCCGAGCGAATCGCCCGTGCCGCCGACGAGCAGTTCCGCGTTCGGGAAGTGGAACACCGCACCGCCGCCACCAAGCTCGACGACTTGACCCGCCGCCGCGACGATTTCGCCAAACTGACTGTTGCCATTGCCGCCGCCGAGACGGACACTCGCGTTCACACCAAGCTCGACACCTTGCTGGGCAAGCAAAAACTCCAGCGCGAGTTGATCCGCGATGCGGAGGCGGAGATCGTCCGGCTGGCCGACCAGACCGCCGGCAAGCTGTCGGGCGGGGAGCTGTCGATCGCGCTGGCCGACTCGGCGGACGGGGACGACAAGGCGTTCGACCTGCTCGTCCGGGTGGGCGACGACCCGACGCCCACCGGGGTGAAGTACCTGTCCGGGTCGCAGAAGTTCCGGGTGGCGATCTCGGTGGCGCTGGCCATCGGCCGGTTCGCGGCGGGGCAGGCCCGCCCGCTGGAGTGCGTCATCATCGACGAGGGGTTCGGCAGCCTGGACAAGGACGGCCTGCGCGACGCCGCCGAGGAGTTGAACCGGCTGAAGGACCACCTGCGGCGGATCATCCTGGTCAGCCACCAAGAGGAGTTCACCGACCGCTTCCCGGCCGTCATCCGGCTGAGCAAGGGCGACGGCGGCACCGTCGCCGAGCAGGTCCGCCAGCGGCGGTGACGGCACGACGACGACGCTCGCCGTAGTGCGCTACTTCTCGGCCCCGATCAGGCTCCGCAGCGCGTCCTTGCCGACGCGGGTGCAGTAGTCGCCGAAGCCTTCGGTCCCGGTGCGGTCGGCCTTGAACTGCGCGAACACCTTCGTCAACTTCGGCACGAGTTGGTCCTTCGGCACGAGGTCTTCCAGCTCGAAGCTGAGCCGATCCGCCTCGATGCGCCCGCCGACGTACAGCGTGTACTTGTCCCCACTGCGGCCGACGATGCCGATGTCCGAGTTGTACGGCCGGGCGCACCCGTTCGGGCAGCCGGTCATGCGGATGCTCATCGCCTGGTCGGCGAGGCCCAACTTCGCCAACTCGCCTTCCAGCGCGTCGATCATCGACGGCAGGAACCGCTCGCTCTCGCTGAGGGCCAGCGGGCACGTCGGGATGGCCGGGCACGCCATGCTCCACTTCTGCACCAGGCTCAGGTTCTCCGGCTTCGGGATGCCGTACTCGTTCAAGAGCGAATCCACCACCGGCCGATCCGCCGTGGCGATGCCGCAGAGCAGCACGTCCTGCTGCGCCGTCACGCGGAAGTCGCACTTCACCCGACTGGCGATCGCCCGCAACCCGGAACGAAGGCGGAACCCGCCGTCGTCCTTCACGCGGCCGTTCTCCACGCTGACGCCGAGGAACCACTGGCCGTTGCCCATGCCGTGCCAGCCGAGGTGCAGGTCCACGCCGGTGATCGGCGCGTGCTTCGGCGCGACCAGCGGCTTGCCGAAGTAGTCGCGGGCGAACACCTCGCGGAACTTCTCCACGCCCCAGTCGTGCATGACGTACTTGATGCGCGCCCGCTTGCGGTCCGAGCGGTTGCCGTGGTCGCGGAACAGCTTGATGACCGCCTCCGACGCCGCGACCACTTCGTCCGGCGTGACGAACGCGACCTCTCGCGCCAAGTGCGGGAAGGTCTCCGGCTTGCTGTTGGTCATGCCCATGCCGCCGCCGACGAGCAGGTTGTAGCCGACCGGCTGCCCGTTCTCGACGATGGCGAGGAAGCCGAGGCACTGCGCGTAGATGTCGATGCAGTTGTCGTCCGGCCGGGCGAAGCCGATCTTGAACTTGCGGGGCAGGTACAGCTTGCCGTAGATCGGCTCGGCCTCGGCCGCGTCGTCCGGCGGGGTCATCCGCTCGCCGTTCAGCCATATCTCGTGGTACGCCTGCTTGCCGGCTTTCGGCGTCAGGTGGTCGGCCACTTTGCCGCACAGCTCCAGCATCTGACGGCGGGCCGGATCGCCCAGCGGCGCGGGGCAAGTCATGACGTTGCGGTTCACGTCGCCGCACGCGCTGATGGTGGACAGCAGCGTGTCGTTGATGCCGGCGATGGTGGCCTTCAGGTTCGACTTCAGCACGCCGTGGAACTGGATGCTCTGGCGCGTCGTGAACCGCAGGGTGCCGTTGGCGTACTGGCCGGCGAGGTCGTCCAGCGCGAGGTACTGCTGCGCGCTCAAGACGCCGCCGGGCATCCGCAGGCGGATCATCATCATGTACGCCTTGCCGACGCCGGGCTTGTCGCGCTTCTTGCGGGCGTCGCGGTCTTCCTGCTGGTAGGTGCCGTGGAACTTGACGAGCTGCTTCATCTGCTCGCTGAAGTGGTCGGTGTCGGCGGCCAGCTCCTCTTCGAGCGTGCCGCGGAGGTAGCGGGACGTATCCTTGATGCCTTCCACGGGGGACGGCTTCGGCGCGGCGGGCGCGGGGACGGCGGGCGTGGTCGGGTCGGCGGTCATGGCGGCTCCGGAAACATCTCGATAGCAAGAGGTCTTTTTACCGCGCCTAGCGGAAAGCGAAAGGGCTACTCGGCGGGCGGCGGGGCTGGGGGAAGAGATGGGATGAGCTTTTCCAACTCACGGCACAGCTTGTCGAACGACGGCGAAGTCGCACGGGCAGTGGCCAGGTCGATGGCGCGAACGAGGTCCGCCGAATCGCCCGTCTCCGAGTAGGCGTGTTTCGCCTCGTCGAGCAGGAGTTGCCGAACCCAGTGCTTGCCACCGACAGACTCCGGATCGGCTGGCGGTTGAATCGTCGCGGGTAGTACGCACTTCTCTGACAAGCGTAAGCCCGCCAAGCCGACGGCACCGGCGGCGATCCAGTTCTCGAACATCTGGTTGGCGAGAACACAAGTCACACGCGCGTCCTTGCGAGCCTGCTGGGCGCGTATCAACAAAGTCGGTGCGAGTTGGGCCGGACAGCCGCCCTCGGCATCCACAAGGAGCATCACCACACCGAACGATGCCGAGTCGCGATCCTGTCTTGCCAGTGCCCGCGCCTGCACGAAAGCGGAATTGACGGCCTTTTCAAGCGTGTCGCTGGTCGCCTTCAACAGGTCGTCGCGATGCTTGCGCGCCGCGTCCAGCACATGCAACCGAAACGGACAGCCGAGGATTTCGTTCCAGATGCGGTGGAGCAGCGCGGGGAGCGCGACGACTTCCGAATGTCCCTCGACGATTGGAGCGACGAAGACGGTCATTGGGGTGCCGCCTCCGCCGCGAGTCGCTTTTGCCGTTCGCGATCCGAGTAGTTCGTCTTCAGTTGGTTCTGCCGTTCCAGGCCGCCGAGAGATTCGAACCGCTCGCGGTAGATTTCCTCCGTCGCTTCGTCCACGCCCGTGATGATCGTCTCGCCGTCGATCATCTCCACCACCCGCACGTTCTCGGGGCGAATCGTCGGGTTGTCGAGCAGTTCCGCGCTGTGGGTGGTGATGAGTACCTGCGTGCGCCCGGTGGCCTCGTCGAGCGCATCGACGAGCGCGGCGGTGGCCGCCGGGTGCAAGGAGGTTTCCGGCTCCTCGATCGCGACGAGCGAGGGCGGGCCCTGCGAAGTTTGCTGGAAGACAGCTAGCAGAGCCGCGAAGGCGCGAAGTGTGCCGTCGGACATGCTCGTCGCGGGAAACAACTCTCCGGCCGCCTCGACCGCGTCGAGGCCGGTCGCCGGCTTGTCGGGGTCGAGGTGACGGACGCGAAAAAACAGCGACTTCTCGACGTTGTGGGGGTTCGTCACCACGCTCGAGAACTCGACGTTCCCCGTGATTGCGCGGAGGTACCCTGACAGGCGAGAGAGGAGCCAAGGGTCCGACTCACCGAGTGTCATCACGACATCGACCGCGTTCTTCCCGTCGGACGACAACAGTTCATCCGGTTCTGGAAATCTGCTCGCGCGCAGCATCCGCGGGTCGAAGTTAAAGGTGCCGAGAAGTTCGAGCGCCTGGTACAACCGACCGAATGCCGAATCCGTCACGCCAGCCAGTGCGGGACGCGAGCGAAGGGAGTGGATCGAATAGGGTCGTCCGGATTGGTGGAACTCGCCCCACTCGATGTGCGTGTCGATTCCTGAGAATGTCGCGGTGTATTGATCGATGACTTCCCCATACACGTTTCGCACGGTGGCCCGTTCTTCGACGAAGTGAGTGGGCTGGATCGCCTCAGTGGGTAACTCGATGACGAGATGGTACTCGTGCTTTTCGAGGACATCGTCCGGGCGAGGCAGACAGAATTCCAAGTCGAACGTAATCAGGCGGTCGTCCCCACTCCGGCAGAACAACTGTCGGCCGCCGTGGTCTGTCACCGCCTTCCGCAAGTCCCAGGTCACCACATCCCGCAGGAACCCCAGGGCGTCCACGAAGTTGCTCTTGCCGCTGCCGTTGCGGCCGACCAGCACCGTCAGCGGCTCCAGTTCCACGTCGCAGAACTTGATGCTCTTGTAGTTGCGGATGCGGACCCGCTTCAGGAACGGCGGCTTCTGGTGCGTGCGGTCGGGTTCGGCG
>JAYUFU010000346.1:0-34073 GCA_043738505.1 Fimbriiglobus sp. | reverse complement strand
TGCCCTCGCCACCGGCGGGTCGCTCGGCTTCGACGACTTCCTGGCGGCGACGGTGAACGGGGCGATGGGCGGGGTGGCGTCGTTCCGCGGCATGCGGGTGTGCTTCACCGGCCGCATGCCGATGCGGACGCCGACCGGCCACGTGTTGGCGTCCGACGTGCGGGCCGGTATGATGCTGAACAGCCGGGACGAGTTCGACCCGGAGGGGCTGGTGGTCACTAAACTGGTGGAGTGAGTTGTTCCGACGGCTCCGCAGCGGTCGCGGATCCATCGCATTCGGTATCACACCCCGGCCCGCGCCGGGGTGTTGTCGTTTCGGCGCGCCGCACGCGGTCAACTCCGCTTCGCGGTCGCGGTTCGCCGTGCCGGTTGCGGAACGTTCTTGTCCGCCGCGCCGCTGCTTTCCAGATACCACCGCACGGTGTCGCGGAGTCCGGCCTCGAAGCTCACCGCCGGCTCGTACCCCAGGTCGCGGCGGGTGCGGGTGATGTCGGCGAGGCTGAACCGCACGTCCCCGGCGCGCGACGGGCCGTGGGTGGCGGTCAGTCTCGTGCCGAGGATGTCGTTCAGCGCGGCGATCAACTCCAGCACCGTCACGCTCCGGCCGGTGCCGACGTTGTACACGTTCCCGCTGACGACCTTCCCGTCCGCCTCGGCCGCCTTCCGCAGGCACTGCACGGCGTTGGCCACGAAGGTGAAGTCGCGCGACTGCAACCCGTCGCCCTGCACGGTCGGCGCGTCGCCGCGCGCCATCATGGCCGTGAACAGGGCGATGACGCCAGAGTACGGCGAGTCCGACCGCTGGCGGGGGCCGAAGATGTTGAAGAACCGGCACCGCACGGTTTCGAGGCCGTAGGTCGCGGCGAACGCCTGCATGTACAGTTCGCCGGCCAGCTTCGCCGCCGCGTAGGGCGACTTCGCCGCCGGCAGTTGGTCCTCGGTCTGCCCGCCGTCGCCGCTGGCCCCGCCGTAGGCGCTGCTGCTGGCCGCGTACACCACCCGCTTCGCGCCGGCCTTCCGCGCGGCGTCGAGTAGCAGCAGCGTTCCCGTCGCGCAGGCCGCGTGCGACACCGCCGGGTTCTCCACGCTGCGGGCCACGCTGGCCAGCGCGCCGAGGTGGTAAATCGTCGCCGCCCCGCGAACCGCGCGTTCGACGGCCGCCGGGTCGATCAGGCTCCCATCCACGATGTCGATGGCGCTCCCGTGGTGACTCAGGTTCGACCGCAGGCCGGTGCTGAAGTCGTCCAGGACGCGGACGGTCTTGCCGCCGCGGACGAGGTCATCGACCAAGTGGGAACCGATGAACCCGGCTCCGCCGGTGACGAGAGAGATGTCGGTCAAGGGTGCGACTCCGTGCACGGGTGATTGGGCAGGAAAGTGTACCCCGCCCGGATTCGCCCGACAACGCCGGCCGCGGCGGCGGGGTGTGGCAGCGGATGCAGGCGAACGGCGGAACGCGAACCGGGAGTCGGGAATTCTGTTGATTCCACGGGGAGACATCGCGTACAACGGTATTGGAGGGTCGGAAATCCCGACGCCCTTTTCTCCCCCGTACTTCGAGGTCTCTCCCATGACCGCGTCGAAGCGAACGCCCCGGTCGGCGTTCACCCTGATCGAGCTGCTGGTGGTGATCGCCATCATCGCCATCCTGATCGGCCTGCTGCTGCCCGCCGTCCAGAAGGTCCGCGAGGCCGCCGCCCGCATGAGCTGCAGCAACAACCTGAAGCAACTGTCGCTCGCCCTGCACACCTACCACGACGCGAACGGCCGGTTCCCCCAGGGCGGCGCGCTCACGGCCGTCACCCCGGTGCCGGCGAGCAACGCGCCGGCGTACCACCACACCTGGATCACCTTCCTGCTGCCCTACGTCGAGCAGGACAACCTGTTCAATACGGTCAACCTGAACCAGCGGGCGCTGGGCCAGCCGATCGCCTCGGCGACCAACGTGAAGACGCTCCGGTGCCCGTCGGACGCCGGGTACAACACGCCGACCGAGACGTGGAACTTGGCCGTCACCAACTACGTCGGGTCGGAAGGGTACCACTGGTGGCCGACGGCCAACCTGAACCCGGCGTGGGGCGGCAACTGGGCGCAACTGCCGACGAACGGCGACTACAGCGGGCTGTTCGCCGTCACCCGCATCACCCGGATGGCCAACGTGACCGACGGCCTGTCCAACACGGTCGTCATCTCGGAGGCGAACAGCACCGGGTTCAAGTTCGGGGCGTTCCAGACGAGCGGCGGCGGGGTGGCGCGGCAGCGGGGCGGGGAGGCGGTGTTCCGGTCGGCGTTCGTGTACACCGCCTTCGCCGGGCAGGCCATGTTCGCGCCGTACCAGAAGCCGGACGGCACCCCGGCCCCGAACGTGGACGGGGCGTGGTTCTTGGCCGCGCCGTACGCCTTCTCGCCGACTTACCTGACCGCGTGGGGGCCGAACGCCGAGTGGCCGGGTGCCAGCTCGCTTCACACCGGCGGGGTGCAGGCGGCCCGCGGCGACGGGTCGGTCGGGTTCTTCCGCAACAGCATGGCGTGGGGCACCTGGGTGACCATCAACGGCATGGCCGACGGCGGCGTCCGCGCCGAGAACTGATACCGAATCCGATTGATCCGTGACCGTCGTGGTTTGTGAGCCCGCCGCGCCACCAAGGGGCGAACCGCCGAAGTGGTTGGCCCCTTGCCGGCGCGGCGGGCTAACAAGAACACCGCGACACCAGTCCGCGGTCGGGTCTAGAATGGATAACGCCTTCGCACGGGGGATTCCTGATGATCCGTTCGCTGTTCGCCGTCCTGTTCGCCGGAACGCTCGCCGCCGCCGCCGACCCGGTGAAGGCCACGCCGAAGGAACACCGCGGCGTGATCTACTCCACGGTGGAGAAGGAGCAACTCCGCCTCGAACTGGTGGTGCCCGACACGCCGGGGCCGCACCCGTGCGTCGTCTGCTTCCACGGCGGCGGGTGGACGGGGGGGAATCGTCTGGATCTGTGCGGGCCGTATGCGTTCGCCCCCGGCGGCAAGGACAAGGGCATACTTCGGGTGCTGGCGGAGAACGGGTTCGCGGCGGCCTCGGTCGGCTATCGCCTCGCGCCGAAGCACCAGTTCCCGGCGCAGATCATCGACGCCAAGACGGCCGTCCGCTTCCTCCGCGCGAACGCCAAGAAGTACGACCTCGACGCCGACCGGTTCGCCGCGCTCGGCTTCTCGGCCGGCGGCCACCTCGCGTCGCTGCTCGGCACGACCGACTCCACGGCCGGGTTCGACGGCCAGGAACACGCGGAGGCGGACGGCTCGGTGACGTGCGTCGTCAACTTCTTCGGCCCGTGCGACCTGGCCACCTACGGCGGCACGCGGTTCGTCGAAGAAGCCTTCATGGTGCCGGTGCTGGGCAAGGCGTGCCGGACGGACAAGGCAATCTACAAGAAGGCGTCGCCCATCGAGTACGTCAGCAAGGCGTCGGCCCCGACGCTGTTCATCCACGGCACGCACGACATCGTCGTGCCGTTCAAGCAGTCCGAGACGATGTGCGACAAACTCAAGGGGTGCGGCGTGACGGCGGAGCTGCTGACGCTGAAGGAGAAGAGCCACGGGTGGGACGGCGACACGGCCGACGAGTCGGCGGCGGCGGCGGTCAAGTTCCTGAAGGCGCAGTTGAAGAAGGGGGCGAAGTGAAGAGTCTTCTCACGTCCGCTCCCTGCGGTCGCGGCGAAGAGAACGAGTCGTCGCCGCGACCGCAGGGAGTGGGGCTGGTGCTGATCGTGCTGATTCTGTCCGCGCTGCTACTCCCCCTCGTCGGGCACGGCTGCCACGGCGACGACGTGGACCACGAGCCGGCGGTCGCCCCGCCGGTTCAGGCCGCGCCGACTTCCTCCAACTCCCGCTGACGCTCGGCACCTTGCCGGGCGCGGCGGGCGGTCCGGCCCTTCAGCACGGCGTCGAGGATGAACACGCCGACCGCCGCCCACACGCAGATGATGGCTCCCCACTGCTCCGGCCCCATCGCTTCCTTCAGCACCGTGACGGCGAGCAAAAACTGCACCGTGGGGGAGATGAACTGAATCAGCGCCTGGGTGAGCAGCGGCAACCGCCGCATGGACATCATGAACGTGAGCAGCGGGACGACCGTGATGACCCCGCCGAACGCGAGCAACCAGTTGGTCGTCCAATCCCGGCCGAAGTGCCCGACGCCGGCGACCTCTTGGTACACGATGAACCCGACCGACGGCACCAGCAACAGCGACGTTTCCATCGTCAGGCCGGTGACGCTGTCCACTGGCATTTGCTTGCGGAGCAGGCCGTAGATGCCGAAGGTAATCGGCAGAATGACGGCCAGCCACGGGAACACGCCGATGGACGCCATCGGAATCGCGCAGCCGAGGGCGATGAGGGCCAGCGCCGGGTAGTGCAGGGGGCGGAGCCGCTCGCCGAGGAACACGGTGGCGAGGAAGGCGTTCACCAGCGGCATCATGTAGTAGCCGAGGCTGGCCTCCGCGACCCGGCCGTTCACCGTGGCGTAGATGTAGAGCAGCCAGTTCATGGCGAGGAAGAGTGCGGACGCCAGAAGCAGGAGAATCAGCCGGCGGGACCGCAACACGGCTCGCAAGGCAGCTCCCCCACCGGGCGTGACGGCCGTGACCAGCAGCATCAGCGGGAACGACCAGGCGATGCGGTGCGAGAGGATTTCCGCCGCCGGCACGCCCTTGACTTCGGCGAAGTACAGCGGCACCGCCCCCCAGCAGACGTAGGCCACGAGGCCGAGGATGAGTCCGCTGCGGAACTGCGACGGGGGCGATTCGGACAACGCGGGACACCGGGGTCGTGGAGCGGGGACGCGAACCGGACACAAAAGAAGATGATAGGTTCGGTCGGCGGGCGGGAAACGTGCGGGCGGAGGTCGGGCGACTTTGAAAGCTCGATTTCCCTGGGTGCCAGAAACTATTGCCACACCCGCGGCAAACCGGTTCCGCTTTCGCCCTCGATTGCCCGGCGGTTCGCGTATAGGATAGCTGTCACCCGACGACCTCCGTCCGCTTCCCGCTTCGGCGGGGTTCTCTCGCGTCTCCTCATGGCAGAAACAGCCCCCCCGTCCGGCGTGCTGGAACTCAGCCCGAAAGGGTTCGGCTTCCTCCGCGACCCGGCCCGCAATTACCTCATTCGCCCGACCGACCCCTACGTCGGCAGCGACCTCATCCGCAAGTACAAGCTCCGCCCCGGCCTCCGGCTGGGCGGACCTGTGGCCCCCGCGCCGCGCGGCGCGGCCGGGATGCGGATGCTCGACGTGACGAGCATCGAGGGCGGGCCGCCGGCCGACTTCCGCTCGCGGGTGTGGGACGAACTGACCGCCACCGACCCGACCCGGATGATCCGGGTGGAAACCGGGCCGGAGCCGCTCACCACCCGCGTCATGGACCTGTTCACCCCCATCGGGTTCGGCCAGCGCGGGCTGATCGTCGCGCCGCCCCGGTCGGGCAAGACCGTCCTCCTCCAGCACATCGCCGCCGCCGTCGCCCAGAACTACCCGGAGTGCTACCTGATCGTCCTGCTGGTGGACGAGCGGCCGGAGGAAGTGACCGAGATGCGCCGCAGCGTGCGGGGCGAGGTGGTGTCGTCCAGCAGCGACCAGGACAGCGGGGCGCACATCCGCATCTCCGAACTGGTGGTCGAGCGCGCCCGCCGGCTGACCGAACAAGGCCGCGACGTACTCATCCTGCTCGACAGTCTGACCCGCCTGGCGCGGGCGTACAACAAGCATTCCGGCAGCGGGCGGACGATGAGTGGCGGTGTGGACAGCCGGGCGCTGGAAATCCCCAAGCGGCTGTTCGGCGCGGCCCGCGCCTTCGAGGAAGGCGGCACGCTGACGGTGCTGGGCACCTGCCTGATCGACACCGGCAGCCGCATGGACGAGGTCATCTTCCAGGAGTTCAAGGGCACCGGGAACATGGAACTGGTGCTGGACCGCAGCCTGGCCGAGAAGCGGATTTGGCCCGCCATCGACCTCCTGAAGTCCGGCACGCGGAAAGAGGAGCGCATCCTGACCGCCGAGGAACTGGAGCGGATCACGCTGCTGCGGCGGAGCCTGCTCCAGATGCGGAAGCCGGAAGACGCGATGGAAGGCCTCATCAAGCAGCTCGCCAAGACGGCCAACAACCAGGAGTTCCTCGACACCGTCGGCAAGTTCGTGAAGAACTGATTGCCGTTGAACGTCACGCCGGTGGACGTTATGACCGCTCGTGTTCGATCACCGCACGGAGGGCGACTGATGCTCATGGTAACGGTGGTTGCAGCGACGCTGGCGGCGAACGCGGACGCCATCGCGATCCAGTCAACCCTCGCCCGCTGGCGGCAACTCGCGAAGGACACGAAGTCGCTGGTGGTCGAGTTCGCGATGACGAGAAGGGATCGGGCGACCGGCCGTGAAGACGTGTACGACTGTATGATCCGGCTGCTTCGCACCGACTCCGACACGCTCGCCAAGCTGGTCACGCGCAACCGTGCGACGAAGGGAGTCTTCGAGTGCGTGTTGAGGAACGGGCGTTACCACCTTCCGAATGCTGCCGCGAAATCCCTGCTCATTTACAAGCCGGAAACGGTTCTGCCGACCGCCGCCGGGGTTTTCTCTCCTCTCTTGACTGCGCTCTTGATGGAGAAGCCCGAGCCGCTGTTTTCGCTCAAGGTGTCGATGCGAGAAAAGTTCTACACGCACCTGGATTTCACGCCGAAAGACCGCGCCGCCAAAGCGGACAGCGAACGCGGGCGGGTCGTGGTCGTTCACCGGACGAACGACCAACTCCCGGTCGGCGTGCCGCGGCAATTGTGGCACGATCTGCCCGGCGGCCAAACGCGGGTGGCGCTCGATATCGAGAAGTGGGAGATGAACGGCAAGAACCCGCCGAGGGTGGAAGAGTTCAACGTCCCCGGCGAAAAGGAAGGCTGGAAGGTGACGGTGACGGAAGGCTTCTGGAAAGACTTGCAGAAACGTCGAACGGACAAGTAGCCGGAGTTCCTCGACACCGTCGGCAAGTGATGGCCGACAGTCCCGCAGAGGCCGGACACAATGGCTGCATCCCGGCTGCAACGCTGGTGGGCAACGGTGACCGGCCTGTTCGGAGCGTGTGCGATCTGCTCCCTGCTGCCACTGTGGGAAGTGTGGCAGTACGGACCGTGGGAGGCTTCCGTCGAGCGTGGATCATTTTGGTGGATGTTGTGGGAAGTGTATGGGCCGGATTCGGTTTTCGGCGGTGTGCCGTGGTCTGGGGGCTGTGGCGGTTACAGCAGCGGTGCGGCCATCACCGCCGTGTCCGCAACTGTTTTCGGTGCCCTCGGCTTCCTTTTGGATCGCCGAAGACGAGGCCGAGTCGTCCCACGCAAATCGGTTTGAGATGTCCGCGACGAGAAGACTTGCAGCAACTCCTCCGAACGCCCAAAGAAGTTCCGTCATCATGACCCCTCCCCAAAAAGGCACCTCGCGCGTCGCCGACATCCCGGCGGATGTCCTCGCCCAACTCCACGCCGGCACGCGGGAAAGCCGCACGCTCGCCGAGGGGTTGGCCATCGACTTCGCGCTGCTGGCCGAAGCCGCGATCCCGGATTTGCCCGCGTCCGACCTGACCCTCATCCGCGAATCGGCGGAACGCGGCGTCACCCGCCGGATGGAGCTGCTCGGCGCGATTCTCCTGCGCCAGTTCGGTCTGGAGGCCCTGGACCGCTTCGCCAAGCACCCCTCGGACACCGTGCGCGGGTGGGCCTGCTTCGCCCTCGGTCATGCCACCAAGTTGAAGTTGAAGGAGCGACTGGCACTCGCTCGCCCGCTGGCGGATGACCCGCACTTCGGCGTCCGCGAGTGGGCGTGGCTGCCGCTCCGGCCGCACCTCGCCGCCAACATCGGCCACACCGTCAAGGTGCTGCGGCCGTGGACGGCGGAGGCGTCGCCGTACCTCCGTCGGTTCGCGGTGGAGGCGACCCGCCCGCGCGGGGTGTGGGCCAGCCACATCCAAGTGTTGAAGGACAACCCGGCGCTCGGCCTGCCGCTGCTGGAACCGCTGAAGGCCGACCCGGAGCGGTACGTCCAGGACTCCGTGGCGAACTGGCTGAACGACGCCGGCAAGTCGAAGGCGGCGTGGGTGCGCGAGGTGTGCCAGCGGTGGCGGGAGGAGTCGGCTTCGGAGGCGATCGCGTACATCGTCAAGCGCGCCGGACGGAACCTCGGCGGACGATAGAATGGCAGCAGCATTCCGGAGGGTACGGTCATGGTGAAGCTGAACACGACCGACGCGATTCCGCCGCTCCGCGACGGCGACCGGCTGACCCAGCGGGAGTTCTTCCGCCGGTACGAAGCGGCCCCGGAGGGCACGCGGGCGGAGTTGCTCCGGGGGGTGGTCTACCTGCGGCGGTGGGTGATTTCCAACGGCAATGGCGAGAGGCACGTCATGCCCCCGATCAGCTCTGGCCATCACTCCGAACCTTCGGGCGAGGTGTACTGGTTCCTCAGAAACTACGCGCTGTTCACGACGGGAGTCCGGGCCGGCACCCCCGTCACGGTGAAGTTCGATTCGCCCATTGACAGTTCCGAACCGGACTCTCTCCTCCGCATTCTGCCGGAGTACGGCGGGGCGTGCGGGGTCGGTGCGGACGACTACGTCCACGGCCCGCCGGAGTTGATCGCGGAGATCGCCAACACGTCGGCCGCGACTGATCTGGGGGTGAAGTACGAGACTTACGAGGCCAACGGGGTGGCCGAGTACATCGTCTGGCGAACGGTGCCGGGGGTGCTGGACTGGTTCGTGCTGAAGCGGAAGAAGTACGTCTCGCTCCTCCCGGACCCGGCGGACGGGTACTTGAAGAGCGTCGTCTTCCCTGGCCTCTGGCTGGACGTGACCGCCTTGTTGGCCGGCGAGGGGCGGACGGTGATGGCGGTTCTCCAACAGGGGTTGGCCACGCCGGAACACGCCGCCTTCGAGGCGAAGTTGGCGGCCACCGCCGCGAAGAACGCCAAGCCGAAGAAGCGGAAGTAGCCGCCCTGCCAATCCGACAGTCGCCGACTCACTTCCCGTTCGTCGTTGCCACTTCGGCAGCGAAGTCGAATCCCTCCCCGCTTCGCAACGGACGCAGCCCCATGCTCTTGCGCCGGCAGCGGCGTCGGGCACGGTTGTTGCATGACTCGGCCGCACGAGCCATTCCCCCAATCCGAATTGCGGGCCGCACCATGAACCTGAAGCCGATCGCCGACCGCATCATTGTCCGCCGCGAGGCGTCCGACGAGAAGACCGCCGGCGGCATCCTGCTGCCCGACACCGCCAAGAAGAAGCCGCAGCGCGGCGTCGTGCTGGCCGTCGGCCCCGGCAAGATGAACCCGAAGGACGGTGCCCGCCTGCCGATGACCCTGAAGGTCGGCGACGTGGTGCTGTTCACCGCCTGGGCCGGCGACGAGTTCCAGGACAAGAAGCAGAAGGACGGCGAAGTCCTCGTCATGCACGAAGCCGACGTGATGGCCACCGTCGGCTGACCTTTCATGTTCCAGGTTCCAAGTACCAGGTTCCAAGTTTGAAGACAGAAGGCAGCGGCCGAAGTCCGCGTCCTGGTTTTCAACTTTGAACCTGGAACTTGGAACCTGGAACTCCCGAAACGGCGAGCGCGGTTGCGGGGCGTGACCCCAGGTTCGGGCCTGTACCCCTCCTCCGCCTTCCACTCGCCACCCGCCGCGGCCGTCCGGGCCGCGGCATCTTCCGCACCGGAGTTCGATCCCATGTCGGCGAAACAGATCGCGTTCGACCAGGAAGCCCGCGAAGCCATGAAGCGCGGCATCGCCAAACTGGCGAAGGCCGTGAAGGTGACGCTCGGGCCCAAGGGCCGCAACGTCATCATCCAGAAGTCCTTCGGCAGCCCGACCGTCACCAAGGACGGCGTGACCGTGGCCAAGGAAATCGACCTGCCGGACGCCTACGAGAACATGGGGGCCCGCATGGTGCGGGAGGTCGCGTCCAAGACCTCCGACGTGGCCGGCGACGGCACCACCACCGCCACCGTGCTGGCCGAAGCCATCTTCAACGAGGGGCTGAAGGCCGTGGTCGCCGGCACCAACCCGATGCTCATGAAGCGGGGCATGGAGAAGGCGGTCGAGGCCATCGTGGCCAAACTCCAGACGATGAGCATCCCGGTGAAGGGCAAGGCCGACCTGCAGAACGTCGCCACCGTCGCCGCCAACGGCGACGAGAAGATCGGCAAGATCATCGCCGAGGCCATGCACAAGGTGGGCAAGGACGGCGTCATCACCGTCGAGGAAGGCAAGACCATCGACACCGGGCACGAGTTCGTCGAGGGCATGCAGTTCGACCGCGGCTACCTGTCGCCGTACTTCTACACCGACGACCAGACGATGGAGTGCGTGCTGGAAGACGCCTACATCCTGGTGTACGAGAAGAAGATCTCCAGCAACCGCGACCTGATCCCGGTGCTGGAGAAGGTGCTGGGCAACGGCAAGCCGCTGCTCATCATCGCCGAGGACGTGGAGGGCGAGGCGCTGGCCACGCTGGTGGTGAACAAGATGCGGAACCCGGCGTTCAAGGTGTGCGCGGTGAAGGCCCCCGGCTACGGCGACCGCCGCAAGGCCATGCTCGAGGACATCGCCGCCCTGACCGGCGGCAAGGCCATCTTCGAGGACCTGGGCATCCAGCTCGAGGGCGTCACCCTGGCCGACCTGGGCACCGCCAAGACGATCAAGGTGGACAAGGACAACACCATCATCGTGCAGGGCGGGGGCAAGAAGGACGCCATCGCCGGCCGCGTCGCCCAGATCCAGCGGGAGCTGGACAAGTCCACGAGCGACTACGACCGCGAGAAGCTGAGCGAGCGGGTCGCCAAACTGCAGGGCGGGGTGGCCAAGATCAACGTCGGCGGGGCGACCGAGAGCGAAGTGAAGGAGAAGAAGATGCGGGTCGAGGACGCCATGTTCGCCACCCGCGCGGCGAACCAGGAAGGCATCCTGCCCGGCGGCGGCGTCGCCCTGCTGCGGGCCAGCGACGGCCTCAAGCCGGCCGGCCTGACCGACGACGAGGCCGTCGGGTTCGGCATCGTCGTCCGCGCCTGCAAGTCGCCGATCCGCCAGATCTGCGAGAACGCCGGCGAGGACGGCAACGTCATCTCGAACGAAGTGCTGAAGAACAAGGACGCCAACTACGGCTTCGACGCCCGCGCCGGCGAGTACGTGGACATGGTCAAGAAGGGCATCATCGACCCGACCAAGGTGGTCCGCAGCGCGCTCCAGAACGCGGCCAGCGTGGCCACCCTGCTGCTGACCAGCGACGCGCTGGTCGCCGACGCGCCGAAGGACGAGCCGAAGAAGGGCGGCGGCGGCAACGGCGGCGGCGGGTACGACGACATGTACTAAGCGGGCGCGAACCGAACACCCCGCCCCGCCGCGACACCCCGTCGCGGCGGGGCGGTTTCGTTTGCCGGCCGGCCGGCGGCGGGATAGACAATTCCCTACAGCTACGCCCGGAGGATCGGTCATGCCCGCGTGGATCGAGTGCCCGGAGTGCGGCGAGGAGTTCCGCGACAAGCCCGGCCGGACGAAGTGCCCGGAGTGCGGCGCGCGCGTCGAGCCGGCGGACGACTTCGACGACGAACCGATCCGCCGGCGGCGGACGGCCGAGCCGAAGAGCCGGGCGCTCCTGTTCTCGCTGATCGGTGTCGGCGTGCTGGCCGTCGCCTTCGTCGTGATCCTCGTCATCCTGCTCGTCGGCGGGTCCAAGGCCGATCCTTCAATGGTCACGGTGGCCAACTTTCAGAAGTTGAACGCGGGCATGACCCAGAAGGAGTCGGAGAAGATTCTCGCCGGCAGTTCGTCGTCGTCCGTCCAGGACATGCAGGGGGAGCTGTCCCGCGCGTTCGGTTTCGTTCAGGCGCAATTCGACGGCCTCTTCGCCCAGGCGTTTTCCGGCGACGGCACTTGGCGGCGGTGGGACGGCCCCGGCTCGAACCTGAAGGTGTGGGGGCTGTTCGTCAAACCGTTCGGCGGCGACGCGGAGCGGCTGTCGTTCTCGATGGCGCTGGAGAAGTTGCCCAACGGCGGCTATGTCCAGCACCGCGGGCAACAGACCCTCGGCGGCATTTTCGGCGGCTTCCCCGGCTTCCCAGCCGGTCAGCCGTTCCCGCAGATGCCGCCGCCCCAATTCCCACAGTTCCCACAGTTCCCGAAGTGACGGCTTGTCCGGAAGGGGGCGCGATGAGGCGAATCCGGATCGGCAACGGGTGCGGGTTCTGGGGCGACAGCGTGGACGCCCCGGTGCGGCTGGCGGACGCCGGGCGGCTCGACTACCTGACCCTGGAATACCTCGCCGAACTGACCATGTCCATCCTCGCGCGGCTGCGGCAGCGCGACCCGGCGGCCGGCTACGCCACCGACTTCACCGACGTGCTGCCCCGCCTCGCGCCGCACGTCGCCGGCGGGTTGAAGGTCGTCACCAACGCCGGCGGCATGAATCCCCGCGCGTGCGCGGTGAAGGCACGGGAAATCCTCGCATCCGCCGGGTTGTCGCATCTGAAAGTCGGGGTCGTGGCCGGCGACGACCTGATGCCGAACCTCGACGCACTGCTCGCGGCGGGGCACCCGCTCAACCACCTAGATACCGGCGAATCGTTGTCGGCGGTGCGGTCGCGGGTGGTCAGCGCCAACGCCTACCTCGGCTCCGCGCCCATTGCCGAAGCTCTGCGGCGCGGCGCGGCGGTCGTCGTCACCGGCCGCGTGGCGGACGCCTGCTTGACGGTCGGCCCGTGCCTGCACGAGTTCGGCTGGCCCGTGGACGATTGGGATCGGTTGTGTGCGGGTAGTGTCGCTGGGCATCTCATCGAGTGCGGCGCGCAGGCGACCGGCGGGCTGTGGATGAACGCCGACGACTCGACGCATCTCGAAACCGTCGGCTACCCGATCGCGGACATTGCCGAGGACGGGACATTCACGCTGACGAAACCGCCCGGCACCGGCGGCGTCGTGAATCTCGAAACCGTCTCGGAGCAACTGCTGTACGAGGTCGCCGACCCGGCCCGCTACTACACCCCGGATGTCGTCGCCGACTTCACCGCGCCGGCGTTCGCCCAGGTCGGGCCGGACGCGGTGTCCTGCGCCGGGGCGAAGGGGCAGCCCGCCACGGACACCTACAAGGTGAGCGTCGCCTACCGCGACGGGTACGCCGCCGCCGGCACGCTGGTCATTCCCGGCCCGAACGCGGTGGCGAAGGCCCGCACCAGCGGCCGCATCCTGCTCGACCGCCTGCGACAGTCCGGTGTCACTTTCGAGCATTCGCTGGTGGAAGTGCTGGGCGCGGGCGACTGCGTGCCCGGTGTCACCCGCACCGCCGACCCGCCGGAGGTGGTGCTGCGCGTGGCCGTCCGAGATGCCAGCAAGGGGAACGTCGCGCGGTTCACGAAGGAGTTCGCCCCGCTGGTCACGAGCGGCTTCGCGGGCACCACCGGGTACACCACCGGCCGCCCGCAGCTCCGCGACGTGTACGCCTACTGGCCGGCCCTCATCGCCAAGTCCGCCGTCGCGCCGACGGTCGAGGTGTTTGGTTAAATCCATCGAAAAGCCGCCGACGCGCCCAGGCTGACCGACCCAATACCGGGGTGGGTCATTCGGAGGAGTGCCATGCGGAAACGGTGGAAGAGGTTCGGCGTCGCATTGCTGGTCGTCCTGGCGGCGGGGGCGGCGTGGTTCGCCTTGCCGGAGGAGCTGTTCTGGCCGGAGTTGCGCGTTGCGGGCGTCGGGCCGCCGGTGCCGATTCGAATCGGCGAGAACGTTCAGATCAGCAAACCGCACGACCAGTTCCCGTTCGACGAGTGCGTGGCGGCGGCCGACCCGAACCGGCCGAACCGCCTGTTCGCCGCGTCCATGTATTGGCCGCACGGCGACGGCCAGAGCATTGCCGGGTACCTGTCCGACGACGGCGGGGCGACCTGGGTGGCGAGCCTGAACCCGATCGCGGATCGGCCGACGAAAGAGCGGCTGAACGACCCGACCGCCGCGTTCGGGCCGGCCGGCGAACTGTACTTCGCCCACATGCGGTACGAACACGCCAAAGCGGACGAACTGGGGGGCCGGTTCATTGGGACGGACGGGGCGGGAGCCCTGGACTGGCTGCGGCTGCCGGCCGGAGGGACCACCGCCTGGGAGACCACCGGCCGCATCGCACGGGTCATCGACCGCCCCTGGCTGGCGGTGGATCACTCCCGTGGGCCGCACCGCGGGACGATCCACTGCGCCGCCAGCGTGTCCGCGCCGCACTGGATCCGCTCCGCCGACGGCGGACGAACCTTCGACTTCCCTCCGCTTTCTGCGGACTCTCGGGTGACACCGGTCCCGGCGCAGCCTGTCGTCCTCGGGGACGGCACGGTCCTGACCGCGTTCCGGTGCTTGCGGGACGGCCAGCACGTCGCGTCGAAACTCCGGTTTCAAGTGTTCACTTCGACCGACGGCGGTCGAACGACTCGTCGGGCGGCCGCCGTCGGGTCGCTGTGGAAACACCCCCGGCACGAGTCCAACCTGGGATCCCTCGCCGGGATCGAATGCCCGCAACTGGCCGTCGATCCGGGCAGCGGGGCGTTCGCGGATCGGCTGTACTGCGTCTGGAGCGAATCCGTCGGCCAGCGCCGCGAGAGCCAGCGGGTGATTCTGTCCCGCTCGTGTGATCGCGGCGGAACCTGGACCGATCCGGTGATCCTCAGCGAACACACACTCGACCCGTTGCAGCCCGACTACGCCGCCTTCATGCCGTGCGTGGCGGTAAACAAGGACGGCGCGGTGGCGGTCAGCTGGTACGACCGCCGCGGGATGCTGCCGGTGCCGCCGCCCCCCGGTGGCCCGAGGGGTTGGAACGTGCGCCTACGGGTGTCGCTCGACGGCGGAGAAACTTGGGCACCGAGCGTCCAGGTGAACTCGGCTCCGGCCGTCGGACCGGTCGAAGTCGGACACACGGCCGGGCTGGTGGCCGACGCCGGGGGGCGGTTCCACCCCGTCTGGATCGACGACCGGACCGGGAAGGGACAGGTGTGGACGGCGACCGTCGAAGTCGGAGACGTTTCAAAGTGAACCGACGCGGGCCGGCCGTCGAACACCACACCTTCGCCGAGCGGCCGTCACTTCCGCTTTTTCGGCTTGGCGTTCTTCACAGCGGCGGCCGTCAGTTTGGCCTCGAAGGCGGCGTGTTCGGGCGTGGCCAACCCCTGTTGGAGGACCGCCAATACCGTCCGCCCGTCGCCGGCCAGCAGCGCCGCCACGTCCAGCCACAGGCCGGGAAAGGCGACGCTCTTCAAGTACCCGTCGGCCGGGTCCGGCGTCAGCGGGACGTACTTCTTCCGCTTCAAGACGAACCAGTCGAACAGCCCCGCCGCCGTCCGCCACACGATGTACTCGGCGACGCCGTTGGCCTCGTAGTTGTCGTACTTCACGCCCAGGTCGATCCTGGCCGACGAGTTCGCCACCTCGCAGAGGAGCTCCGGCACGCCGTGCAGCCAGCCGTCGGCGTCGTGCCAACTCCGGCCGCCGCACTCCGGTAGCACGCGGAGGAGCGAATCCGGCTCCGGCTTCGTCACGCTCGTCGGTAGGATGAGGGTCGGCTGCAACGAAGCGCGGGTGCCTGTCGTATAGACGGCGTAGTGGTTCAGGAAGCTGCCGAGTGTCAACTGCGGCTCACCGTGAAGGCCATCATTCACCGGGGCCATGAATTCGTCCTCCGGAAACAGGCACTCCTCCCCCCGGCGGTGGAGGTAGACCACGCCGTTGAGCAGCTCCGCACGAGTGCCTTCCGCCGACGCGAGGTATCGCCGCCAGTATTCCTCCCCGCTCAATCGGTCGCCGTCGCGGAGCTGCGGGACCATCTCGGTGTTCAACCTGACCATCGCTCGGCCCTCCCGGAGTTCCGTTTCCAACAAACTAGCGGCTGCCGGTGCGCTCGGCTCCGTTTGTGTCGGTCGCGGTCGAGCCGACCGAAGGTCGGGGAGGCCCGACACCATCTTCGGGCACGCTTCCGGCCGTCGGGCCTCGTTCCCCTGCGGGGAACTCGACCGCGACCTACCGCCCGGAACACCCGCGATTCGCTAGCGGCCCCCGCGGATCTCGAACAGGCGGCACTCGCCGAGGGCCACGTCCTCGTCGCCGGCGGTCAGCACCTTCGCCCCCAGGCCGCACGTCATGCCGCCGCGTTCGGTCCAGTCCACCGTCTGACCGAGCGCGAAGTCGTCGCCGTGCGCGGCCGAAGTCGGGTAGACCAGCGGCACCACGACGGCGAACGCGCGGCCGTCCGCCAGACGCAATTCGCCGGGGCGGAACGCCAAATCCAGCACCGCGACCGGTTCCGTCAGCGACAGCGTTCTCACCTGCTCGATGGCCACCCAGACCCACCTACGGCCGATCAGCAACTCGAACGCGCCGGCGAAGCGGTCGTCCGAATCCCGCAGGCCGACGAACTCGCGGCCGTCCACGAAGCCGGTCACTTCGGGCAGCGCGGCGTCGGCGCGGTCGGCGAAGTCCACGGCAATCGAATCGTCCCGCCATGCGGCCTTCGCGGCGAGCCAGCGGCACTTCAAGTGCTTCGGCGGCGGGGCTAGCAGGAACGGCTTGCGGAGGCGGTCGCGGTGGCGGATCGCGGCGAGCAACCGGCGGAAGGCGAGCCGGGACGCCGGCCACGCCGGATCGGACGATGGGATTCCGAACAACTCGCGTCGCGCGTCGGACGACAGGCCGGAGAGTGCGAGCAACTCGAACAGGAACAGCCGCGCGGCGGGGTCGTTTGGGGTTACGGAGACGGCGGCCCGCTGCGCCGCGACGGCGTCGGCGAGGCGGCCGTCGGCGAGCGCGTCGCGGGCGGTCACGGGGAGCCTCGGAGGGAGCGGGCGATGACCCAGACGACGATGCCGACGCCGGCGAGCAACAGCGACAGCAGCACCGGCAGCAGGTAGCGGCGCGGGGCCGGCTCGCGGTCGGGCAGGACGGGCACGTCTTGCGTGCCGGACGACCACTTGGGGATCGGCAGCACGGTGGACGACCCGCGCGAACTGGATTCGGCGACGAGCGGGGCCGCGTTGGTCGGTTCGCCGTCCGAGAAGCCGGTCACGGGCGCGAGCTGCGCCCGCTCGACGAGGCGGGACAACTGAATGATGCCGACGAACGGCGTCAGCGCGGCCGCCACCTGGTCGGCGTTCGGGCGATCCGTCGGGGTCTTCGCCAGCATCCGTTCGAGGATCGCCGTCAACTCTGGCGGCACGTCCCCCCGGTCGGGGATCGGCGGCGGGGGCGCGTTCTGGTGGGCGTACTGCTTCGCCCGCGGCGTGGCGAACTTCAGCCCGGAGAACGGCGGCTTCCCGGCCAGGGCTTGGTAGAGGACGCAGCCCAGGCCGTACACGTCCGCCGACGGGCCGACGGTGGACGAGTCGGCCCACTGCTCCGGGGCCATGTAGTCGTGCGTGCCCAGCAGCGTCGGGCTGGACGGCGGGCCGTCGGCAAGGACCGCGGACTCCCGCGAGAGGGCCAGACCGAGGTCGAGAATCTTCACCTCGCCCTCGCCCGTGACCATCAGGTTCGACGGCTTCACGTCCCGGTGGATGACCCCCTTGGCGTGCGCGTGGGCCAGTCCGACGGCCGCCTGCCGGACCATCTCGGCGGCGTCGGACACGGGCAGCGGACCGACCGCGCGGACCAGCCGGGCCACGTCCACCCCGTCCACCAGCTCCATCGCCAGGAACGGCACCCCGCCGAACTCGCCGGCGTCGGTCGCCTTCACCACGTTCGGGTGGTTCAGCTTGCCGACGGTGCGCGCCTCGCGCTGGAACCGTTCCAGATACCGGCTGTCCCGCGCGGCGAGTTGGGGTAGCACCTTCAGCGCCACCGTCCGGCCGAGGCGGTCGTGGACGGCCTCGTACACGCTGCCCATGCCGCCGCGGCCGATCAGCCGGACGATGCGGTACGGGCCGATCACGTCCGCCGTCAGCGGGGCGGGGGACGGGTCGCGGTGGGCGGTTTCGTCGGCCGCCTCCGTGGCGTCGTGCGGGGCGGGAAAGGATCGGCGCGAGGGGAGCGGCCGCTCGCCGACGCGGGCCTTGCAGTTCACGCAATTGCCGAGGTGACGGGCGGTGCGGAGGTGGGCGACCGTGTCCAGACTGCCCTCGTAGAAGGCGGTCAGTTCGTCGTCGGACGGGCAGCGGGCGAGTGTCGGCACGGCGTTCGGCACCGCAGGGGAGGCGAGTATCGACCAGCCAATTATACGTCGCGTTTCCCCAGTCGGTCACGCCGCGCGAAGGCGCTCCGCCGCAAACTCGACGAACGCCGGGCAGTGCGACCGGAACCAGTCCGACACCGCCGCCCGCGACAGCGTCTCGACGAGTTCCACCCGCGCCGGCAGTCGCGGGAACCGGCGGCCCACGTCCCACGAGTGCGGCACCGTCGCCGCCGTCAGCAGGATGACCCGCTCGCCGTTCTGACGGGGCAATTCCGCCGTCGGCTCCGGCCCCCAGAACCAGTGGTCGGACGCGGCGAACCCGGCCGGCAGCGCGCCGTCGGGGTTCAGCGCCGTCGGGCGAAGGAGTTGGAACGGGGCCACGGCGACCGTCGCCGCCGGATCGGGGCGGGCGTCCCGGTACGCCGCCGCGACGCGCGGGTCGGGCCGACGGCGGTGCGGCAACTCGTCGGCGAGCAGGATCGTCAGTTGGCGAACGTCGGCGACGCCGGTGAGCAGCACCCGCGCGGCGGTTCGCCGGTCCACGTCCACGACGAGGACCACTTCCTCGTCCGGCACGGCCAGCAGTTCGGCCAGTTCCCGCGCGGCCGGGACGTGGTGCCCGACCGTTTTCGCCACGGCCGTCAGCCCCACCGTGGCCCGCGCCACCCGCCGGCATTCGACGGACGCCGGCAGGACCGTCAGCGCGTCGTCCAGCAGGTCGGGCAGGGCACGCCACGCGGCTGCGGCGGACGGCAGGCGTGCCGACACGTCGCCCAGGAACGTTTCGGGGAACCTCGCCGCCGGCGGACGACTCCGCTCCCATTCGGCCTGGGCGGTGCGGTCGAAGAAGAACAGGGGCGGTTCGCCCCACTTGCTCCGGGCCGCGTGCCGGCGGACCTCGCACGCGGCGAGCAGCTCGGCGGACAGCCGGAGCGCGTCGCGGAGGCGGGCGAGCAGCGGCACCGCCTGGAGGGGCAGGTCCGGCGGCGGGGCCGCGGCGCGGAACCGGGGCGAACGGAACGACAGGACATCGGCGGCGATCGCGGTCATCGTCAGCGCCCTCCGTGGCGAACGGCGATTACCGCACGTTTCGCGGGGCGTTGCAAGCCGAACTGCCACCGGGTGCGCCAGCGGATTCTGGCGGTTCTTGGCGAACCCGGCCCGCCAGGGCCGTGGGTGGTTTGAAATCCAGACGCCCGGCGGCCGGCGGCCAGGGCCACTTGGAGATGGGAGTTGGGTCTTCAGTGGGGCGGGTGAGGGGTTTTCTCTTCGCCCCGTGCCGCGAGCGAGCGAAACGTCGATGCCGAGCGTGCCCGCCGCCGCCAGTCACGCCGCCCTCACTTCCCCTTCGGCAGTGCCTTCACGGCGAAGTTGACATCCGGGTTGCGGCCCGGCTTGATGTCGGCGGTCAGCTTGCTCTGCTCATTGAACTCGGGGCCGAGCATCGCCTCCCGCGCGGCCGACCCCATCGCCGGGTCCAACTTGGCCGTCGGACGGGACGCCTTCACTTGCACCTTCTTCGCCCCCGGCAGCACCTTCAGCGCGTACTTGCCGTCCTTGATCGGCCCGCCCTCCGGCGTCTTGCTGTTGTCGGCGGCGGCGAAGATGATCTCGCCTTCCGGGAGCGGCGCGCCGTCCATCAACACGGTGCCGGACACGTCGGCCGACGGCTCCCCGCCGCACCCGGCGAGGAGAGCCAGGGCGAGTGGGACGAAGACGAACGCGGAGCGCATGGGGTGGTCTCGCTGGGTAGGGGTCGGCTTTCGGATTCCTGATTTTGAACCGCCAGGTCGCCAAGCCCGCCGAGAAGACGGAGAAATCTTGCTCTCTGTCTTCTCGGCGGGCTTGGCGACTTGGCGGTTCGATCTCTTCGGGTGCCAAAACGCATGGCGGGACGGGCCGCCTCAGTTCGGGATCACTTCGCCGCCGTTCCGGGTGCCCATCCACAGCCACGCCGTGGGGGTGACGCCGTTGACGACGAACTGCACCGACCCGTCCGCCCGACAGACGTTCACCCCGCCGGTGTGCTTGCTGCGGGCGAGGGCGAAGGCGCTGGTGACGGACTGCGACCCGCACGGCGCGCCCGGCACCGCCCCGCAGTACCCCATCGTGTTGTCGCCGACGGTCGAGTTCGGCGGGTACAGGGTGCTGAACGAGGTGCCGGCGTGGATGGTGTTCCACATGCGGCCCCGCACGTCGTGCCCGCCGGCGACGGCGTCACTCCCCTGGAGCAGTTCGCTCACCATCGCCGTGTTCGACGTGCCGTCGGTGATGTCCGTCAGCTTCACCTTGGAGATGCCGTACAGCACCCCGTCCAGGTTCAGCCCGCGCGGGTCGGCGGTGGGTGTGGCGTACCCGCTGCCGTGACAGACGACGTAGTTGGTGTGGAACCCCTGCGGGTTGCCGGCCGCCGCCGCCACCTTCGGGCCGGTCGGGTCCGACGGGCAGACGAAAGTCTGCATGATGTTGGTCGAGAACGGGGCGAAGCAGGTGTAGTTCGGCAGCGTCTGGAGCCACGTCTGGAGCTGGCTGCCCATCGCCGTCTGCTCCACGTACGGCAGCAGGTCGCCGACCCAGTTGCTCCGGTTCCGCTCCAGGACGCCGCCGGGCACGCCGTACCAGTTCGAGTAGTAGTACCCGTAGGGCTGGCCGGCCGGCAGGCTGCCGTTGGTGTCGTGGAAGTTGTGCAGGGCCAGCCCGATCTGCTTCAGCTTGTTCGAGCAGGACATGCGGGCGGCGGCCTCGCGGACCTTCTGCACGGCCGGCAGCAGCAGGCCGATCAGGATGGCGATGATGGCGATGACGACCAGCAGTTCGATCAGCGTGAACCCGGTACGACGGCGCATGATGACACCTCGGGGGCGACCGATGGGGATGAGGCCCGCACGTCGGACTGCGGACGTGCGACCGTCACCGAGTATGCGCGACCGCACCCGGCGGTGCAAGACCCGACCGCCGCGAACTCGCGCCGGTGCGGGATGACACGACCGGACATTTCTATCGGGGTTCAACGGGGGTTGATGCCGAGTTCGGTCAGGCCCCGTGTCGGTCGGGCGTCGTCCACGCGCCCAGGGTCAGCCAGGCGTTCGCCAGGGCCAGCAGCCATTGCGCGGTGACGCCCCACAGGTACGCGACGTGCCAGCGGCGGAAGGCGACCGCCTCCAACTCGTCCGCGTCGAGCAGTTCGTCGAGTTCCCGGTGGATGAGGGCGAGCGCGGCCAGCAAGAGAAGGGACACCAGCCAAAAGCCGAAGCGCAGCCGGTCGCGGCGGCGGGACGGGTCGCGCGTCGCCCACAAGTCCCAGGCGAAGAGCAGGTGCCAGGCGAGGCCGAGGACAGCCAGCCAGTCCGTCACCCGCTGGGTGACGAGGCCCTGGAGGAACGCGCCGGACAGGTCGGTGCCCGCCGGCACCACCACGGCGGCGTAGAAGACGAACCCGCCCTGCCACCACAGGAACGCCTGGAACACCAGGAACTGGCGGAGACGGGTGCCCATCAGATCCACTTCTTCCACTTGAACCAGATGAAAGCCGCGAGGCCGGTGAGGGCCATCAGGCCGAGGGCGAACGGGTAGCCGTACTCCCAGTCCTTCTCCGGCAGGACGGCGAAGTTCATGCCGTAGATGCCGGCGATCAGCGTCATCGGCAAGACCGCCGCCGAGATCATGGTGAGCATCTTCATGATCTCGTTCAGCTTGTTCGACACGGCGGCCAGGTGCGTCTGCATCAGGTCCGACACCATCTCGCGGGCGCTCTCGACGAGGTCGGTATACCGAACGAGGTGGTCGTACACGTTGCGGTAGTACGCGATCTCGCGGTCCTCGACGAGCGCGAACTCGCCGCGGATCAGCCGGGCCAGCACCTCCCGCTCCATGATGAGCGTCTTGCGGAGGTACGACACCTCCCGCTTCACCCGCAGCAGCTCGGCCAGCACCTCCGGCGTCGGCCGCTGGAACATCTGGAGTTCCAACTCGTCCAGGCGTTCGCCGATCGCGTCCACCACCGGCGCGTACTCGTCCACGATGCCGTCGAGGATCAGGTGGAAGATGTAGTCCGGCCCGCGGCGGAGGTTCTCGGCGTGCCGGGACAGGTGCGCCTGGCCGTCGGCGATGCACGGCATGGCCGAGTAGTGGTGGGTGACGAGGACGCGGTGCGTCAGGACGGCGCTCAGTTGCGGGCGGTGGAGGCTGGCCAGCCGGAGGCCCCCTTTCTCCGCGGGCACGGGCGACGACTCGCGGGCCTCGGCGGGCAGCGGGTTCACCACCACGAACAGGTAGTCGGGGAACTCCTCCACCTTCGGCAGGTGCGATCCCTGCTCCGGTTCGCGGCGGAGCTTGGTCGCGTCGGCGAAGGTCAGCGGGTGGACCGGCAGGAACTCGCCGAGGACGCGCGCCTCCTCCTCCAGCGTCGGGTCGGTCAGGTCGAGCCAGACGACTTCGTCCGGGGGCAACTCGGCGTGGGTGCGCGGCAGGTCTTCGACCGGCACCTGCTCGGCCTTCCCGGTACTCGCGTGCCAGCGGACGACGTGGATCATGCCGACCAGGATACGGACGGCGGGCGGCGGCGAAAACGGGGACGGTGCAAGACCCGGCCGCGAGCGGTGTATGCTAGCCGAGTCGTCCCCCCGTCCGATATCCCGAGGCGTGTCATGAGCTGGGCATTCTTGGTCGTCCGAGTGCTGGTCGGCGCGGCGTTCGTCTTCTTCGGGTTGAGCTACTTCGTCCCGATGATGGACATGCCGCCGCCGCCGACCGAGGAAACCAAGGCGTTCATGGGCGTGCTGGTGCCGACCAAATACCTGGCGGTGGTGAAGGTGCTGGAGCTGACCGGCGGGCTGCTGCTCTTGTCGTGGCGGTTCGGGCCGCTCGGCGTGGTGGTGCTGATGCCGATCGCGGTGAACATCCTGCTGTGGGACGTGCTGCTGGCGAAGACGTTCGGCCTCGGCATCGTGCTGGTCGCGCTGCTGACGATTCTGGCGGTCGGGTATCGGAAGCACTTCACCCCGTTCTTCGACTTGCCACCGAACGGGTGAGGCAGTTCAAGGCGAACCCGGCCCGCAAGGGGCGGGTTCGCGAATGGTCATCGTCACCCCACTCGCCAGCACGTTTGGACGATCACCTTCTTGTCGTCCTCGATGATGTCGAAAATAATCCCGAGCGGCCCGAAGTACGCCAACCGACAGACGGTCGAGCCGTGCGACTGGCCGACGAGAAACGGCGATTCGGCCAGAAGTCGATCCGCTTGCGCGGAGGCGGCCGTGACCGCATTCCGGTCGGGCGCGTCCAGCCACACGATGGCCAACTCGGGTTCCGCGAATTCGCTCCAGGTGACGGTGTAATTCATTCGCCGTGCTTCTCCCGAAGGTCGCGGAGGATGTCGGCGAGCGGGCGACCGCCAGTCGTCGATCGCCGCCGCCGGTCGAGTTCCTCGGCCGAGATCGGCGGCACGACACCGGGCGGTGGGACGCCGATCCGCCCACCGCTCTGGTGGACGACGTTGCCGTCCGGGTCGCGGAACAGGATGGGGCCGGTCGTCTCGGCGAGTTGCTTCAGCAGCACCGGGTCGGTGATGGTGATGGTCGTCATGGTGTTCTCCGGGAGGTGGCGGTGTCAGGCCACGAGCCAACAGGTTTGGACGATCACTTTCTTGTCGTCCTCGATGATGTCGAACGTGATGCCGAGCGGCGGGAGGAGCGCGAACCGGCGGACGGTAGACCCGCGCGGATTCCCGACACGGAATGGCCTGTCGCCCAATCCGGCGTCGAGTTCCGCCGACGCATCGGTGACGGCTTCCCGATCCGCCGCGTCGAGCCATGCGTCCGCCAAGCCGCTCTCGGCCCGCCGGGTCCAGATGACGGTATAGTTCATGCCCCGTGCTTCTCCCGCAGGTCGCGGAGAATGTCTGCCAGCGGGCGGCCGTCGCGATTCTTGCCGAAGTGCTCCAGTTCTTCGTCCGTGTACGGCGGCTTGGCCCCCGGCGGCGGGACGCCGATGCGTCCGCCGCTCTGGTGGACGACGTTACCATCCGGGTCGCGGAACGTGATGCCCTCCGTCGCCTCGGCCAGTTGCTTGAGCAGTACGGGGTCGGTGATGGTGATGGTCGTCATGGGTCGAACTCCTCCGGGTGGGTCGTCGGATTATACCACGAAGCCCCGCGGGTCTTCGATCATGCCGGTCAGCGCGCTGGCGGCGACCGTCAGCGGGCTGGCCAGGAACACCTGCGCTTCCTTGTGACCCATGCGGCCGGGGAAGTTGCGGTTGGTGGTGCTGATGCAACTGATGGGGGTGTTCAGCCGGCCGAAGGTGTCGGACGGCCCGCCCAGGCACGCCGCGCAACTGGCGTCGCCGATCTTCGCCCCGGCCCGCAGGAAGATGTCCCGCAACGACACGCCGCCGATCATCTCCGTGTCCAGACCCCGCGCCACCTCGGTGGTGGCCGGCACCACGAACGTGTCGATTTTCACCGAGTGGCCTTTCAGGATGCCCGCCGCCGCGCGGAAGTCGGTCATCTTGCCGCCGGTGCAACTGCCGATGTACGCGCGGTCCAGCTTCGTGCCCTGCACCGAACGCACGGTCGCCTTGTTGTCCGGGCTGTGCGGCTTGGCGATGACCGGCTCCATCGTCGTCACGTCGTACACCTTCTCGAAGATGTACTTCGCCCCGGCCTGCGGCGCGAACATGGTGTACGGCTTGCTGCCCGTCTTCTTGCCCCGCTCGTCCACATACTTCGTCGTCACCGCGTCCGCCGGGATGATGCCGTTCTTGCCGCCGGCCTCGATGGCCATGTTGCACAGCGTCATCCGCTCCTCGATGTTCAGCGCGAACACGCCGTCGCCGTCGAACTCCATCGCCCGGTAGGTGGCCCCGTCCACGCCGATGTCGCCGATGACGGCGAGGATCAAGTCCTTCGCCATCAGGTACGGCGGGAGTTGCCCGTGGAACACGAACCGCATGGTCGGCGGCACCTTCAGCCACGTCTTGCCGGTGCCCAGGACGAACCCGGCGTCGGTGTTGCCGACGCCGGTGGCGAACTGGCCGAACGCGCCGGCGGTGCAGGTGTGGCTGTCGGTGCCGAGGAGGATTTCGCCCGGCCGCGTGTGCCCTTCTTCCGGCAGCGCGATGTGGCACACTCCCTTGTACCGGTCGGTGCCCACGTCGTAGTAGTACGGCAGGTTCTGCTCGGCCGCGAACGCCCGCAGCACGTCCACGTTGCGGTTGGCCATCTTGTCGGCGGTGAAGATGTAGTGGTCCGGGATGACGACCACCTTCTCGCGGTCCCACACCTTGGCGTCCCGGCCGAAGTGCTGCTTGAAGATGCCGATGGTGCCGGGGCCGCACACGTCGTGCGTCATCAACACGTCAACATCCACCCAGATGTTGTCGTTGGCGGCCACCGAGTCGCGGCCGGCGGCCTTGGCGAGGATCTGTTCGGTCAGGGTCATGGGAGAGGGCATCAGGATTGGCTCTCGGAGGGGGCGGCTTCGGAAGTCGGTTCGTCGAGGTAGCCGAACAGTTCGGCGACGGGCAGTTGGAATCCCAGGAGGACGGTCCCGCCGTCGAGGGTGTCGGCGACGGTCAGCGTCGTGCCCGCGCTCGCGGTGGTGAACACGTCCACCGTTTCGTTCCGCGGATCGACGATCCAGACGAGCGACGAGCCGGCGGCGAAGTACTCCCGCCGCTTCCGCTCGATCTCGGCTCGGGTGTTGGAGTCCGACAGGATTTCGCAGGCGATGGCGGGGGCGACCGTGCCGACGCGGGTCCGCGACCCGCCGGCGGCGGCCAACACCGCGAACGGGTAATAGCTCACATCCGGCAGCCGCACCTGTCGGCCGAGCAGCCGGACAATGGTGTCGGGCGCGCCAACCCGCCCCAGCCGGCGAGGGACGACGAAGTTGTTCAGGCAGGTGATGAGCCACCCGGCGAGTAGGCCTTCGCGGAAGCCCATCGGTTTCTCCACGAGGATGTCATCCACCAATTCGACGAGGCGCTTCGGGTCGCCTTCGATGAGCGCGACCGCATCCGCCTCCGTCGCGGTGCCGGGGAACGGCGTCCAAACGATCCGGTCGAGCGGAATCCCGCCGAGGCGGTCGATCACGTCGGCAAGGGTGACGACTGCCGGCGCGTAGGCCGTGAGGTCGTCGCGGCGAATCCCCTTCAGCACCAGAATGCGGTCCACCAACTCGGCGCGGAGCTTCGGCTCGCCGGCCGCCGCCCGCAGCGCGTCCGACTCCGTGGCCGTGCCCGGACGCGGGTTCCAAAGCACGCGGTGGAGCGGGATGTCGCCGAGAGCGGTGACGACATCGGCCAATGTGGTCGGTGATGGCGCGACGGCGGCGGGCATGGCGGAACCCTCGGGGTGGGGAATTGTACGTCAGCCGCCGGCGGCCGGCAGGAACACCGCCGGCCCGACCTTGAAGAACGCCGCGAGTTTGGCGATTTGCTTGAGGTTCATCTGCCGCTTGCCGGACAGGAGTTCGGACACCGTGGACACGGCGATCCCCGCCCCCTTCGCAACTTGGGACTGGGTGTACTCGCGCAGCTCCATCAACTCGGCCAGCATCTCGTGCGCGGGAGTCTTGCGCATGGGGATATGCACTTCCTCAAACTCGTGAACGAGATCGCTCAAGACATCGAGGTAGTCATCCTCAGCCTTCGACAGCTTCTCTTTGTCGATGAGGCTGTCGATGAGGCGAATCGCATCGGCGAGTTCGTCGTCGCACCGAATGCGACGCAGCGGGAACTCCTGGATCAACTCCAGGTATCGATCCTGGTGGCGACCGTAGAGTTTCGCGATCGTCGGCTTGGGCTTGGCCAGTAGTCGTGGCATCGGTTAATCCTCCTTCCAGTCGCCCGTGTCGTACTCGGAGTGGGTCAGGACGTGCCGGACGTACAACTGGCCCCGGTTGAAGTGGGCGACGGCGATCAACCGGTACTTGTTCCCACCGATGTCGAAGATCAGGAACTTGCCGTACCGATCCACGCGACGGCCGAAGTCGGCGCGAATGTCCTCGAACGACTTCCACTCCGCATCCGTGGCGATGTCGTACCACCGATCGAGCGGCGATTCGGCCTCCGCGTGGATGGCCCAGAACTCGCGGAGTTTCCGCTTGGAAATGACGCGCATGTGAAGACATCCAGGTTTGTCTGGTTGCGACCTCCATGTCTTTCGCACACCGAGCCTTCGGTGCCAACTGTGGCTGATTGTACTTCGCAAACTGCGAAGGCGTCAACCCCATCCGCCGGTTTCCCTACACTTCCCCCATGCCCATCGACCCGCTGCTGCCGCCGCTGCTCACCCCCGACATTGCCGGCGTCGGCGGGCGGATCAAGGTCCGCGCCGAGGACTTCGAGGTCGAGGAGGTGCCGAGCTACGAACCCGGCGGCACCGGCGACCACCTGTACCTGTGGGTGCAGAAGACCGGCGTCGGGCCGGAGTACCTGGCCCGCATGATCGCCGACCGGCTGGGCGTGCCGGTCGGGGCTGTCGCCACCGCCGGGCTGAAGGACCGCCACGCCGTCACCCGCCAGTGGGTCAGCGTGCCGGGCGATGTCGAGGACCGGCTGCCGAAGATCAACGGCGGCGGGATCGAGTTGCTGAAGTTCTCCCGGCACACGAACAAGCTGAAGCCGGGACACCTGCGGGGCAACACCTTCCGCATCCTCATCCGCGACGCCGACCGGACGAAGGCCGCCGCGCTCGCCGCCGTCTTGGACCGCATCCGAACGCTCGGCTTGCCGAACTACTACGGCCCGCAGCGGTTCGGCCGCGACGGCGGCAACGTGGACCTCGGCTTCCGCTGTCTGGCCGGCACGCAGCCGAAGCGGTTGCGGCCGTTCGTGTACAAGTTCGCCCTGTCGGCGGTGCAGTCGGTGCTGTTCAACCACTACCTCGGCGAGCGGATGGCCGACGGCCTGTTCCGCACCGTGCTGCCCGGCGACGCGATGATGAAGTGGCCGTTCGGCGGGCTGTTCGTGGCCGAGGACGTGCCGGCGGAGCAGCTCCGGTTCGACGCGCGGGAGACCGTGCAGGGCGGGCCGATGTTCGGCCGGCGGACGTTCGCAACGACTGGCGCGGCGGCCGAGCGCGAAGCCCGCATCTTGGCCGCGCACCACCTGACGCCGGCCGCGTTCGACGGGTTCGGCAAGCTGATGGGCGGCACCCGCCGGCACAACCTGATCTACCTCGACGACCTGAAAGCGGACTGGGAACCGGACGGCCTTCGGCTGGCGTTCACGCTACCGAGTGGCTGCTACGCGACGGTGCTGCTCCGCGAGGTGATGAAGGCCGAGGCCGACGGCGAGGACGAACCGCAAGAGGAGTAAAAGGCCGCACCCGATGACCGTCACCGTTCACGAATCCACCCGCGTCTGGTTGCTCCCCGATGCCGACCCGCTGCCGGCGTGGGTCGATCCCGACGCGCTCGCGGCCGACGAACTCGACCGCCTGCACCGCACCCGTCACCCGGCGGCCCGCGAACACTTCCGCCGCGGCCGGCTGGCGGTGCGGTCGCTGCTGGCGGTGACACTCGGCTGTCACCCGCGCGAAGTGTCTTTGGCCGTCACCGCCGACGGGAAGCCTATGTGCGACGGGGTTCACTTCAACGTGTCGCACACGGCGGGGCTGGTGGCGGTGGCGGTCGGGCCGGTGCCGGTGGGCATTGACGTAGAGGTTGCGGACGCCGGGCGGGATATCGTCGGGCTGGTGAACCGCTTCTTCGCCGAAGAGGAGCGCGAGCAGTTCGCCCGCCTGCCGGAACAGCTCCGCCCTTCCGCCTTCCTCCGAGGCTGGACGTGCAAGGAAGCATTGCTGAAAGGCATCGGCAGCGGCGTCCGCGACTTGCAGAACTGCGCCGTCTGCCTCGACCCCGACCAGCCGTCCCGCGTCCTGCGAAGCCCGCTGCCGGGGTGGAGTTTGACAACCTGGACGGAGGGGGAAATTGGCGTCGCCGTGGCGGTGAACCTCACTTCTTCCGCTTGAGCCGGGCCAAGGCGTCTTGGGCCAGCTTGGTCGGCGGGGCGTTGTCGTCGCCGAGGGACAGCGCTTCGAGGTGCTTCACCGCGTCCGGCGTGGCGACGAACTCCAGCACGCCGATGGCACGACCCGCGCGGACCCACGTCGGCGGCGGGGGCAACTTCTCGATCACCTTCGGCGTCAGTTCCAGCGGCTTGCCGTCGATCACGATGTTGATCTTGCCGTTGCCGCTCGACACCGACACGCTCCGGCCGGAGATGATCGGCTTCTCCGGCACCACGTCCTTGGCCGACTCGGACAGTTCGTAGGCGGCGACCTTGCCGAGCAGCTTCGTCAGCCGCTCCTTCGCCTCCGCGTTCGTCACCTCTTTCTGCGCCGCTTGCAGTTCCGCCTTGGCGAACTTGCCGAGGTACTCCAACTCCTGCGTCGCCCCGTCGCGGGTGGGGAAGTCCTTGCTGCCGAGGTCGGCCACCAGCTTGGCGACCCGCTTCGGTTCGGCCTTCAGTGGGGCGAGTTTGGCGGTCAGGAATTCGACGCCTTCCTTCGGCCTGCTGGCGAACAGGCAGACGGCGCGGGACGCCTTCGCCTCGTCGGCCGACAGCAGGTCTTGCCAGGCGGCGGCGAACGGCGCGTCCTGCGCGACGGCGTAGGCGGGTAGGACGAGGGACAAGAGTAGGGCACGGACGGCGAACATGGCGGCGACTCCGGAGGGAGCGAAGACCGAGTATACAGTACCGAGTCCGGAGTGTCGGAATAGCCCGAAGCGGCGGCCGAATTCCGACGAACCCATGAAACGAACCCGCCGCGCCGGGACGTGGTGTCCGGGCGCGGCGGGCGGTGGATTCGCAATTTTCAGCCGGGGCGTTACTTGTCCAGCACCAGCAGTTTCACGCCCAGGAACACCAGCCCGGCGAGGACGGCGGCGGCGGCGACCAGCCCGATCAGGCCGAACGGCGACTTCTTCGGCTCCGGCTCCTGACCGCCGATCCAACTCGCCGACACGCGGCCGGCGTCGAACTTCTTCGGCCGACTGGGGCCGTTCGCGGCCGGGGTCAGTTCGACCTCGTCCATGTCCAGCGGTTCGGGCGGCTTGAACTGCATGCTCGCGCGGCCGGGGACGGCGGAGCGGGCGGGGAGCGGCGAGGCGAGCGGGGACGGCGGGGTCGATTGCGGGGCGACGAACCGGGCCGGGGCGGCCGTCGGTTTGCTCGGCATCGGCGGGGCCGGCGGACGGGCGGAGCGAACCGGGGCGGGCGGAGCGGCCGCCGCGCGGGGCGGCGGCGTCTGGGCGGGAGGCGCGAACCGCGACCCGCCGCCGGCCTTGCTGCCGAGTCCGGGCATGGCCGAACTGCTCAGCCCGCGGCGGCTACCCGACCCGACCGAGGCGAACGCCGGCTCGGCGGTGGCGACGGACCCGGCCAGCTCGCCCAGGTACGGCTCCAGCGCTTCCACCACCTCGTCCATCCCGTGGTAGCGGTCCTCCGGCTTCTTCGCCATCAGCCGGCCGATCACCACGTCGAACCCGTCCGCGCACTCCGGGGCGAACTCGCGGATCGCCGTCGGCTGCTTCGTCTGGTGGGCCATCATCTTCTCGACGGCCGACCCTTCCGGGAACGGCACCCGCCCGGTCAGGCAGTAGTACAGGGTGCAGCCGAGGCTGTACTGGTCGCCGGCCGGGGTGCGGTTGGTCGGGTCCATGACGCTTTCCGGGCTGGTGCAGTCCAGCCCGCTGGTCAGCGTGTTGGCCGTGGACATGGTGTCCACCAGCGATTCGCCCTCGTTCTCGACCAGCAGCGAGCCGATGCCGAAGTCCAGGATGCGGGCCTGGCCGTCCGACCCGATCATCACGTTCGACGGCTTGATCAGGCCGTGGAAAATGCCGTTCGTGTGGGCCGAGTGGATGCCCTGCGCCACCTGCACGCCGATCATCGCCGCCTGCTCGCCGGACAGCCGGCCGTTCTGCTGCACCATCGATTCCAGCGTCTGCCCCTCGGCCAGCGGCCACACCAGGTAGTGCAGCCCGCCGGCGGTGCCCACGTCCACGAACGGGATCACGGCCTCGTGGCTGAACTGGGCGAACGACCGCACCTGGCGGCGGGCCAGGCGGACGTTCCACATGCTCCGCCGGGGCAGCACCTTGACGGCGAACTGGCCGGCGTCGTTCTTCGAGCTGGCCTTGAACACCTGGCCCATGCTGCCCTGGCCGATGGCGTCCAGCAGCACGTACGGCCCCAGCACCAGCCCGGCCGACTTGCCGTTCAGGATGCGCTCGGCCTGGAACTCGGTCAGGGTGCCCTGCTTGACCAGGTACTCGGCCAGCGCCGGCGCTTCCGCGCGGGGGTTCCGCTTGAGGAACTCGGACACCAGTTGGTCCAGCTGCCCGCGGTCGATGAGCGAGCTGCGGCGGAGGTCCCACACGAACCACTCGCACGCGCCCAGGTCGTTCGTTACCATCGGTCGGCACCCTCGGGGTTGGCGTCGCGCCACGCCGGGACCGGTCGGGCCGGAGGCGGATCGGACGGGGGAATCGGCGTCGGCCGGTCGCGGCGTCGCCCAACACTAGGTCACGCGGGGAAGGTGTCAAACCGCCGGCCGCCGTTTTCGCCCGCCACGTCAACCGCTATCCTGTGCTGAACGCGGTGTTAACCCGCCCGCCCGCGACCGCCGACACGCCTTCCGCCCCGAGACTCCCGCTCATGTCCGCTCCCAACCCGTATGACAACTGCCCCTGCGGCAGCGGCAAGAAGTTCAAGTGGTGCTGCGCCGCCTACTGGGACAAGATCGAACAGGGGCTGGACCTGTACCAGAAGGGGCAGGTGGAGTCCGCCCTGCGGGTGCTGGACGGGGCGTGCAGGGAGATGCCCAAGCAGCCGCAGGTGTGGGGGTACTACGCGCACGTCCTGTTCCGCGAGGGGCAGATCGACAAGGCCGAGGAGGCGGTGGCGCGGGCGTTCGAGGCGGACCCGAACTTCGCCATGGGGCACCTGCTCCGCGGCCTCTTCCGGCAGTCGGAAGGGGAAGTCATCGGCGCGCTGCTGCTGTACCGCAAGGCGGCCGACGCCTACGCGCCGGAGGCGCACGAGCAGCTCGCCCAGGTGTACGAGATGATCGCCCGGAACGAGCTGATCCTCGGCCGGCCGGTGGCGTCGCGGGCGGCGCTGGAGCGGGCCGTCCGGTACAGCCCCGGCGACCAGGAGGCGCGGGAGCAGTACGACGCCCTGTACGGGGACGACTCGCGGATGCCCGAATGCGCCCGCCACCGGTACTCGTTCCGCCCGACCGCCAAGCCGGTGACGGTGCCCCCGCAGGCCCGGTTCTCCGACGCCCGCGCCGCCTACGAGCAGCTCGCCGCCGAAGTGCCGACCGACCCGGCCGCGTGGTTCAACCTGGGCCTCGCCCGCGCCTGGCTGGGCGACCAGGGGCCGGCCCTGGAGGCGCTGAACAAGTCCGTCGAACTGGAGTACGACGACGCCCGCGCCGAGGAGGCCGCCGCGCTGGCCGAGGTGCTGAAGGTGGGGCAGGGGATGGAGGCCGAGTCGGACTACGTCGAACACCGCGCGTACATGCAGATCCGCGACGCGAACGCCGTCCTGCAGCTGCTCCGCGCGTGGGAGCAGGAGGGGCGGATGATCGGCGCGCAGTCGGACGAGTCCGGCCAGTCGTTCGGGTGCATGGTGTGCCAGGAGCTGCCCAACCTGTTCGACACCGGCACCAGCACCGCCAAGGTGACGGCCAACCTGCACATCGCCAACGGCGTCATGCGGGTGTGGCACGCCTCGAAGGAGTCGGCGGCCGACGTGGTGCGGGAAATCCGCGACCGCCTGCAACTGGCCGTCGGCGAGCCGGTCGAGGGGACCGGCCCGGCCCAGTTCGCCGACATCGTCCAGGAGGCGCTGGCGTACCCCACCCGCGTGGCCAACGTGGACGAGGCCGAGAAGAAAATGAAGGAGTACGCCGAGCGGTTCTTCGACAACGACTGGGTGAACCGCCCGCTGAAGGCGCTGCACGGCGTCCGCCCGCTCGACGCCGGCGGCAGCAAGCTGATGCGGAAGAAGCTGCTCGGCGTCCTCAAGTTCGTCCAGGACTGCGTCATCGGGGCCGTGCCCCGGCGGGCGCGGGGCGAAGTGGCCGTGCCGATGAACGTGTACGACTTCGACCGCCTGCGGCACAAGCTGGGGGCCGAGAAGCAGGCATCCGACGGCCCGCCGGCCGACCTGCTGGCCGCCGCGAGTGCCGCGACCGCCCCGCCCACGACGGCCCCCGCCGCGCCGGCTCCGGCGAAGAAGGACTTCGCCGCGATGAGCGCCGCCGACCTGGGGCTGCTAAAGGCCGACGAGTTGACGGCGGTGGAGACCGAGGAGGCGATGAAGGCGTCCTTGAAACTGGACGCGCGGGAGTTGGCGGTCGCGTTCGCCAAGGCAGGCATCGGCAAGCCGGCCGACGCCGCCAAGCCGGATCGCTACGCCCTGTACCTGTGCGCCATCCAGGGGGCCATTGCCGAGAACGACCAGCCGGCGGCGCTGAAACTGGCCGAGGGCGGGGCGGCCTACGACGCCGAGCAGAACGGCGGCAAGCGGGCCAACGAGTTCGGCCTCCGCAAGGCGCAACTGCTGGCCAAGACCGGGAACATCGACGGGGCCGCCGGCGAGTTCGAGGCGCTCATCGCCCGCAACCCGGACGAGCCGCGATTCATCGTGACGGCGGCGGAAACGATGCTGAGCGCCCGCCAGGGACCGAAGGCGCTGGCGTTCGCCGAGCGCGGGTTGGAGAAGGCCCGCGAGTCCGGCAACCGCGACCTCGAAGGCGCGTGCCAGGAACTGAGCGACGCCGCCAAGCGGGCGAAGTGAGTGGCGGCTCGCTCCCTCACGGTCGCGGGGCAAATTATTGCACAAAGCCCCCCACCCCAA
>JAYUFU010000345.1:0-4468 GCA_043738505.1 Fimbriiglobus sp. | reverse complement strand
GCGCGGCGGGCTAACCATGACAGCTCCCGCGGAACGCACAGAGTCCGCATGAGGACCACCGATGGCGGATTCGGGCAAAGTCGCACTCGTGACCGGGGCCGGGTCGGGCATCGGCCGGGCGGTCGCGCTGGCGCTGCTGGGCGAGGGCTACGTCGTCGTCCTGGCGGGCCGGCGCGGGGACGCGCTCGCGGCAACGGCTGCGCTCGCGCCGAGTGGTAGCCGGGCGCTGTGCGTGCCGACCGACGTGACCGACCCGGCGTCCGTCCGCGCCTTGTTCGACCAAACGGATGCGGCCTTCGGGCGGCTCGACTTGCTGTTCAACAACGCCGGCACGGGTGCGCCGGCGGTCCCGCTCGAAGACCTGACCTACGAGCAGTGGCGGACGGTCGTGGACGTGAACCTGACCGGGGTGTTCCTCTGCACGCAGCAGGCGTTCCGGCTGATGAAGTCGCAGCAGCCGAGGGGCGGGCGGATCATCAACAACGGGTCCATCGCCGCCACCACCCCGCGACCAAACTCGGCCCCCTACGCGGCCACCAAGCACGCCGTCACCGGGCTGACTAAGGCCACCGCGCTCGACGGCCGCGCGTTCGACATCGCCTGCGGGCAGATCGACATCGGCAACGCCGACACGGAGTTGACGGCGAAGATGAAGACGGGTGTGCCCCAGGCGAACGGCACCGTCGCCGTCGAGCCGACGATGGACGTGGCCCACGTCGCCCGCGCGGTCGTCTACATGGCCGGCCTGCCGCTCGACGCGAACGTGCTGTTCCTGACCGTGATGGCCACGGCCATGCCGTTCGTTGGCCGGGGCTGAGCGCAGCCACGGTCACGAAAAAAGCCCCGGCCCGCCGACGCGGGACCGAAGCTCGGTTGACTTCACACCGGGTGGCCGGGGTTAGTAGCGACCGCCGCCGCCACCGCCGTAACCACCGCCGCCGCCGCCGCGCGGCCGCTCTTCCTTCGGCTTGGCTTCGTTCACGGTCAGCGCCCGGCCGCCGGACATGCGCCCGTTCAGGCCGTCGATGGCGGCCGTCGCCTCCTGGTCGCTCCCCATCTCGACGAACCCGAACCCCTTGGACCGGCCGGTCTCTCGGTCGGTGATGACTTGGGCCGTTTGCACGGCCCCGAACGCGCCGAACATCTCGCGGAGTTCGGCCTCGGACACGTCGTAGGACAGGTTGCCGACGTACAGCTTCTTACTCACGGGTACTCACTTCGGGGCCTTGCGGCCCGGGAACGGACGGCGCGACCGGGTGGCCGACGCCGATTCAGAAGAACAACCCCGGCCGCCCGGCGTAACGACGGGCGGCGGACAACAGGTCTGGCGAGGCGAATTCTTGGGGGGCTGCGAGTGGGTGACTCGCGGCGGATCGGCCAAGAAGGGTCGTATCGGGACGAGACGGGTCGTGGATTCCTGACGGGCGGAAGATTCCGCCACAAAGACAGTGTATCCCAAATCGGGGGCGGCGCGAACACCGATTCGGAAGAATCCGCGCAACCGCCGCCAGTCGTGCCCGCCCGACCGTGCGACCCGAGTGGATTCGCCACACAATCCACGTTACTCCCTGAACACCAGCGGCTCGGAAGCGTACACCTTTTTCCCCACTTTGAGCCGCACGACGACGGTCAACTTGCCGGCCGGCCAC
Source organism: Fimbriiglobus sp. (assembly GCA_043738505.1). GTDB lineage: Bacteria > Planctomycetota > Planctomycetia > Gemmatales > Gemmataceae > JALHQU01. Next base: position 2,819 of record JAYUFU010000345.1, on the reverse strand, counting down.
ACGCCGTTGGTGAAGTAACCGGGGTGCAGGGCCAGCATCACGGTTGCCGTCTTCCCCGGCGGGACTTTGACGGTGGACACGCCGAGGAGTCCGGAAATGGTTTCCGAGATGAAGTACTCCACCACTCGTCCCTTGTCGTCCCGAAACCCGATCCCGAACGGCATGGACGGAATACCGGCGTACGTCACTTTCAACTCTTCGGTGCCGTTGTTGCGGATGGCGACCATCACCACCTCGGCCTCCTGGTACGGCGACTTCCCAGTCGACAGGGTCAGCACGACCGGCGGCGGTTTGAAGTCCTTCGGCACCGGCGCGGCCGCGCCAGTGGCGGCGAACAGAAGTGCGAAGGCGGCGCGCATGGCGGGTTCCCAGAGTCGGGTCAGTGCCTCCAGTTTTACCGCGCGAACGTCATGGGAATGTAACGGCCTGCACCGGCGGTAGAACCGCGTCACACGAGTGGGTGCTTCATCGGCACGGTGCCCAGCGTCAGCACCCGCCCGGCGGCGGCGGCGTACCGCGCCAGCGTGTCCACCGTCGGGTTCGGCGTCTTGCCCGACTCCAGCTTCGACAGCGTGCCGACCGACAGCCGCGCCCGCGCGGCCACCTGCGCGAGCGTCAGCCCGGCCGCCTCCCGCGCCGCCTTCACCTCCGCCACGACCGTCGCCGCCACGCCGGATACGACGTAGACCGTGGTAATGACGCCCACATCTTCCCCTTGGAAGTGTCGGCGGACATCGTCGAATGCCTTCTTCAGCCGTTCGAACAGCGGCGGGCGGGTCTCCTCCGATTCCCGCCCGGGGGTTTTCCGTTTCCCGCTCTTCGCCGTCTTCGGGCTGGGCTTCGCCTTCGCTTTCGTCGCGGTCGCCATCATCCGTCCTCCTGCTGTGTGGAGCGGGCGGCGGTGATGGCCGATTCGACCGCGCCGCGAACCGCCACGAGCGACTTCAGTTCGTCTTCCGACAAGTCTTTCTTGTCCGATTTCGAGTAGCCGTCCATCAGAACCGCCAGGGTGCGGCTCAGGAGTAGAACGCAGATGACACGGAACCCGCCTCGCTTCCCCTTGCCGTGCCCGGCCATGCGGATTTTCCGCAACCCGCCGCCGCCCGGAATCACGTCGCCCATGTCCGGGTTTGCCGCGATGTCTTCCTTGAGCGATTCGACCGACGCTCGCAGCCGATTCTTCTTGACTCACTTCGCGAAGTCGGGTGCTTCCAGGATTTCAAACTTCGACTCGGGTGGTGGGGTCATCGCCATTTCCTCCACCACCCGATGAGGAGAATTCTAACGGTTGCCGCCGTTCGCGTCACGGCCAGGATCGCCGCTCACGCCACGAACGCGACCGCGTGAACGGGCGGCAGGCGGGCCGGGAGCTGCACCCAGTTGTCGCCTTCGTCGTCGGAGGTCCAGAAGCCGCCGGTGGTGCTGCCGATGGCGAGCCGGCTCCGGTGTCGTCCACCGCGAGGGCGTGGCGGTAGACGATGTCGTAGGACGGCGTGGCGGGCAGGCCGTTTCGCAACACGTCGAACGTCTTGCCACCGTCGCGGGTGCGGGTGACGACGAACTCGGCGTTCACCGGCACGCGGGTTTCGTCCTTCACCGCCGGGACGAACCAGGCCGTATCGGGCTTCGTCGGATGCACCCCGACGGCGAACCCGAACACCGCCGGCGGCACGTTCGGCACCTCGCGCCACGTCGCCCCGCCGTCGGTGCTGCGGAACACGCCGTTGTGGTGCTGCACCCACAGGTGATCCGGCGCGGCCGGGCACTGCGTCATGCGGTGCGGATCCTGGATGTTCGGGTCGAACCGCCGCTCTGGGGGCATGAAGTCGGCGAACATGCCGGTGGACGCGGTCCACGTCGCGCCGTCGTCGGCCGTCCGCCACACGCCGCCACAGGAGATGCCGATGCGCACCGCCGTCGAGTCGCGCGGATCGACCGCGATGGAATGGATGCCGGGGAAGTCGTACCCGCCGCCGAACCAGCCTTTTCGCTCTTCGCGGTCCCACAGGTCGCGCATCAGTTGCCAGCTCTGGCCGTGGTCGTCGGAGCGGAACAGTCCGCCGGGGATCGTCCCCGCCCACAGTCGGCCGGGTTGGTCCGCGCCGCCGGGCGTGAGCGCCCAGAGCAGCGACAGTTTCGCCGGCTTTGTCGTCTTGCCGTCGCCCAGCACGGCCATCTCGCCGTCGGGGTACTCCGGCACCGGCCGCTCTTCCCACGTCGCGCCGCCGTCGGCCGAGTGGTGCAGCTTCACCCCGAAGTGGCCGAGGTTGAGCGCCGCGTACAAGTTGCCGGTGCGCGGATCGACCGCCGCCGTGGTGACGTTGTGGCCGAGGAAGGACACCCGGTCCACGGCCCACCCGCCGCCAGTACGGGCAAGCGCGACCAGTCCCTTGCGCGTCGAAACGAGAATGCGATCCGCCACGAGTCACCCCCCGGATAAGGCCTGGAAGATGTGGACTTCGGCAGCCGTGGACAGGGGTTGCGACAGGTCCGCCTTGTCCCGCACCGCGTCGCCGCCGACGTACACGACGACATGGTGCCGGACGTTCCCGCGTTCGTCGAGGACGTACCCGCGCAATGTCGGGTAGACCGCGAACAGTTCGGACAGCGCATCCCGCACTGTCGTTGCGTCCACCACCACCGACCGGGCACAGCCGTCCGGCAGCCACCGGGCCAAAGCCGACGCGAGCGTGACGACGGGCATGGGGAGACCTGGGAGGGGATGCGTCGGAAGAATCCTCACCCGCCGAGTTGTGTTTTGTTAGCCCGCCGCGCCAGCAAGGGGCCAACCACTTCGGCGATTCGCCCCTTGCTGGCGC
>JAYUFU010000344.1:0-13226 GCA_043738505.1 Fimbriiglobus sp. | reverse complement strand
CCTGAGTGGTTGGCCCCTTGCTGGCGCGGCGGGCTAACAAAACCAAATCGCTACACCACCCCGAAGTCTGCTCTAGCCAGGTTTCAAGTTCCGGAGTTTCAAGAAGGTCGCCGGGAGAACCGTCATGCCGAACAAGTCGCTCGTCGCCGTTCTCGCCGCGCTCCTGTCGGCCGTGCCCGCGTTCGCGCAGCTCCAGATGGGGCCGCGGATGTCGCCCGGCGGAGTCGAAGTCCTCGGCCCGGCGGTCCCGCCGGCCGCCGCCGCCGCCACGAGCGTCCTCGCGCCGCCGGGAACCCCTGCGGAGCCGGTCGTGGCCGCCGACGTGCTGAGCGGCACGCCCGCGCGGAGCGGGCAGCAGCACTGGGTGTCGCTCGGCATCACGACACTCCAGCCGTTCACCGCCCGCGTCGGGGTGAAGGTGTGGGACCGGCCGAACGGGTCGCTGTGGCTGGAAGCCTACGGCGGCAGCGAGCTGTTCAACTGGATGTACGGCGGCGGCGCACGGATGCAATTCACGGCGAAGGAGTTCGGCCACGGCGACCAGCTCATGGTGTCGCCGGGTGTCGGCGTTCACGTCCTGCCGAACCAGCGGCGGCTGGTCGAGCGGCGGTATTACGAGGGGGGGTACTATTCCTTCGGCTACTACCAGGATCGCTACGAGAAGAACACGGCCGTCGCCCTCGCCGCCGACGTGGACATCTCCTGGCTGCACGACTTCAGCCCGCACTTCGGCGTCGAGATCGGCTTCAAGCTCGGCCTGGCGACGCGGGTGAGCGGGGAAATCGAACCCTGGACCCGAGGAATTCCCCGCACCATGTTCAACGCGAACCTGTACCCGATTGCCAGCTTCTTCTACGGCCTCCGCTTCTGAGGTGGTCATGCGCCCCCGCGTCACCCGCATCCCGCGCCGGGTCTGGCTCGCGTCGGCGGCCGTGCACGCCGCCCTCGCCGGCGGGTTGTACCTGCTGCTGCCGACCGCCCCGTCGCGCTCCACCGCCCCGGTGTCGAGCGCAGCGCCGGCCGACACCTTTAGCCTCAGCCTCGCTCTGCCGAGTGATGAACCGCCGGCCGATGCGGTGCCCGTTCCGCAGTGGAACCCGCAACCGGAGCCGGTGGCCGAACCGGGCCGGCTGCCGCTCCTGACGGCCGTCCCGCCCGCCGTTCCCGAGAATTTGCAGGCGATCCTCCGCGATCTGGCCGCGCGGCCGACGCCGGTGGCGACGCCGGCCGAGGACTTCCCCCTGCCGACGATCCCGTCGGATGTGAAGTCGGTCACGGACATCCAACCGGTCGAACCCGTCACCGCCGCGAAGCCCGACGCAACCCCGTCGATCAAGGGCGCTGCGAAATTCAGCGGCGGGAAGCCGCTCCACGGCCCGCTGCCGGACGGGGCGGTCGCGGTGTACTTGCTCGACCGCTCGGCGAGCATGGGGTTGAACCGCGACACCTTCGACGCCGCCCGCGCGGCACTGATCGCCACCGCGAGCGCGACGGCGAGCGGGTCGAAGTTCCAGGTGCTGACGTACCACGGAACCGCGACACCGGTGCTGCGCGGCACGGCGGGGAAGCTGCTCGTCTCGAAGGACGATGTGCTGGCGGATGTCGCCGACGCCGTCGCGGAGTTGAAGGCGGAAGGGGGCAGCGCGCACGAGGTCGGGTTGCGGGCCGCGATCGCGCTCGGCGCGGACTACGTCATCTGGATCACGGACGCTTCGGACGACGAATTGGCGACGGCGAAACGGGTGCTGAAGGCGGCGACGAAGCCGGTGGCGGTGTACGTCGCCCGCGCCGCGAACGGCACCGTGGCCGAACCCGTGGAACTACGGTAGCAGGTCTGTAACGGTAACAGGTCTGTAGTGGTCTGCTCGCTCCGCGAGCGGTCTTCGGAACGCAACCCCAGGCCCGCTCGCGGAGCGAGCAGAGTACGTCGGTGGAACTACGGTAGCAGGTCGGACACTCGCAGCGTGTGCGCCGGCGCGTTCAGCGGGACGACCGTGTCGCCGACGCCGAGGGCGAGAGTCGTTCGGTACGCATGTCCGCCGGCCGCGACGGGGGCCGGGTCGCGGAAGACCAGCAGTTGCTTGGCGTTCACGTCCGCGACCCAGTATTCGGCGATGCCTTCCTCGGCGTACAGCTCGGCCTTCGTGGTGGTGTCGTAGAAGAGGGACGTGTCGGCCACCTCGACGACGAGAAGGGTTTGCGCGGCGGTGGGATGATCGGTGTAGTCCGTCTCCGTCCCTCGGTAGACGGCCAGGTCCGGTTCCGGATCCGAGTCGGGCAAGGTCAACGGCGACTGTTCGTTCACCCAGCCGAGGCCGGCGAACGCGATTTGCAATGCCGAATCGACGCGAATCTTCGTGGATGTCTCGGACCACTTCGCCTTGCACTTCTCGACGATCTCCCCGCGGATGCGCTCCACCCGCCGGCCGTTGAAGTAGCCCAGGTCCGCGAGGCAGTAGTACTGCTCGCGGGTGAACTTGAACGGCCGTGGCGGGAGTGCGGACATGCTTTCCCCTTGCGAAAACTGGTACCGTTCAAAAAAGAGGAACGCGGATGACACGGATCAAGGCAGGGATGAAGAGGATCGGAAATCAGGAGACGGGAGTCGGGGAACAGAAGTCAGAAGGCCCGTGGCTGTTCCTGCCTTCCGGCTCCTGCCTCTTGTCCCCTGACTCCTGGTGATCGATCCTCTTCATCCCGGTTTTCTCCGTGTCATCCGTGTTCCTCTTCTTGAACGGTGCGGTGCCAGTTCCACTACCACTTCGCCAGCGTCGTCTTCGCCGCGTCCAGCCACGCGGCGTCGTCGTTGTCGTCGAGCGCGGCGAAGTTGTTGCGGATGCGGCGGAAGGCCATTTTCAGGAACGCCTCGCCCGCCGTGGCGTCGGCGAACGGGTCGGGTTGCGATCCCGCCGGCATCGCGTCCAGCCGGGCCAGCGTACAGGCGGCGGCATACAGATCGATGGCGATGTCGGCGAGGCGCTCGTGCACCAACTGCGCCTGCACGAACGTGGTCTCGTCCTTCAGCTTCATGAAGACGTGCGGCAGCTTCAGGCCGAACTCGCGGACCAGCCGGGCGAGGGCGTAGGCGTCATCGCGCAGCGCGGCGGACTGCACCGGCACCGTCGGGGCGCTCGTCGTCAGCCACGGGGCCAGCAGCTTGGTGCCGACGCCGAGGGCGGCGGGCAGCCGGCGGAAGAACCCCTTCACGCCGCCGAGCGCCTCGTCGCGCAGCTTCTTCAAGTATTCGCCCGGCGCGCGGCAGCCGACGACGGCGATGAACGCCTTCAGCACGTCGTTCGCCCCCTCGCCGATGGTGTTGATCCGCGCGTCCCGCATCCACCGCTCGACGGGCTGGTCGCAGAAGTACCCCTTGCCGCCCCACACCTGCAAGGTGTCGTTGACGATAGTCCACAGATGTTCGGTTGCGAACACCTTCAGCATGGCCGTTTCCAGCATGTAGTCGTCGGCTCCACGGTCGATGAACGCGGCGCACTGCGCCGTCATCGCCTCCATGGCAAACGTGTGCGCGGCGGCGAACCCGACCTTCTTCTGCACCATCTGGAACTCGGCCAGTGCCTGCTGGAACTGCCGGCGGTTCTTGGCGTGCGTCACCATCGCCTCGACGCACACCTTGGCGTGACCGGTGCAGGTGGCCCCGAACGTGGTGCGGCCGAAGTTCAGCACCGTGAGCGCCGCCTGCAACCCCCGGCCGATCTTGCCGAGGATGTTCTCCGCCGGCACCCGCATGTCGGTGAACGTCATCTTGCCGGTGGCGGTGCCGCGGATGCCGCACTTCTCGGCGCGGGCCTCGACCACGTGGAAGCCGGGCATGTCGGGCGTGACCAGAAACGCCGTCACTTTGCCGTTCGGATCTTTCTGGTCTGGTGTACGGGCCATCACCGTGAGGATGTGCGCGATGCCGCCGTTGGTGATGTAGTGCTTGGTGCCGTTCAGGATGTACGCGGTGCCGTCCGCGGTGGGTGTGGCCGTGGTGCGGACGCCGCCGGCGTCGGACCCGGCTTCCGGTTCGGTCAGCGCGAAGGCGCACAGCTTCGACCCGTCGAGCAACCCCGGCAGCCACTTCGCCTGCTGCTCCTTCGACCCGAACAGCACCAGCGCCCGCACGCCGATGGAGTGGTGCGCGTTCACGAACACGGCGGTGCTGGCGCAGTGCCCGCCGAGGATTTCCATGCACTTCAGGTACTGCTGCTGGTTGAACCCGCGGCCGCCGAACTCCGCCGGGATGGTCAGCCCGTACAGGCCGAGCTTGGCCAGCCCGTCGATCACCGAATCCGGGATACGGGCCTCACGGTCGATCTTCATGTGGTCGATGTGCGCGTCGGCGAACGCCCGCACCTTCGCCGCCATGTCGTCCGATGCGGCCTGCATGTCCGGCGACAACTTCGGGTATGGGAACAGCACGTCGCCCTTGAACCGGCCGAAGAAGAGCGACTTGGCGAAGCCGAGCTTGTCCAGGTCCGGGCCGAGCATTTCCTCGACCTGCTTCTTCTGCTCGTCGATCTGCGATTGCGTCAGCGCCATGGCGAAACCCCGTGGGAGAGAGGGGGAGATATCGGAATTGTACGCGCGGCGGGGCGAGGAGCGTTACGACCGGCGGTTCCGGCGACGACGCCCCGGACGCGGCTCCGGCGGCGGATCGGGTGGCAAGGGAGCGGGCACCGGCTCGGCGACCGTGCCGTGGATTTGGAGGTGAAACTTCGCGTCCACTTCCGCGTGCCGGTGTGCGGCGTCTCCATCGCCGAGCCGAAGCCTCAACACGAGATCGGGTCGTATCTCATTCCACGCGAGGAGTTCTTCGACCACCGCGAGCGAAGCGACAGTGGCATTGAGCCTAGCGGTCTTCAGGTTCCTGAAGGCGTGGAGCCGAGTGACACCCGGCGCGCCGGTGAAGTTCTCGACCGTGAGGTGGTAGATCGGGTTCAGTGCCAGAATGGCGTCGGCGTGTTCCACAAGAAGGCGGTCGCTGTACACCACGACCCGTTCCACGAACCCCCGGTGGAAGACGGTGTCCCAGACGACGCCGCCGATCTTCGGCAACTCGGCGAGCCATTGCCCCCCGTGGTCCATCCACAGCGCCACTTCCCGCGCTCGGATTTCGCCGTCCGTCCCTTCGGCGTTCCGCAACTTCCGCCCGAACTCCACCTGTAGCCGGACGAGCGCGGCGCGTTCGGGCTGCCCCTTGTCGTCCAGGTAGTCGGCGTACACCAGCCGGGGCAGGTCGGCGTCCGGATCGGCGCAAATCGCCTTCAGTAGCAACTGGCCGTCGCTCAGCATGACTCGCCTCCGCGTACTTGCGAACTGCCACCCGTCCGGGTAAGTTTATCGACGGCGGCGGCGAATCGATCCCCTTCCCGGAGTGCGTGCCATGGCCGACGAAATCACCCCCGAAGTGCGGCAGCAGCGGATGAAGGAGTTCCTCAGCATGTTGCCGCTGACGCTGGAGCTGGCCGGCCTGCCGAAGTGCGCGCCGGGCACCCTGTTCAACGACGGCCAGATGGAGGTCCGCGTCACCGTCGTCCGCAACGCCTACAAACTGGCCCGCCAGTTGGTCAAGGACATGGGCGAGGCGGGGGTGTAGGCGGGGCGCGCCTCACTCCCGCTTCCGCTTCTCGAAGTCGGCCACGGCGCGTTCCTGGTCGCTAGTCTCGACCGACCCCGGCCGCGACTCGCGGACGCGGCGGAGGGCGGCGGAGGCGGTCAGCCCCTGGGCCACCCAGAACGCGGCGAGGATCGTCCCGGTGCGGCCCTTGCCGGCGGCGCAGTGGACGGCCACGCCGAGGCCGGTCGCCTTCGCGCGGGTGAGGGTGTCCACGGCGAGGTCGAGTTGGCGGGCGGACGGGGCGGACAGGTCCGGCACCGGGATGTGAACCGTCATCAGGCCGGCGTCGTTGACGTACCGGCGGAACGGCGGGTCTTCGGTGAGGGACAGCAGCAGGTCGATGCCGTTGCGGCGCAGCCACGCGAGGTCGGCGGCGTCCGGGAACGCCAGCGCGGCGAGGTGGGGCGGATCGACCCAAGTGAAACCCGGCGGCATCGGCGAACCCACGGAGGACGGGCCTGCCAGTATAGCCGACCCGCCGAGCCGGTGCGAAGGACAACCGCACCCGACCGCCGGGCCTGGGTTGTGTTCGCGCGGCAACTATTTCTGCAATTCCGTCCACTTTACTTGACTTCTGTCCATTTGTAGTGCATAGTTGTCCTGTCGCTTCCCTTCGGAGGGCATCCCATGCCCGTCGCCGCACCCAAGCCGGTGGATATCGCCTGTCTCCTGCTCATCGCCAAAGGGCGACGGCAGGGGCTGCGCGCCCGCTGCCCCGGCGACCGGTTCCGCGCGGCGATGGCCATCCTGAAGCAGGAGAAGGAGCGGATGCGCGGCAAGTGGTCGCTGGATTCGGTCTACGAATGGCCGGACGATGAGGAGGAGGTGGAAGTGCTCTGCTCGCTCCGCGAGCGGGTCTTGGCTGGGCACACCGAAGACCGCTCGCGGAGCGAGCAGAGCACGCAAGCGCGGTCTCCCCTGGAAGTGCTCGGCTCGCTCCGCGAGCGGGTCTTGGGTGCGCAAACCGAAGACCGCTCGCGGAGCGAGCAGAGCACTTCAACCAGCCCGAACGAAGACCGCTCGCGGAGCGAGCAGAGCACGCAAGCGAACCCTCGACGAGGGGAGGTGGGACGATGGGGCTTCCCCGTCACGACTTCCGCCTTCGGAACGCCCGTTCCCAGTCGCCCGGCCGCCGGCGGGCCGGGACACTGCCCGGACCCGCAGTTCCACCGCATCGTCCGGCATTTCCCACCGCCGAACGACGAGACCGCGCGCGATCAGATCCGTCCGGAACAGGTCGCGGGTGGTCCGCAGGGCCGGCCGGCGAAGTCCTCCCCTAACAACTCCGGAGTCACCCATGCTTGCCGTCGCGTTCAAGGAGTGGGCGGTCGTCTGCCGGGCGCTGGCCGACGGCCGGCAACGGCTGATCCTCCGCAAGGGCGGCATCGCCGAGGAGGGCGGGGTGTTTCGCCCGGAGTTCGACCGCTTCTGGCTGTACCCGACGCACTTCCACGAGCAGCAACAGGCCGGCATCCGCGCGGAGTTTCTGCCGCTGCTGGCGGAGGCCGAGGCGGAGCGCGCGCCGGCGGGCACGGTGCGGCTGTCGCACTTCGCCGAGGTGAAGGCGGTCACGTTCGCGGATTCGCTCGACGCCGTGCTGGCGCTCGCCGACCGGCACATCCTCGGCGAGGCCACCGTCCGCCAGCGGTTCGCCTACCGCACGCCGGGGCTGTACGTTCTGGACGTGGCCGTGTTCCGTGCGGCAGCTCCGGTGGAAGTCGTCGAGTCGCCGGAGTATGCCGGGTGCAAGACGTGGGTTCACCTGACCGAATCGCTCGCCACGGCCGGCGCGGTGCCGGTCGCCTGATCGCCGGTCGCGTCCTGCTCGCGTTTCAAGTAGCGGTCGAAGATGAACGTGGCGATGGGCGGGATCGACGCCAACCCGGCGACGATGGCCCGCTCCACCGGCCACCGTCGCGCCCGCCACACGTTCATCACCGCCAGCAGGTACGTCACCCAGAGCAGCCCGTGCGCCGACCCGACGGCGGTGACGGCCCAGCCCTGATCGGCCAGGTACTTCAGCGGCATGGCGACGAAGAACAGCAGCACGCACGAGGTGCCTTCGACGAGGCCGATGAGCCGGAGGCGGGCGAGCGGGGTGGAGAAGTTCATGGCGTTGGCGGGTGGGTTGCGTTTCGTAGGTCGCGGTCGAGTCTTCGAGGCCCGACATTTGGGCGTGTCAGCTGTGTCGGGCTTACGGCCGGCTCGACCTCCGGAAGTAGGTCGCGGTCGAGCGTCCCGCAAGGGACGGGAGGCCCGACATCGTTTTCACCGCCGGTGGTGTCGGGTGTCGGGCCTCCCCGGCCTACGGCCGAGTTCGACCGCGACCTACAACCGGCTGCGGCTCAGAACACGAAGTTCGGGCCGAATCGCTTCTGGAAGGCGGGTTCCAGCCTGGGGCTGCCGTTGGTCGGCTTGTGGATGTCGAGCCACGTCAGTTCGGGCAGCGTGTCGGGGTCGGTCAGCCGCTCCAATACGTGTTCCGAGAAGTAGTTGCCGGCCAGATTCAGGTATCGCAACCCGTCGGCGAACGGCGCGGTCAGCAACTCCTCGAAGTCGTCGTCGGTGATCGAATGGAACGTCAGCGACAGCTCCGTCAGGCCGGCGAGGTGCGGCGAGCGGGCGAACGCTTCCATCACGGTGCCGGTGCAGATCGGGTTGCTCTTGAACGGCCTCTGGATGGAAAGCACGTTCAGGTTCCGCGCGGCCGGGTTCTCGGCGAGCGCGAGGTAGGCGTCCGCCGTCAGCCCGCAACCGGTGGCGAACAGGCACGAGCAGCGGTTCAGCATCGGCGAGGCGAAGAGGGCCAGGGTGCGACCACTCGGCAAATAGTTGGCATTCAGGATCAGCCCGGCCGGCTCCGGTTCTGACAACCCGGCCGGCCACACCCCAGCCGTCGTGTCATCGGAGCCACCGCCGGACCACGACAGCCGCTCCAGGCGAGCGAATGCCGGCGACGCGGCGAACGCCGCCCACCCCGGCGAGTCGTGCGTCAGCGCCCTCGCTTCTAGGTGCGTCAAACCCGGCGAACAGCCGTCGACCAGCGCCATCAGGAACGCCGCCTGGACGGCTTCCCCGAGCGCCAATCGCGTCAGGCCCGGCAGCCGTTCAGCCAGACGGCGATACCGCCCCGACTCGGCCGGCCTCCCGCTCGCGGCGAAGGACTTCACCCCGCGCAGGTTTCCGGACTCGGCTAACTGTTCCGGCTCGTGTAGGTTCAGCACGCTCAGCCCGACGAGGGAGGGGAACGGCGACTCGGTCAGCGCGGTGGCGACCTCCGGGGCGGCGACACTCAGGGTGAGCGAGAGTGGCGGCAGCGAGCCGGCACGGGCGGCAAGCGCGGCCAGCACCGCCGGCGCGTCGAGATAGTTCATATACACGTCGAGTGCGCCGGCGCGGGCCACCGTCGGCCCGGCCACCCAATCGGTCGCCACCGGCGGTAAGGGCGTTGCGGGGGAGCTATCCGGTTGGGGAATCGTCGGATGGTCCCGTGCGTACACCGTCAGTCGGCGGAGTGGACCCGGAAGGGTGGCCAGTCGCCAGTCGTGGGCGTGCAGGGTGTCCACGTCCAGGCTGAGAATATCGGGGAACCCGCACAGCCACTCGAAGTGGCCGGGCTGGCCTTCGATGCCGAGGAACCGCGACAACCCGTGCGGCGGCTCCTCCGGGTAGCGGCGGTACTTCCAGTAGTCGGGGTCGGTGCGGGGGGTGCGGACGGCGGCCACGGCCCAGCGGAGGTAGCTGGCCCACGGCGACCAGAGCGGATCGCCGCCGGCGTTCTCGTCCAGCCAGTCGGCGAACACCAGCCGCCGCAGCTCGTCGGCGGGGTGCGCCCGGATGCCGGCCAGCAGGTCGTCGAACTCGGCCATGACCGGAACTCCGACGGACGTGTTCTGCTCGCTCCGCGAGCGGGTCGGCGAAGACCGCTCGCGGAGCGAGCAGACCACTTCGGTCACTTCGTCGGCGAGTAGTCGGTCGCCTTCAGGAAGATCGACACCACGCCGCCCTTGGCTTCGGTCAGCGAGCCGCCGCCCTTCTCCTCGCTGGCCTTCCGCGCGGCCAGCCAGTCGGCGTCCAGGCGGAACTTGTCGAACGACGCCTTGGCCGCCTCCCGGCTCTTGTGCGCCAGGAAGTAGTACAGCATCGCGTCGTCGCCCTTCTCGCCCTTGGCCACGTTGAAGTACGGCAGGTTGGTCATGCCGTACTTCTCGAACAGCTTCAGCGTGTGGTCGCGGAAGCGGGCGTTCAGCCCCGGCAGGTTGCCCTTGGTGGCGGTGTAGATGCGCAGCTCGAACACGCGGTCCTCCTTGCCGACGGTCGGCGCGACGGCCGGCGAGTAGTCGGTCGCGGTCAGCAGCACCGACTCGATTCCCCCCTTGGTCGTCAGCGGGCCGTCCTTCTCGCTCTCCTTGTACGCCTTCTGCCAGTCCGGGTCGGCCCCGAACGCCTTGAAGCTGGCGGCGCGGGCGGCCTTGTCCTTGTGCGCGATCACGTAGTACAGCTTGTTTTCCTTGTTGTCCACCGGCACCCAGTAGCCGATGTTCGCCATGCCGTGTTTCTCGAACAGCTTGACGGTGTGGTCGCGGAAGCGGGCGTGCAGGGCGTCCAGCTTCCCGGCGGGGGCGGTGTAGATGCGCAGCTCGAACAGGCGGGCTTCCATCTTCTTCTCGTCGGCGAAGGCCGGTGCGACGGCGGCCAGCAGGCCGGCGGCGGCGATCAGGGTGCGGACCATCGGGGAGTACGCTCCGAGGGGAAAGGGGACGGGGGAAGTGTACCGCCGGACGGCGGGTTCGACACGGGCGGGCGCGACGCGGTTCCAATCGCCGCGCGGCGGCGGTAGAATAGGCCATCGCCCCGAAGCGCGGAGGAACGACCATGCCCGAACTGCTCGAAGTGACCGGCGACTCGTCATCGACGGAGCCGATGCCGACGGAGGACACGACCGAAGACCGCGCCATCGCCCGCGAGCGGTGGCTTCGGGAACGACTCCGCGACACCACCCTTTCGCCCGACGAGCGGCGGAAACTCGGCGGGGAGATGCTCCGGTTGTGGATCACACTGGCCGAACGTCCGACCCCGGAGGGTGAACGGGAGCAACGGGAGTTCTTCCGCGCCATCGATTCCCACCGCCCGCACCGGCCGCTGTTCGAGGAGTACTGCAAGGAGTTCGAATCGTGAGCAGAATCGTGATCCTGGATGCCGCGCCTCTGGGTTTGCTCTGCGGGCGGGAAGGGAACCCGACGGCGCAGGCGTGCATCGCCTGGCTCGCCGGGTTGCTCGACGGCGGCGCGCGGGTCTTCCTTCCGGAGATTACCGACTACGAAGTCCGCCGCGAATTACTCCGCCTCCGCGCGACGGCCCGGCTGACCCGCTTGGACGCTGTCCACCTCGTGACGGAGTACCTGCCCATCAGCACCGACGCCATGCGGCGGGCGGCGGAGCTGTGGGCCGTCGCCCGGCAAACGGGGCAGCCGACCGCCGGCGACGACACCATCGACGCCGACATGATCCTGGTCGGGCAAGCCCAGAGCCTTCGAGTCGCGGACGCGGTCATCGCCACGACGAACGTCCGCCACCTCGCCCGCTTCTTCCCCGCCGAAGTCTGGTCCGCCATTCCCGCCGCGTGAAATCGCCCGCCGTCTCGCTTATCATGCCCCGTGGTCCCGCACTCTCCGAGGTTGCCGTCATGGTTCGCGCGCTGTTCGCCCTGCCCCTGCTCGCCCTGCTGCTCCTCCCGCCGGCGGCGGCCGACCTCCCCAAGCCGGAGGCGTTCGACGAGAAGGGGTTCGTGCCGATCTTCGACGGCAAGACGCTGGACGGCTGGACGGTGTCGGCCAAGACCGGGCACAGCGGCACCAGCAAGAACAAGTCCGGCGGCAAGTGGGCGGTGGCGGACGGGGCCATCACCGGCAGCCAGGACGTGCCCGGCAACGGCGGCATCCTCATCACCGAGAAGCAGTACGGCGACTTCGAGATCGCCCTCGAGATGAAGAACGACGACGGCCCGGACAGCGGCCTGTTCCTGCGGTCCACCGACACCGGCAAGTGCTACCAGGCGATGATCGACTACCACAAGGGCGGCAACCTGATGGGCGTGTACGGCGAGGGCATCGGCGGCAAGCCGCACGTCCGCAACTTCGACTTCCTCGACAGCGTCAAAGTCATGAAGGTGGTCGAGTACAAGCCGTTCCCGTGCCCGGTGACGGCCGACGAGTGGCCGAAGTTCTGGGTCCACGGCGAGTGGAACGAACTCCGCGCCCGCATCGAGGGCAACCCGCCGAAGATCACGACGTGGATCAAGGGGGTGAAGTTCATGGCGTTCACCGACACCGAGAAGCGGCTGGCCGACACGGGCGGCATCGCGCTGCAAGTCCACGGCGGCGGCGATTACACCAAGCAGTTCGTGCGGTATCGCAACGTCCGGGTGAAGGAGATCGGGGGGAAGTGAAATGCTGCCACGGCAGGGCCGGCGCGGCGGCGAAGGCAGGGCGGCGGCCCGGCGCGGTCGAGTTCGCGGACTTGCTCGGGACTCGGGTGGAAGTCGTTCACCGGCGAATCCTCAGGCCCGCGCCGTTCATCACGGCTTCCACTTCGTCCTTGGAAATCCAGGGCAGATCGCCGGGGATCGTGTGCTTGATCGCGCCCATCGCCGCGCCGTACTCCAGCCCCTTGGCGAAGTCGCCGTCGAGCAGGCCGTGGATGAGTCCGCCGGCGAGCGCGTCGCCGGCCCCGAGGCGGTCCACGATCTCCACCTCGTACCACGGCGTCTCGTGGAAGGTGCCGTTCGCGTAGCCCACCGCGCCGAAGCGGTTCCGCCACACCAGCGGCGTCTCGCGCTTCGTCCCGGCGACGTGCGTCACCCCGAACCGCTCGGCGAATTGCTTCGCCACCTCGGTGAAGCTCGCCCCACGGATGCCGAACAGTTGCTCCGCGTCGCCCTCGGTGGCGATGAGCAAATCCAGCCCGCCGATGAGGGTCGCCATCGTCTTCCCCGCCTCGGCGGTCGTCCACAACTTGCTGCGGTAGTTCAGGTCGATGCTGGTGCCCAGCCCCGATGCCTTCGCCGCGCGGAGCGCCTCGGCCACCACCTCGGCCGCGTTCGCGCTCAGCGCCGCCGTGATGCCGGTGACGTGGAACCACCGCGCCCCGCCGAAGATGCGCGGCCAGTCGAACTGGCCAGGCACGACGCGGGAGATGCTGGAATCCGTGCGGTCGTACAGGATGGAGCTGGCCCGCGGCGCGGCCCCGAATTCGAGGAAGTACAGCCCGCAGCGGCCGTCGGTGGTCTGCACGAAGTGGGTACTCACGCCGGCCTCGCGGACGCGGTTCACCACCACCTGTCCGAGCGGGTTGTCCGGCACCGCCGACACCCACTCGACCGACCGGCCCAGCCGCACCAGCCCGACGGAGGTGTTCAACTCCGCGCCGCCGACCTCGATGTCGAAGGCGCGGGCCTGCTCGATCCGCTGGAAGTGCGGCGGGGCGAGGCGGACCATCGCCTCGCCGAAGGCGATCACGTCGGGCATGTTCGGTGTCCTCAAAGTGGCCCGACTCTCCGAGTCGGTTCCGATATCCCCGCGAATCGCGTGTCGGTCCAGCCATTCGG
>JAYUFU010000343.1:0-4500 GCA_043738505.1 Fimbriiglobus sp. | reverse complement strand
CGAGCGACGGTCTTCGCGAAGGCCGTCGCTCGCGCCTCCGGATCGGACGTTCTGGCTACCGTGACGGCCGGGTTGTCCGCCGCCGCATGAGATGGCTGGAGTTTCGGAGGGTCATCGCATGTCCGCCGTTCTTGCCCCGTCACCCGCGACGCTCCGCCGACCGGTGCGGTGGACGGTGTCGCAGTTCCACCAGATGGGCGAACTCGGCTACTTCGCCGGCCGCCGGGCGTGCCTCATCCGCGGCGTGATCGTGGAGGAAGGGCCGATGAACCCGCCGCACGCCGTCGCCGGGGTGAAAACGGAAGAAGTCATCCGCGACGTGTTCGGCAAGGGTTGGCACATGCGGGTGCAGAAGCCGCTGGTGTTGAGCCTCGACACGGACCCGGAACCCGACGTGGCCGTCGTCGCCGGCCGGCCGGCGCTCGCGGGAGGGCATCCCACGACGGCCGCACTCGTCATCGAAATCGCTGACTCGTCGCTCGACGACGACCTGACGACGAAGGCCGAACTGTACGCCACCGGCGGCATCCCGGACTACTGGGTGCTGGACGTGGACGGCCGCACGCTGCATGTGTTCCGCGACCCGGCCCCGCTGCCGTCGCCCCTGAACGCCGTCGCCTACCAGACGCACCTCACGCTCACCGACACGCAATCCGTCTCCCCGCTCGCCCTGCCCACCGCGACCGTCGCCGTCGCCGACCTGCTGCCGTGAGAGGACACGGTGCTGACGATCCTCGAACCGGTGTCCTCATGAAAGCCAGCCCGAACCCTGACGAACGTGCGTTCCAGAAGGCGATCCGGGCCAAGCCGGACGCCCGCGTGATCCGCCTCGTGTACGCCGACTGGCTGGACGAGCGCAGCGACCCGCGGGGCGAGTTGATCCGCATCGAGGAGGAGGCGCGATCCGTCCCGATTCACTCCGACGTGTACTGGCAACTGAAGCCGCGCCGCCGCGAGTTGCTGAAGGTCATCGAAAAGCCCTGGCTCAAGCAGATGGGCTACGGCGGCACCGACTACCAGCCGGTGTTCGCCGACATCCCGGACGGGTGGAAGGAGCGGTGGCGGCTCCTCCGCGAGTTCGTGGAACGCTGGTATCAGATCCCGATGGACGACATCGGCGGGCCACTCAAGCCTTTCCCGCCTGGCTCGCGTTACGCAGGGGACGCGAACCTGCGGACGGTGGAGTGGGCGATGAACGATCCGAAGGTGTGCGAGAGCATTCCCCTCTCGGTGCGCGAGTGGATGTTTTTCATCCGGGATCTTCAGTTGAGCCTGCCCACTTTTGACTACGGTTCAAGTGACACCCACTACTTCATCGAGTTCGAGGGGCAGGTTCACTTCACCCAACAAGACGGCTCCAGATACGTTTCATACGTTCGCCCCGAAGAGAGGCATGAAGCAGACCCTCCGGTGTGGTTTGACAACACGCAGTGGCTCTGGAATGGGTCGTGGGACGGTACCAGATCGACACCGCGAGTCTTACCTCCACCGCGACGAGGGCCCGATATTTCCCGCTCAACCGCGCCGCATGTGACGACGATGGCTCTGAATTTTCTGCTCACGCAGCAGTACGAGCCACAGTTCGAACACTCCCACGAGCCGCAGGAAATGACGGAGGAATTCGCCCGCCAATTGGCGGACTACTTTCCCGTGCGCTCGCACTTCGACGAAATGCAGCTTTTTGAGCGGCCCAACATGATCGCCTTGTGGTTTCCGGTGTCGCCGTTCAACTACGATGCCCCCGCTTTTCATCTCATGGCTCGCCGGCGCAGGGATTTGGATAAGTTTTCCGACCAATTCCAGGTGTTTGGATAGATTCGTCACCCAACCTCACGCCAGCGTCACGGCCACGTTGTACGTCGAAGGGCCGGCGGCGTGCCGCTCGCCGAGCGACAGCAGGTCGTCCTCGCTCTGGATGAACCGCACGTCGCGGATGCCCTCGGCCAGCAGCCGGCCGTGCGCGACCGGCTTGTCGTCGTCGGTCAGCGCCACCAAGATCACCGAAATGGCGAACCCCTGCCGGCGGAGTTGGCCGAGCGCGACCGACGTGTCCACCGACACGGCCGGCAGCAGGGCGATGACCGTCGCGTCCTTCGGCAGCCGGGGAGCCACCTCGACGACCAGCCGGGCGAACGTCATCCCGTCGGTCATCTCCAGCCGGGCCAGCGACTCTCGAATCTGGTTGAACTGGTCGTAGCCCCGCCGGGTGGTCACCTGCACCGGCCGCAAACTGTCGGACTGCGCCACCTCCTCGAACCGCTCCCGCGCCTCGGTGCGGGTGTCGAACCCCTCTTCCGATTGCTCCGCGTCCGTCGCTTTTTCCAGGGCCTCGGCGCGGACGCGCTCCGCCGCGTCGCGGCCGTTGCTGGCGAACCCGATCTGCTGGTTCAACAAGGACACGGCGTAGGCGATGGAACACGCGGCGGTGACGGCCAACTCCGACCGCGCCGGTTCGCCCCGCGCGAAGTACCCGGCACTGTGGAAGTCGATCAGCACCGTCGCGCCGGCCAGCGAGGTCGGCTCGTACACGCGGACGTGAAGTTCCCCCGTCCGCGCCGTGGCCCGCCAGTGGACGCGCTGGAGCGGGTCGCCGACCTGGTACGGCCGCACGCCGGCGGTGCGGGTCGGGTCTTCGAAGAGGCGGTTCGCCAGCCGCACCTCGCCGATGGGCCGCTTCGACGCGAACTCGTACTTGGACAGCGGCAGAATCTTCGGCAGGACCAGCACGAATGCCGGCTCGCTCAGCACCCGGTGCCGGCGGTGCAGGCCGAACACGTCGCCCGTCTCCACGAACGTCGGGCCGATCTGGTAGTAACCCCGCACGTTGAACGTGATCTTGTACTTGATGACCTTCGTCTTGCCGCGCGGGATGTATACGACGGTGATGCGGCGGCCCTTGATGCTGACGCGCGGCGGCCGCTGCTTCAGGGCGAACTCCGGCAACATGTCCTCGACCAGAAGCCAGCCGATGGGCAGCGTGCCGGTGTTCTTCAGCTTCACCGTCACGTCCACGCTGTCGCCGACTTGCAGCGGTTCCGCCTTGCACTCGCGGGAGCCTTCGATGTGCGTGATCCACGCCTTCGCCAGGTAACGGGTGAGCAGCAGTACGCCGAGCAGGACGTACCCGGCGAACGCGACCAGCCCGGCCTGCAGCGCCAGCGACGCGCCGATCAGGGCGAGGACGAACCACAGCCACCGCCAGCCGGAACCCATTGGGAATGCCTCGTCGGGTCGGAAGGCAAGAAGAACTCACCACAGAGACACAGAGGCACAGAGAAGGCAAGAAGAGAGAGGAGAGTCGAAATCAATCTTCCTCTCCTGACTTTCTTCTCCGTGCCTCTGTGTCTCTGTGGTTAGTCTTTCTGTAAATCCATCCGCCTTCACTTGAAGTAGTCGTTGGTGGTGGCCACCTGGCGGTCGGTCAGCGGCACCTTCACGTCGGCCACCAGCTCGTTCACCACGCTCGCCGGGGTCTTCTTCCGCAGCCGGCTTTCGGGCCGCAGGATCAGCCGGTGCGCCAGCACCGGTTGCGCCATCCGCTTCACGTCGTCGGGGATGACGAAGTCTCGCCCGGCGATGGCCGCCAGCGCCTGCGCCGTGCGGAACAGCGCCAGGCTGGCGCGCGGGCTGCCGCCCAGCAGCACGTCCTCGTTCTCCCGACTGCCGTGGACGATCTCCAACACATACCGTTTGATCTTGTCGTCCACATGCACGCTACGAACCGCCTCCTGACACAGCAGCCAGTCCTTCGCCGGGATGACCGCGTTCAGGGCGTCGATGGGGTGGCCGTATTGCAGGTTCGTCAACATCTGCCCTTCCTCCTCGAAGCTCGGATACCCCAGGCTGAGGCGGACGAGGAAGCGGTCGAGCTGCGCCTCCGGCAGCGGGAAAGTGCCCTCTTGGTCCACCGGGTTCTGCGTGGCCACCACCATGAACGGCGGCTCCAGCGTGTACGTCTTGCCGTCCACCGTCACGCGCCGCTCGGCCATCGCCTCCAGGAGCGCGGCCTGGGTGCGGGGCGTGGCCCGGTTGATTTCGTCGGCCAGGACCGTCTGCGCGAAGATGGGGCCGGGGCGGAACTCGAACTCGGCCGTCTTCTGGTTGAAGATGCTGGTGCCGGTCACGTCGCTGGGCAAGAGATCCGGCGTGCATTGCAGCCGCTTGAAGGTGCAGCCGACGCTGCGGGCCAGGGCGCGGGCGAACATGGTCTTGGCGACGCCGGGCACGTCCTCCAGCAGGATGTGCCCCTCGCACAGGTACGCGGCGGCGGCCAGCGCCAGTTGCGGCCGCTTGCCGAGAATGACCGTCTCCATGTTGGCGACCAGCGTGGCCACCGTGCCGGCGACATCGACCTCCACTTCCTCCGCCATGGCGCGCCTCAATCGGGACGTGTGCGTTTCGGTGAAGGATACCGACTGGCGGGGGAGCGGGCGGGGAAATCGCCTGGAGCCGTCAGCCCCGCTCGGTCGCTGCGCTCCCGGCGACGACAAGCGCCCTGTC
>JAYUFU010000342.1:0-4504 GCA_043738505.1 Fimbriiglobus sp. | reverse complement strand
ACCCACGGCCCTGGCGGGCCGGGTTCGCCAAAATCAATTACCGCACCCAGTCCCGCCCGCGGCGGTTTTCCCGCCGGCGGCGGGGCGTGCGCCTTGTCAGGGTCCGGGTCGGCCGCTAAAGTTCTCTTTCTTGTCACCACCCACCGCGAGAAATCCGGAGCCTGCGTCATGGCAGTCGAACGGCAGATCGAGTTGAAGCGGCGTCACCACCGCAAACTGAAGATGAAGAAGCTGAAGACGAAGCTGGCGACCGCCACTGGGCCGGATCGCGACAAGGTGATGTACAAGATCAAGCGGCTCAGCCCTTTTTGGACGGAAGCCAGCCTGACGCAGAAGCTCCGCACCGACCCGACGGCCACGCCGACCGAGCGGAAGGCGTCCGCCCCCCGGGCGAAGGCCCCCGGCCCGAAAGGCCCGCCGAAAGGCGACAAGAAGTAATCGCCGTCCGTCCGACGCGCGAACACCGGCCCGGCGGCCGGTGTTCTTTTCGTGCGCCCGTCACTTGCCGAGTTCGCGGTACCGCACCTTCGCCTCGCCCCAGACGCCGTTGGGGTCGCGGTCGGGCGGGCACTCCTGGTACAGCTCAACGGCGTACCACCCCCCGGCGGTGCGCATCCGCGCGGTGCAGAGCCGGGCTTCCCCGTCGGGCGACCGGGCGAGGAAATCGCCGGCCACCGACTCCGCCACGTCCGTCACCTTGCCGCCGACCGCCTTCTCCAGCAGCCGCCGCACGGGGCCGAGGTAGTTCTTCGCCGACTGCCACACCCACTGGTGGCAGGCCATCTCGTCCAGGTCGGTGGTCTCGAACACGTCGTACAGCACGCCGGACTCCAGCAGCGCCTCGCCGACGTACCCGACGCCCACCTGGGACGGGCCGAGGGCCATCGACCGCACCGGCCCGAACTGCGTCCCCATCGACAGCCGCAGGCCCAACTCCACTTCCGCCTTCGGCCGCTGACAGACCGAGCGGAGCGCCCCGCCCGCCCGCGCCCAGCGCACCGCCAACCGGTCGCCGTCGGGCAGAGTGGCCACCGCCGTGCCGTCGCCGGTGATCTCGACGGCCGCGACGGGCAGCTTCGACCGCTCGACGACATCCGCCAGCAGTTCGGCGCGGAGGCGGTTGCGGTCGTCGAACGGGAACCAGCCGAACTTGTACGCCACCCCGCCCGCCACGACCGCGAGGGCCAGGAGGAAGAGGACCGCCCGCTGGACGGCCGGCTTCGTTCGCCCGCCGCCGGCCGGTTCGCGCCGCTTCCAGAACCGGTTCGGTGGCGGCGGCGGCACGGCATCGGGCGTCATGACAAGGGACTCGCGGGGGTGATCCGTGCGGCCGTCAGTTGGGCAACTCGAAATAGAACAGGAGGATCTTCACGTCCGCCGCCGTCAACGCCGTCACCATTTCGGGGCTGGTCTCCGTGACCAGTTCCACCGCGTAGGCTTTGTCCGCCGTGCGCATCCGGGCCGAGTAGACCGTCTCCCGTTTGCCGACGACCGTCGCCGCGTGGCGGTTCGGCGGCAGGTCGCCGGGGCGGATCGGCTCGACGCCGATGACGGGGGCGTTCACCGACCGCTGCATCATGTTCTTCGCCGCGACGGGGTACGAAGCGGGCGAAATCTTGGCGTACTGGTAGACGACGAAGTTCGTCAGGTCGGTGGACTCGGTGACATCGAACACCTCCCCGCTCTCGGCCGTGGCCTCGCCGACGTAGCCCACGCCCGCCGGGGCTTGGCGGAGGTCCAACGCCTTCGGGACGAAGCCGAGTTGGGTGACGGTCTGGCGGATGGTCTGCTCGGCGTCCGCCTTCGGCTGCTGGCAGATGCACCGCATCATGTTGCCGTCCCGCTTCCAGCGGATGGCCAACTTCTCCCCGGTGGCGAGCGTGCCGACCGCCGCGCCCTCGCCGGTGATCTCCACCGTCTCGACCGGGATGCGCAACTGCTCGACGATCAGTTTTTTCAGCGTCGCCCGCTCGCCCGTGCCGCCGAACGGGAAGAGGCCGAAGTTGAACGCCACCGCCGCGTAGACCATGGCCAGCCCGAACACGCTGCCCAGGATCGCGCCGGCCATCGTCCGCTTCTTCGGCCCGATCTCGTGGTCGCGGTTGCGCGTTCGGAACCGGTCGCGTTCGGGGGCGTCGTCATCGTCGGCGTTCATGGCGCGGTCTCGCGGGGGTCGCAGGAAGTGACGGAGCCGGAAGCAACTCGACCGCCCACTCGAAGCAGCGGCCGCCGGGCCAGCGGACATCGGCCTCGTCGGGGCCGAGGACGAACGGCGGTTCGACGACCACGCCAACGCCGACGCCGCGGCCCCACGAGTCGAAGGCGTTCGGCACCCACGTCGCGGCGTTCTTCACCACGCAGTCGCCGACCCGGAACCCGGTCATCGGTTTCGCCCCTCTCACACCGGCATCGGCACCGCGTGCCGTTGCAGGTCTTCCAGATCGACGAACTCCAGGGTGGAGACGTGGGTCGCCTCCAGCACCACGGGGGCGATGACGCCGGCCTCGAACGACTGCTTCCAGCGGGTGACGCACACGCACCAGCGGTCGCCCGGCCGCAGGCCGGGGAAGCCGTAGTGCGGCATCGGCGTGGACAGGTCGTTGCCGATGACCCGCTGGTGGGCGAGGAAGTCGGCCGTCACCCGGCAGCACACTAGGTGCAGGCCGAGGTCGTCCGCGCCGGTGTTGCAGCAGCCGTCGCGGAAGAACCCGGTGAGCGGCTGGGTGGAGCAGGTGTGCAGGGGCGTGCCGATGACGTTCTTGGGGCCGGCCATGGGGGGTCTCGAAGGGCGGAGCGGAAAGCGTGCTGTCATGATAGCGGTTGGCGTCACGGCGGCGGGGGGCCGAGGGGGTGCGGCGGCCCGGCCCACGGACAGACGGCGTACAGTTCGTCGGCCAGCCGGCGGGCCAGCTCCGCCGTCTCGCGCTCGGCCGTGGGGCCGGTGTGCCGGGTGGCGAGGACCACGGTCAGGCGGCCGGGCGGCCGCGCGGCGGGCGGGGTGAGCAGGTCCGCAACCCACGCCGTGCCGGACTCGGAGCGCGGCCCGTACCCCCCGGTGCGGCTGGCGTCCGTTTCCGCCTCGGCGTCCCACACCTGCCGGCCGTCCTGCGTCCAGTACAAGATGTGATGCTCCCCGCCGCCGACGGCGAATTTCCGCGCGGTGATCGGCAGTCGCCCGCCGCCCGTCGGTTCGACCGACACGACTCCGCTGAACGTCGGCGACCCGCCGCGCTTGCCCCAGCAGACATCCGGGTGGTGGTAGCCGCGCACCGCCGACAGCGACGACCAGTACAGCACCCAGCAGTGGACCTCGCGGCCGAGGTTGTCGGAATAAACCCGGTACAGGCCCACGTCCTGCACCAGCCGTTCGGTCACGTCGGCCGGGATCGGCTCGTCCCCCTTGGCCTGCCAGGGGCCGATGCGGAGCGGCAGGCGGTCGAGCGGCACGTTGGCCACGCTCGCGCCCACGGCCAGCCAGCCGAGCCGCACGGCGTACCCGGTGCCCACCGCCGACGCGACGAGGAGCGCCGCCGTCAGCCAGTTGAGGATTCGGTACCGGGAAGGCGAGGACTGGGAGGGCGAGGCTCGCGCCGCGCCGGTTGCGAAGTCCCACGGGGTGGCCAGCTTCGCCAGCATCGACGCCAGCAGCAGGATGCCGGCCAGCCCGACCAGCACCATGACGAAGCCGAGCGCCTCGTGCCAGTCGTCCCGGATGTACGCCGCGCCGAACGTCTCCTGGATCGCCCCGCTGAGGACCACGCGGAGGACATTCGTGGCGGCGACGACGGGAATCGACAACAGCAGCAGCAGCCCGCCGCCGACCGGCCCGAACCCGCGCAGGAAGGCGACGAACGCGGCGATGGCGACCAGCGCCGTCAGCGACCGCACGCCGCTGCACGCCTCGGCCACTTCCAGGGGGCCGCCCGGCAGCTCCAGGACGAACCCGTCGCCGGGTCGGGAGACGGTGTAGGCCGGCGACAACACGGCCTGCGAGGCGGCGGTGGTGGCGACTTGCAGCGCCTGTTGCAACGGGACCAGAACCCGATCCGGAATCGGGAGCGCGAGGAACGGGAACAGCAGCGCGAACCCGCACGCGCGGACCTTCCGCCAGCCGTCGCGGACGAGCAGCGTGCCGGCGGCGGCGGCCGTCACCGCCGCGCACTGCCACCAGAGCAACAGCGTTCGCGGCCCGATCTGCACTTGAAGCAGCCAGGCCACGGGGAAGGCCAGCGCGGCGGCGACGACGAGCGGCAGCCCGCACGCGGCCGCCACCGGCGACGGTCGGGACGCGGTGGTAGGCCAGGCGCGAACCGCCGCCCACCCGGCCCCCAACAGGATCAGGAAGCGGTCGGCGTACTCGGCCCGCGCGCCCCACCGCGCGGCCACCGACACCACCCCGGCGGCGGTCAGCGCGGCCAGGGCGACGAGGGCGACGCGATCCGAGGGGCGGGGCATGGGGTCGTCCTGGGTGCCGCTTCGTGTTCTGCTCGCTCCGCGAGCGGTC
>JAYUFU010000341.1:0-13296 GCA_043738505.1 Fimbriiglobus sp. | reverse complement strand
TCGTGAGTTCGTCCTTCGTCATCGTCTTCTCGAACCCCTCCGGCATGAGCGACTTCTTCGACTCGGCCAGCTTGTCCAGGTCGTCGCGGGCGATGGCGGCCGTGGCGGCGGCGTGGGCGGTGGAGGTGGGCGGGTTGGCCGAACGCGAGGGGCGGGCCGAGACGGTGCCGCCGCGCCGGCCGGCGCGGCGGTCGAACCGACCGGGGAACCGGCGGCGGCGGAGGCCGGCGTCGGTGTTGGCGAACCGGCGGGCGGTGGCGGCCGGCCGCACGTGCCCGTCCAGGTGGTCCTCGGACACACCGACGCCGACGCCGCATTCGGTCGCGGTCATGAGATCTCCCGTTCGAGTGCCGCCGTTGCGATCCCGGCCTGGCAATGCGGGGCGGACCCCGTGTGACGGTTCCGGCGTCGCGGCGGTGCGGGCGGCGGGAGTTCCCACTCACCCACGGCATACGATGCCAAAGGCCGAACGAACTCGCCCACCGCGATACCACACGCCGGGGTAGTCGAAGAGAAAACCGCCGGCGAAGGAAACAGACCAGGGCCGAAGCCTTTGGCACTGCCAGAAACTATTGCCGCATCCTCCAAGGCAGCGGGACTTTTCGCCCGATCGATCAACACGCGACGATACAGCGGGAATGCATTGAGGTGCTGCCGTGCGTCGGGCCACTCCGACGCCCGGCCGAAACGACTCGGCGTCTCTGGATCGGCGCGGACGGCGGCGTTCCGGTGAGAGCGCCCGCTCTGATTTCTCTTTCCGTTCCGATTTCCCCGCCTGCGCAAGAGTTCCGTCCTGCATCGCGCCCGGTTCGCCCGGCTTCCGCCAACTCGCCGGGTTCTGCTCAAGTCCCTTTGATCCGTCTGGTAGAGTGTCAGCGGTCGTCCCGTCGCCACCTCCCGCGTGGGTGAACCGCCATGCTCCGCCTTCGCCTGCTCTCCGCTCTGGCCGCCGGGTTCGTCGGCGGCGCGGCCGCCGTCTGGTTCCTGCCGGCGGTCGAACCGGCCTCCGCCCGGCAGCCCGCGCTCCCGCCCCCCCCACCCATCATTGAGGACAAACCGCCCGTGCCGCCCGCCGACCGGTTCGAGCCGGCGGTGGCGCGGGTGATGCCGTCGGTGGTGGCCGTGGAGGCGGTGAAGCCGTCGCCGGGTGGCAAGGGGAAGCCGAACGAGGAGTCCGGGTCCGGCGTGCTGATCCGCCTGGACAACTACAAGGCGACGTTCGCGGTGACCAACAACCACGTCGTCGGCGGGGCGAAGCCGGCCGACATTTACGTGACACTGGCCGACGGCCGCATCCTGCAACCGGATCGCGTCTTCCCCGACCCCGAGTCGGACATCGCCCTGCTGCGGCTGGCCGACGAGACCCTGCCGGTCGCCACCCTCGGCGACAGCGACAAGGTGAAGCAGGGGCAGTGGGTGCTGGCGTTCGGCAGCCCGCTGGGGTTCAGCCAGACCGTCACGCACGGCATCGTCTCGGCCCGCGACCGGGGGCAGATCAGCCTCGGCAACACCATCCGCATCAAGGAGTTCTTGCAGTCGGACGCGGCCATCAACCCCGGCTCCAGCGGCGGCCCGCTGGCCAACTCCGCCGGCGAGATCATCGGCATCAACACGGCCATCGCCGCCGGCAATCAGGCGACCGAGCCGCAGTTCACCGGCATCGCCTTCAGCATCCCCATCAACCTGGTGAAGCGGGTCGGCCGGCAGTTGATCGAGAAGGGCAGCGTGTCGCGGGGGTATCTGGGGATGCAGATGAACGCCAACCTGGACGCGCGGACGGCGCTGCGGCTGGGCCTGACCAAGCTCCGCGGCGCGATGGTCGAGTCGGTGCATCCGGGCGGGCCGGCGGCGCGGGGCGGGTTGCAGGCCGGCGACGTGATCCAGAAGCTGGACGGCCTCGACATCCGCGACGAGAACCACTTCATCAACCTGGTCGGCGTGCTGCCGGGGGGCAGTTCGGTGCGGCTGCAACTGTGGCGGAACAAGCAGGCGTACACCGTGGACGTGACCGTCGGCGACTGGCCCGGCGGCCGCAAGTGAGGGAACCATCGTGGCGAAGAAACCGGCGAAGCCCAAGAAACCAACGGCCCTGGCGACGGCCGAGGCCGGGTTGCTGGCCGATGTCCGCCAGGTCATCCTCGACGCGCGGCGGCAAACGGCAACGGCCGTGAACGCCGCGTTGACGCTGACGTACTGGCACGTCGGCGATCGCATCCGCCGGGACATCCTGAACGACCAGCGGGCCGAGTACGGCGAGGAAGTGGTTGACAAGCTGGCGGCGCAGTTGGAGAGGGAATTCGGCCGCGGATTCGGCCCAAAGAACCTTCTTCGGATGGTGCAGTTCGCCGAGATGTACCCCGATACGGAGATTCTCGCCGCACTGCGGCGACATTTGGGCTGGACCCACTTCAAGCTGCTCCTGCCGATCAAGGATCCACTGAAGCGAGACTTCTACGCCGAGATGTGCCGGATCGAGCGGTGGAGTACCCGCGCACTGGAAGAGCGCATGCGGTCCATGCTGTTCGAGCGGACGGCCATCTCGAAGAAGCCCGAAAAGCTGATCGAACAGGAGTTGAAGGCCCTCCGCGACGAGGACCGGCTGACGCCCGACCTCGTGTTCCGCGACCCGTACCTCCTCGACTTCCTGGGGCTGAAGGACACTTACAGCGAGAGCGACCTGGAAGCCGCCATCCTCCGGGACATCGAACAGGTGCTGCTGGAACTCGGCGGCGGGTTCGCGTTCGTCGAGCGGCAGAAGCGGATCACACTGGACGGCGACGACTACTACATCGATCTACTCTTCTACCACCGCAAGCTCCGCCGACTCGTCGTCGTGGAACTGAAGCTCGACGACTTCCGACCGGCCGACTCCGGCCAAGTAGAACTGTACCTCCGCTGGCTGGACCGCCACGAGCGGCAACCCGGCGAGGAGCGGCCCATCGGACTGATCCTGTGCGCCGGCAAGAAGAAGCAGACGGTGGAGTACCTCAACCTCGGCGAGAAGGGCATCCACGTCGCCGAGTACCTGACCGACCTGCCGCCCCGCGACGTGCTGGAAGACCGGCTCCGCGCCGCCGTAACACGGGCGAGGGAACGACTCGCCGCACTGCCGTAACCTTCCCGCCCGTATCATGCCCGGATGCCCGACACCGCCCGCAAGCTGCTCGAACTGATCCGCTTCAGCCACACCGTCTTCGCCCTGCCGTTCGCGCTGCTGGCGGCGGCGCTGGCGTGGCACGCCGAGGGCGCGTTCCGCATCCTCGACCTCGTCGGCATCGTGCTTTGCCTCGTCTTCGCCCGCGCCGCCGCGATGGCCTTCAACCGCCTCGCGGACCGCCGGTTCGACGCCGCCAACCTCCGCACCGCCGGCCGCCACCTGCCCGCCGGCAGCCTGTCGATCCCCACCGTCGTCGCCTTCACGCTGCTCGCGTCCGCCGGGTTCGTCCTGTCCACGCTAGTGTTCCTGCACCGCGAGCCATCAAACCCGTGGCCGCTGTACCTGGCCGCGCCGGTATTGCTGTTCCTCCTCGGCTACAGTTTGACGAAGCGGTTCACCAGCCTGGCGCACTTCTGGCTGGGCGCGTCGCTCATGCTCGCGCCGGTGGCCGCGTGGATCGCCGTGCGGGGTGTCACCGACATGGCCGTGCCGCTGTTCGTCGGCGGGGCGGTGCTGTTCTGGGTCAGCGGGTTCGACATCCTGTACGCCTGCCAGGACGCCGACTTCGACAAGACCGCCGGCCTGCACAGCGTCCCCGCGCGGTTCGGCGTGCAACGGAGCTTGCGAATCGCGGCCGGCTGCCACACAATCGCATTCGGGCTGCTGGTGCTGCTCGGCTTCGCCTCGCCGCCGCTGGGGTGGGTGTACGCGGTCGGGCTGACGGCCGTCGGGGTGCTGCTGGTGGTCGAACACCGACTGGTGTCGCCGACCGACCTGACGCGGGTGAACGCCGCCTTCTTCCAGGTGAACGCCGTCATCAGCGTCGGGCTGCTGGCCACGGTGCTGGCGCAGCTGGCGGCGGTGCGGTGGTGATTTCGGGAGGGCGAGGCTCCGCCCTCCCGAAATCGGTTTGGGCTGGGCGGTAAGATGTAGCGGCTGGGGAAGGCGGAATCGGTTTGCCGAGTCGGTCGGGCGACTGCGGTTGGTGAACGTAAAATCACAAGAGTCTTTCCTTTCACCGATTTTATTCGGGTGTATAGTTACTTTACTTCCGTCCATGCACCCGCGCCGTGCCCGCCATGAAAACCTTCCTCCTCGTCCTGCTGCTCGTCGTCGTCCTCGCGGTGATCCTGCCGTTCGCGTACTTCTACTGGCGGTTCCACCAGTCGCCGGCCAAGCTGTGGAAGACCCGGCTGTTCCGCCTGCGCGACGAACTGTACGCCCGCCGCCGGGTGCTGATGACCGGGTCCGCCGAACCGGCGTCCGAACTGCGGCGGATGGCGGAGGAGTACTTCAAGGCGTACCTGTCCGGCATCCCCGCGTCGGCGCTGGCGGAGTTCCCCGGCATCGGCCCCGTCACCGTGGAAAAGCTCCGGCAGGTCGGGCTGAAGTCGGTCGCCGATTTGCCCGGCTTCGTGTTCGAGAGCGTTCCCGGCATCGGCCCGGCGAAGGGGGCGGAACTGCGGTCGGCGCTCGCCGCAGTCGTGGATCAGTGCCGGTCGAAGTTCGACGCCGGGGCGTGCAAGGAAGGGCAGGACTACCGCGCGGCGGCGGTCGCCCGGAGCGCCGAGCGCCGGCGGAAGGACCAGGCGGACTTGCGCGAAGTCACGGCCATCGATGTCGCGCTGACGGAGTTGGACCCGCTGTTCACCCGCGCCGCCGGGGTCACGCTCGCCAAATTCGTCCGGCGAAAGCCGCACGGCGTCCCCGACGAAATGCTGGCCGCGCCGCTGCCGGTCGTCCGCGTCCCGGATGTCGTGCCGCCGCCGCCGGTCGTGCCGCAACCGCCATCGCCCAGCCTGACCGTGGCCCCCGCCCTGGCCCGCAACGGCCCGACGCAGGTGGTGTTGCCGCCGCGCGGCCGGGGGATGTGGGTGCCGGCGGAACCGAAAGACCTGTTCGAGGACATGCTGGGGCAATCGAAGTCGAAGCCGTCGGCAGCGACTTCCACCGAGCCGGCCGGACTCGCGGCGATGAAGGCTTTGGCCCGGTTCGGCTTCCTGATCGCCAAGGCGGACGGTCGCATCGCGCAGGCCGAACGCCGGACGGTGCGCGAGTACCTGGAACACAAATTCGGCGGCGATCCGGTGCTGGTGCGGTATCTCGACGTGACGATGGAAGAAGTGGAGAAGGCCATCCCCACGGAGGCGGACGCGGTGGCCGGCGTGCGGGCGGGTGTCCCGGAGAAGGAGTGGATGGAAGTCTACGCCTGGGCCGAACTCATCTCCGACGCCAGCGGCGAACGCAACGCGAAGGAGTTGGAGCTGCTGGCGCGGGTGCGGTCGGCGCTGGGGGTGACGGTTAGCCGCGACACGAAGGGAAGCGAGCCGGCTGTTGAAATCCCCGCGCTCCCAGTTGCGTCGCGGCTAACCCCGGCTCCGACGGTCGATCCCCGCACGCTACTCGACATCACCACCTCGACCGAACTTTCGGTCGAACTGATCCGCCGGCGGTACGCGCTGCTGTCCGAGAAGCTCGACCCGGCGAAGGCCGCCGCGATGGGGGCCGAGTTCGCGGCGATGGCCGCCGACAAGCGGGCGAAGCTGAAGGCCGCCGCCGAGGAGCTGCTGACGCCCTTCGGCGAGCCGCTGGAAAAGCCGACGGCTCTGCCGTCCAGCGAACTACGACCGAACCAAGACCTGGACGACGCCTTCGGGATGTAACACGGACAAGAACAAGACTAACCACAGAGGCACAGAGACACCGAGAAGAAAGAAGAGGGGAGAAGGGTTCTTCTGAACACTGTATTTCTCTCGTCTTCTCTGTGTCTCTGTGCCTCTGTGGTTAGTCTTCCTGAATTCAACCACTCCAAGAGATGCCTCATGTCGTTGCTCACCGAACACCCGCTGACGGACCTGGACAAGAAGGTGTACGCCGCGCTCGGCGAGAAGGTGGTCGTGAAGTCGCTGTCGGCGCAGGCGGCGTTCGCGCAACTGCCGCGCTACGTGAGCGAGTACCTCATCGCCAAGTACGTCAAGCCGGACACCTGGAAGGACGACCTGACCAAGATTCAGGCCAAGATCAAGGAACTGCTGCCGAACCAGGAAGCCCGCGAGATGCTGAAGGAGAAGCTGCTGGGCAAGGGCGAAGTGACGCTGATTGACAACGTCGAGGTGACGGTGGACCTGCGCGGCGGGCAGCGGTGGGCGCGGGTGCCGGCGCTGGCCGACAACAAGGTCCGCGTGCCGGCCAGCATCACCGAAGCGAACCCCGGACTGCTGCTCGGCGGGCTGTGGGGCACGGCGAAGATCAAGTATTCGCCGGAGTCGAACGCCCAAGCGCCGAACGAACTCGTCGGGTTCACCCCGTTCCAGGTCGGGCCGCCGGACGTGGCCGGGTTCCGCGACGCCCGCAAGCAGTTCACCACCGACGAGTGGGCCGGCCTCATGCTGCAAAGCGCGGGCTACTCCGCCGGCGCGTTCCCCGACCGCCGCACGCGATTCCTGCTGTTCGCCCGCATGGTGCCGCTGGTCGAGCGCAACATCAACATGATCGAACTGGGGCCGCGTCAAACTGGCAAGACGTTCTTGTTGCGCAACTTGTCGCCGCGTGTCTTCACCGTGTCCGGCGGCAAGACGACGCCGGCGAACCTGTTCGTCAACCTCGCCACCAAGCAGGTCGGCATCCTCGGCACGCGCAAGGTGGTGGTGTTCGACGAGATCGCGCACACGACGTTCGGCAACGAGGCCGAGACCATCTCGACGCTGAAGGATTACATGGAGTCGGGGCAGTTCAGCCGGGGATCGATGGGGTTCACCGCCGACACCGGGCTGGTCTTCGCCGGCAACCTGGACGTGGAGGGCACGATGCCGCACTCGCGGTACGCGCACCTGTTCGAGCCGCTGCCGGAGGAACTGATCGACAGCGCCTTCCAGGACCGGATGCACGGGTACATCCCCGGTTGGGAGGTGCCGAAGATCACGCCCGCCAGCATCGCCACCGGCGTCGGGTTCGTGACCGACTACTTCGGCGAGGTGCTGGTGCGGATGCGGGACGACAGCTTCGCGGATCGCGTCCGGGCGGTGACCATGCACCCCGGTTTGACGAAGCGCGATCAGACCGCCGTCGAGCGGATCGGCTCCGGGATGCTGAAGCTGCTGCACCCCGACGGCAACGCGACCGATGAGGAAGTGCTAGAAATCGTCACGTTCGCCAGCGAACTGCGGCAGCGGGTGCATCAGCAGTTGTGCGCCCTGGCACCGGGCGAGTTCAAGCCGAAGCTGATCGCGCCGAGTACCGTCGCCAGCCACACCGCCCCGGACCTGCTGCCGAAGGCGGTGTCGGCCGAGAAGGACCGGCTGAACACCGAGGCCGTGGTCGGGGCCGTCACGGGGCTTGTGGTGCTGACGAACGGCGACCGCGAGTTCGGCGGCGACGTGATGCTCATCCAGGTCAGCGCGCTGAACGGCGGCGGCAAGGTGGAGGTGACCGGCCTGCACGGGGCGGCCCTGTCGGACTCGGTGCGGGCCGTGTACAACCTGGTCCGCGCCAACTTCCGCGACTTCGGCATCAGCGAAAGCAAGCTGAAAACGCAGACGGTCGCGGTCCACCTGGTGAAGATCGCCGAGCCGAAGGACGGGCCGTCGGCGGGGCTGGCGTTCGCCGTCGGCATCGTGAGCGCGCTGACGAACAAGCCGATCAAGGCCGGGTTCGCGTTCACCGGCGAGGTGGCGCTGCACGGCGAGGTCGGGCCGGTCGGCGGGCTACAGTTGAAGATCGCGGCGGCGGCGCGGGCGGGTCGCACCCACGTCATCATCCCGGCGGCGAACGCGGGCATCATCAAGGAGCTGCCGGCCGACGTGACGGCGAAGGTGACGATCCACCCGGTGGCGACCGCGAAGGAGGCGCTGGCCCTCGCGCTGGAGGGGTGATTCAACCTCCCCGCCGCCGCTCGTTGTCCACGGCGAACCAGCGGGGCGGCGCGGCCGGCGGCTCCGGCTCTTTGGGAATGGCGACCTTGATGCTCTCGACGGTCGCCTCGATCAGCCCGCCGAAGATGCCGAACGCGAGGCCGAGCAGGAACACGCCGACGGCCATCAGGAACACGGCCGCGACCAGTTTGGCGAACGGCCGCGCCTCCGTCGCGTGTTCCGGCGACTCCGGCAGGTGCCAGACCACGAACTGATCCCCCAACCGCCAGCGGCGGTCCACCGCCGTCCGGTACTTCTGGCCGTCCACCACATAGGAACTGTTGACCGGGGACGCCCACTCCAGGTAGCCGCCCGTCACCGTCGCGGTGACCGGCAGGTACGTCCCCCGTTCGACCATTCCGGACAGGAGGAACCACCCGGCGAGGCTGAGGACGGCGAGGCCGGCGAAGAAGAATGGCCCACGGACGCCGAGGACCGACTTCGCCCGCGCGCCGGGTGGTGACGCCGGCGCGAGCGGCACCACCGGTTCGGACAGGTTGTGCCCACACGCCGTGCAGTGCGACGGCAGGGCGGCGCGGTTCGTCTCGAAGTGGATGTGCGAACAGGCTGGGCAGGGAACGGCCACGACGACCCCCGGAGATCAGGGCGAAGGGACTCGCCCAACGGTAGGACACGATTCCGCCGCCGGCCGTGTCATCCGCCCCGCTCGGTGCCGTACAATCCGTCAGCCCCACCCGCTCAGGGTCGCCGTGATGTTGTTCCTCTCGTATCGCCGGTCGGACTGCCTCGCCGCGTCCAACGCGCTGCGCCTGGCACTCGTGCGCCGCTACGGTGCCCGCGCCGTCTTCCGCGACTACGAACAATTGGAACCTGGGCAGCTGTGGCCGGACCAGCTTCAACAGGGACTGGCCGGCTCCGCCGTCGTCCTGGCCCTCATCGGCAAGGGCTGGGATTTGCCGCGCTTGGACGAACCCGCCGACTGGGTGCGGCAGGAAATCGAAGCCGGCCTCGCGGCGAAGAAGTTGCTCCCCCTGCTGGTGGACGGGGCGTCCATGCCTGTGGCGCGATGGGACGCCGGTTGCCTGCTGAACGAGTTGCCCGCGCTGCAAGCCCTGAAACTGCGGAACACCGACGACTTCGACGGCGACGTGAACCGCCTCTGCGCGGTGCTGGAAAAGCAGCACCCAGCGTTCGCGGACCTGGAGAAAGCGTGGCGCGGCCGATTCCAACTGGAGGCGGTGAAGGCGAACTTCGTCGGCCGGGAGACGGAAATCGAGCAATTGAAGGCCGCGCTGTTGAACGGCGGTCGGGCGGGGGTGTCGGCGCTGCGCGGCATGGGTGGCGTCGGCAAGACCACCCTGGCCGTGAAGGTGGCGACGGAACTGATCCACGACTTCCCGGACGGCATCTTCACGCTGAACCTCGCCGGCACGACGAACCCGCGAAGCGCGGTCGAGCTGGTGCGCGAGGTCATCCGCATCTACCGGCCGACGGCGCAAGCGGCGGACGAGGGCGACGCGCCGCACCAGTTCCGCGAGGTGCTGACCGAACAGCGGGTGCTGATCCTGCTGGACAACGCCGGTAGCACGGCCCAGGTGAAGCCGCTGCTGACCGCCGCCCCGCCGACCGTCGGCTTCCTCATCACCAGCCGGAACACGCTGAAGTTCGACAACCTGACGCTGCTGCAACTGGACCCGCTGCCGATGGCCGACGCGGTGAAGCTGCTCCGCGAGGTGGCCAACCGCGGCACCGACGCCGAACTGGAAGCCGTGGCAACGCTGTGTGGTCGGCTGCCGCTCGCCCTCCGCGTGGCCGGCGACTTCCTCCGCCTGAACGACCACTGGCTGGTGGCGAAGTACATCGCGGATTTGCAGGCGCACCGGCTGGAACGGCTGGCGGACGAGGACGACACCGAGCGCGACGTGCGGATGGTGTTGCAGTTCAGCCTGGACTTGCTGGCGAAGCGGAAGCCGGAGGTGGCCGCGCGATACGCGCTGCTCAGCGTATTCCCGGCCGACTTCGACGACGCAGCGGCGCAGGCGGTGCTGAGCGTGGACGAGTCGACGTGGCTGGACACCGCCACCGTTCTCCGCGACCGCAGCCTGCTCGACTTCACCGCCGGCCGCTACCGCGTTCACGACCTGCTGCGATTGCTGGCGGGCAAGGGCTTGGGGGAAGAGGCCAAACTCGCCGCCGAGCTGCGCTTCGCCGAACACTATTCGGGCGTGCAGCGCGAGTGCGAACGACTGTACAAGGCCGGGCACGACAACGTGGCCGTCGGGTTGAAGCTGTTCGACATCGAGGCCGGCAACATCGCCTACGGCCGCGCCTGGTGCTTCGCCCGCTGGGAACAAACGCGGGACAACGCCATCGCCGATCTGATCACCCGCTACGCCTTAAACGCGCAGTTCGTCCACGACATCCGGCTTTCCCCCCACGCCCGCAAGGCGCTGCTCGAAGCCGCACTGCCGGTCCTGCAAGCGAGCGGGGCGACGGTCCATCACGTCTGCACCCAGGGCCGGCTTGCGGAAGTTTGGCAAACGCTCGGAAATCCCGATGAGGCGATGCGACTCCTCCGAGAAACGGTCGAGCCGCTACGCGATGCGAAAGGGGACAAGGGACTCGCCGTTCACCTCGGTCGGATCGCCGACATCCTCCGGACGCGGGGCCAGTTGGACGAGGCCCTGCGGATCCGCCGGGAGGAGCAACTGCCGGTGTACGAGCGGCTCGGCGACGTGCGGCTGATAGGGATCACGATGGTGCAGATCGCCGACATCCTGCGGGCGCGGGGCCAACTGGACGAGGCCTTCCGCGCGTTCGAGCAGGTCGTGGACGTGTTCGTGAAGTTGGGCGACGTGCAATCCATCGCGGTCGTCAAAGGCCAGATTGCCGACATTCTCCAGGTGCGGGGCCAGTTGGACGAGGCGTTGCGCATTTGGCGGGATGAGGAACTGCCAGTGTACGAGCAGATCGGCGACGTAAGGTCGATGCTCATCTGTCGCTCCAACATCGCCTTTACCTTGCAGCAGCGCAACCAAACCGGCGACCGCGCCGAAGCGGTCGCACACCTGCGCTGGGCGCTGGCGGAGGCGGAGCGGATGCAGTTGGCGGAGGTGTCGCAGTTGCGAGAGTGGCTGGTTCAAGCCGAAGGCGGGTGACGCCCTTGCTCCAGTCGTATCATCCTCGCTGGACCCCCTCGTTTTCCCCCCGGCCGAGGTCGTTTCCATGCCCGCCGCGTTTTACTTCGCCATCGCCCTGTCGGTCTTTCTGCTGCTGCTCTTCGCGGCCCGGATCACGGCGGTGAAGCTGTTCCTCAAGCGGGTTTGGTCGGGCATCGAGTCCACACTGCACGCCCTCGGCCATTTCCCGTCGGTCGTCCTGCGGCACATCGACAAGGGCCTCATCTGGCTGAGCCGGCCGTTCCTCACCCGCCCGGCCAAGACGTTCCGGCGGCACGCGCCGTCGTGGCGGTGGACGGTGTTCCTGGTGTGGTACGCCGGCATCTTCGCGGCCGCCGCGTATGCCCCGCCGCCGGCGGCCGTCGCCGCGCTGGCGTTGGGGATCGTCGGCGTGGTGGCGATCAACCGGGCGTGGGTGCGGAACGAGAAGGTGCGGAGCAAGATCGGCAAGAAGATCGACCCGGACGCGGAGTCCTTGGACGCACTGGCCGGCCACGACCTGCTCGACCTGGAGCCGGCGCACCCGCCGAGCGTCAGCAACAAGGCGCGGAACTGGTACGCCCCGAACAGACGAGCGAGGAGAAGGCGCGGCGAGACGCCCACGAGTACGAGGTGGCCCGGCTCCGCGCGGCCGCCGTCCTCGGCCTCGGCTACATCGCCTCCCGACACCCGCATCCCGCCCGGCGTGGCGCGGCGTGCTGCTCGACAAGGTGGCGAAAATGCGGCAGGCCGTGGACGCGCCGTGACCGGCCGGGTCGGGCGAACAAGACAGGGCGGGTCCGTCACTTCGCCTCGCCCTCGACGACCAGCACCAGCGGCGCGCCGCCGAGGCTGGTCCGCAACTGGACCTCGTGGCGGAACGGGCCGGCGGCCTTCGGCGTGTACTTGACGGCGACCACATGCAGGTTGGTCGCGGCCGGCAGGATGCCCTCGACCCGCAGCCCGTCCACGTCGCCCACGTCGGCTTTCAGGGTGAACAGCGTCTTGCCGCGCACCAGCACCTTGTATTGCTTCTCGGTGCCGACGGTGGCGTCGCGGAACGTCACTTTCGCCGGGATTATCTCGAGCGGCGGCTGGACCGTCGCGGCTACGTTCACCGTCAGGAACGGCGTCGTCGGGTCGTTGGTCTTCAGCACCACCGGATCGGCCAGCACGCCGGCGGGGGCGTCGTCCTTCAGCGTCACCGTGACGGAATACGTCACCGCGAACGGCCCGCTCCGCGACAGCTCCTTGCACGCCACTTCCAGGCCGGGGGCCGGCCGCACCACGTCCGTCACCTTCCAGTCCTTCATCCGCCCGTCGTACTTCAGCACCACCGTCTGCGGCTTCACCTTCGACGCCTGGGCGACGATGCCGAAGTCCACCTGGCCGGGGGTCAGCGTCACGTCTTCGCGGCTGACGGCGCGGAACTCCAACTCGGCGGTGGACACGAAGTTCGGGCCGAACGCGACGAACATCTTCTTGGCGTTCGCCCCCTTGAACTTGCCGGCGTCCATGCTGACGACGAACTCGCCCGACTCGTTCGCCTGGAGGACTTTGGTCGGCGGGTACGACTTCAGGCAGCCGCACTCGACCCGCACGTCCAGCACCTGCATGGGCACGTCGTAGGGGTTGGTGATGCTGAACTTCTGCGCGCAGACGGTGCCGAACGGGACGGTGCCGAAGTCGTGGACGAGGACGCGCGGGGCCGGCTGGGTCGGGTCGCGCTCGACGCCGGGCATGAAGAACTTGTTGGCCCACGGGCCGGGCTGCGAGGCGAGCGACGACTTCGGCCGCTGGGCGTACCCGGTGCCGAGGCCGACGGCCAGAACGACCGCGAGGAGGAACGAAGTACGAGCGGGCCGATTCATCCGGGACTGCCTCCTGCCGCGCGACCGGGGACGGGTCCGCCGGGTCCGTGGCGGGTCTCCGCAGTTCCATCGGCGGGTGGGGCGTTCCGGCTTGCCCGATCATCAGGGTCGATGCGGGATCGGCCACCGCCCGCCGTCGCGTAACGGGTGGAGGCCGCGCAACCGTTCCAGATTGACGGCCCGAGGTGGGGTCGTCAAGGGACATCAGCAGCCGCGCCGGAGGATTTTGGCGAACCCAG
>JAYUFU010000340.1:0-13305 GCA_043738505.1 Fimbriiglobus sp. | reverse complement strand
CCAGGCGGCTCACGCCGCCGGTTCACCACAATGATTTGCGTCGCTACTGACAATGCGAAGCGCATCCCCACCCGGTACGATACCTCCAACTGCCCGATTCCCGGCGGAGTTCTCCCATGCCGCGACCGAGTCCTTACGGCTGGCAAAACATCCAACCCGGCGCGCTGGTGCCACACGGTACGAGTCCGCCGACCGGTGTTGCACCGCCGTCCCGCAAGTGGCGGCGGTTGCTGATCGCGGGGTTGCTCGTCGGCGCGCTGTCGGGCGTCACCGTCCTCGTCGTGCTGCTGCTGTCGTGGTCCGACTACCCGAACCTCGTGATCGTGGCCCCACACGCCCCGAGTTCGCTCGCGGTCCCGGACAACGCCGGCGGCATCACGACTGGCCGAGTGCTGGCCGAGTTCTGCAACGACGGCAAGCACCGACCCAAACTGAACGCACCGCCGATTTCCGACTCGAAGGACCGAGACGGGTGGAAGAAGCACCTCAACGCCGCGCGGGGCGGCGGGCTGGCGGTCTACTTCGCGGCCTCCGGTGCGACCGACGCCGGCGGGCCGTTCCTCTGGTGGCCGCCGGCCGAACCGGCCACCGCGCTGACCGAAGCCGACAAACTTCGGGTGACGGACATCCTCGCCGAGTTGAAAGGCAAAAGCGGGCCGAAGTTGCTGGTGTTCGACCTGACGCCGGGGCCGCTGCCGTGGGCGGCGAACGGCGCGGCAAGCGACTTCGCCCGCGCGCTGAAGGAACTGGATTCGCAACTGGTCGCGGTCGCGGACTTGGCCGTCATTTGCTCGGGGGATGCCGACGAAACGCCGTGGCACTGGGACGCCGCGCGCACGTCCGTGTTCGGCCACTACTTCGCGCAGGCGATCCAGGGCGCGGGCCTGAGCGGCAACGCCGTGGTGAAGGCCGACGGCGCGTTCGAGGCGGTCAAACGGGACGTGAACAACTGGTCGAAGAAACGGCGGGCCGTGAGCCAGACCCCAATCCTGCTCCCCGCCGCCGAAGGCGAGGCGCGCGCGCGTGCGATGACGCTGGCGAAGGTGCCGCCCACGGGTGTCTCGCCGATCCCCCCGCCGCCCGAACCGAAGCAGGATCGAACCGCGCTCGAACGCGAGTGGGCGGCCGCCGACAAGGAGCTGGTTCATCCCGAACGGCTCGACCCGGAGGGGTACAAGCAGTATCTCGGTTGGCTCCTCCGGTGGGAGCAACTCGTCCGCGACGGGACGGTGACGGACACGCTGCCCAACCCCGTCGCCGACCTCCGCGCGCGGCTGGCACGCGCGGCGGAACGGGATGTGCCGCTGGTGTCGCTGGCGGTTCCCCAACCCTCGGCGAAGACGGATCAGCTCGACATCGACCGCCTTTGGAAGGCGACGGACGACACCGCCCTTCGCGCCGAGTGGAAGCGCCAGACCGACGACAGCCCGCGCCCGGAACACGCCCGCCGCGCCGCGGAGTTGCTGTTCGCCAAGCTGGACGCAGTGGGGCATGCCCGGCCGAACCTGGAGAAAGCCGTTCGCCTGCTCGACGCGATCGAAGCGGGGATGGGGCAGC
Organism: Fimbriiglobus sp.; assembly: GCA_043738505.1. GTDB lineage: Bacteria > Planctomycetota > Planctomycetia > Gemmatales > Gemmataceae > JALHQU01. The sequence continues at coordinate 11,748 of JAYUFU010000340.1, read as the reverse complement.
GGCCGGTCGAAACGCACCTGGTGCGAATGCTCGCCAAGCACCTCGACCCGCTGACCCCGCCGGATATGGCCATCATGAAGCGTGCCGTCGCCCTGAGCCGGCTGGCCGAGCGCGCCGCCTGGTCGGGGTTCGCGGACGGTCACGCCGAAGTCGCCTTCCGCTGGACCCGTGCGACATTGGAAGCGGCGGATCGGGAACGGCGGCTGGGCGAAGACTTGCTGTTCGCCGGCGACCCGAAGGGCCACGCCGAGGCCGGCACCCACTTCGCCACGGCGGAGAAGCGGTACGCCGAATGCCTCCGCGACGCCGGGGTGATCGCCGACGCCCTGGCCGCGCGGAGCCGGGTGCTGATCCGTCTGCCGTTCTACGCCCGTTGGGTCGCCGACGCGCACCGTTCCACCCGCCGCTCGGAAGACGGCAACTCTCAACTGCTTGGCCAGTCAGAAACCGCTTTCTGGAAGGCGCACGAACTCGACGCCCTCCTTGTCGCGCCGCCGCTGGACGCGACGCAACGGGCGGATGCCCTGCTCAAAATGAAACCCGCCACGGTGGACGCGAACGCCGCGTTCGACGCCGTTGCGAACGCCTACGAATTGGAAATCGACACCCTGCTGCGCGCGACCGAGACGCAGCCGGAGAGCTGGCACGCGCTGGACGCCGCGGCCAACGTCCCGTTCCTGACCGCCGACCGGCGGAGCAAGCTGTTCGACAAGTTCGAGCGCGTCACGCGCGGACTGGATCAACCCGGCGCGCCGCTGGGCACCACCCCGCCGCCGGTCGCGGGCAACGGGATCGCCGCCCGGCACACCACCGTAGCGCGGGCGCTGCTCGGCGGAGCCGCGTCCGACATCCCACCGGCGGACGGCAACAACGTCGCCGCGCTGCGGGCCGTCGCGGACCAAATCGGGAAGCGGTTCCGGAGTTTCCCCGACACCGCGAAGGGCGAGATGGCGAAGGTCGGGGACGCCAAGCCGCTGACCCTCGCCGAACCGCCCCTGGCGGACGCGGCGCGCCGGACCCGGCTCGCCGATCCGTCCGCGCCGGTCGCGGCCAGCGTCGATCCGGTCGTCGCCGACCGCCGCTACTGGCGACACCGCTACTTGCTCTGGCAGGTGGAAAGGGCCATCGCCGACGGCTGGGCCGACGTGGGCACCGTCACCCCCGTCGTCGCGGCGAACCAGCCCGTCAACACGACCGGTTGGCACGCGACCCGCACGGCCGGTGTCCTAGCGGATCGGGCGCGCGCCGCCGTTCTCGGCATCCTGTCCGCGCCGACCGCCGAGCAGACGACGCGGCTGACCGAGGACTGCACCTCCGCCGCGAACCGCCGGCCGAACGTCGTGCTTCCGACCGCCGCCGCGACCTACACCGTCATCAAGGACTACCCCCGCTGGACCTTCGGATTCGACGTGTCACCTGCGAAGCTGCCGACCGGACACCCGGCGTTGTGGGTCGAGTTGCCCGACGAGTACCGCCCGGCGAACCCGGAGACGGTCTCGACGCGCGAGGCGTACCGGGGTGGCGGGAAGTCCGCCGCGCGGTCGTACTTCACCCCGAAGCAGTCGGCGGGCGGCAAGCAGGAACTCGTCAGTTCGGTGCTGTACCGCGGGCACCTGGCGAAGTGGGCCACGCCGGTCGCGTTCACCGGCGACGCGACCATCGAGTACGTCCACGTCCCGCCGACGGACGCCGCGCGGCTGGCCGTCGTGGCGGACGACAAGGTCATCGGCGGGGCGGTCGTCATCCTCATCGACCGCTCCGCAAGTATGAAGTGGTACGACAACGGTCACCCCGACCCCGCCAAACGGGGCCAACCGCGCGAGACGAGCCGCACGTCCCTCGCCGTCACCGGCCTGCGGAAGCTGCTCGACGCCTTGCCCATCGGCACCAGTGTCACGGTCGGCGGCTTCTACCTGAACGGGGAGACGCCGGTCGCGGAGGCCATCGCCGGGCCGGTCGAGATCGACGAGAACGACCGCTGGGAGAAGCTCGGCCTGACGGCGACGAAACTGGACGCCATCCCCCGCGCCGAGACGCCCATCGCCTGGAGCATCCAGCAGGTGCTGGACAAGGAGCGGGGCAAGACGTTCTGGCCGACGAACTACGTCGGTGCCCGCTCCGTGGTTGTCCTGACCGACGGCGAAGACAACTTCAGCAAGAAGCCGGCGGAAACGATTCGGGCGGCGGTGAACGACGACCCACAAGACGCGCGGGTCCACCTCGTCTTCTTCGCGATGGACGTGGACGACGAGAAGAAGGCGGTGGATCAATTCACCGCGCTGAAGAACCCGGACCTGTACGAGGCCGGGAAACTGCCGGTGAAGCTGTGGCCGGGGGTGAAGAACGGCGACGTGTTCGCCGCCAAGCTGCGGGACCAGTTCCGCCCGCGCGTGGTCTACGCGCGGGTCGGCGACGCCCCCGCCCCCGCCGACTCCGGCCCGCTCACGGCGACTGTGAAGAACGCCGGTACCGGGGGCACCGAACCGAGTCCCGCGTTGAAGTCGGGCGAGTACAAGTTGACGAGCGGGGCGTGGGAAGGGTTCGCCTCGCTCGCCCCCGGCGACCAACTGGTGCTGAAAGCGGTGCGGGCCAAAACCGTCGGCTTCGAGTTGACCGTTCCGCCCACCGCCTTCGACCTGACCGCGCCCGTTTACAAGAAGGCCGGCACCGCCGACAACCCGCTCCGGCTGTCGGTGCCGCGCGTGGCCTGGGACGGACCGACCGCCGCGCTCACCGTCTCGCTCGAACGTGCCCCGGCAGCCGGTCAGAAGGCGCAGCGGCTGAACCGCCCGCTGTTCCCGTGGCTGGATGTCACCGACCTGACCAACCCCGGCACCCTGCGGAAGATGCGGGTGCAGAACGATCCCACCCTCGTCGCGCCGGCGTGGAGCGTCCGGCTTCCGAACTGGGATTCCGGCGCGGACCAAACCGTCGCCGTGACGATGCCGACCGTCACCGGCTTCTGGATCGACCCGCGTACCGTCGAGGCGGTGACGCCACGATCCGCCGGCAAGTTCCGCGCGAGCGACGTTCTCGAAGTGCCGACCGAACCCGTGCCGGGCCTGACCGCGCGGAAGGTGCCGACCAACGACGGCCCCTTGCTGATTCTCGAAGTGGATTACAAACAGGCCGGACAATTCCCGTACCTCCTCGCGGCGTGGTCCGGCACCGCGCCGCCGCAACTGCACCGCTACTACGACCCGCAGCACCGCTACACCGCGACCTTCGGGCCGCTCTCGCCGGATCAGGAGAACCGGGAGATCGGGTTCCAGCTGTACGCGGTCGCCGACCTCCGCAAGGCCGCCGACTCGGCGACGGTCGAGCTGCCGGCGATGAAATCCACGGACAAGGCGCAGGACGCCACCGTCAACCTCCGCTTCGGTGGGCCGAAATGACGACGCCACACCGCCCGACCCCCGGTCCCCGCCGCCGCTGGCTCCTGCCGGCGTTCCTGCTACTCGCCCTGGCCGGCGCGCTGGCGGCGGTCATCTTCCAGCTCGGCGGCGAACCGGAACCGGTGGTGGTAGCCATCGCCGTCACGCAATACGACGCCCCGGAGTGGCCGTCGAACCCCTACGCCGAGCAGGACGCGCGCGGCTTCGCCGACCGGTTCGCCAAGCCGTTCCTGGCGTTCGAGCGTCAGGGCAAGGCCGGCATCCTGACGACCCTCCGCGACGCCGTGACGGAGGCGAACAAGGGCGAACGGCCGCTCGTCATCTACCTCTCCGCACTCGGCACCGTCGCCGGCGACACGGCGTTTCTGCTGCCGAGCGACGCACGAGTAGAGGCCGAATCCGGCTGGCTGAAACTCGACGACATCCTCACCCCGCTCCGCGCGGCGGCCATGCCGACATTGCTGATCCTCGACGTTCGCCCCGCCCGCGTGCCGCTCCGCCTGTTCCCGACCGGAGACGTGAACGAAAAGCTGGACGCGGAGTTGGCCGCCCTCGCCACCGCCGAGAACCTGCCGTTCACCGTCTTGACTTCCAACACCTCGAAGGGCGGCGCGGCCGTCCTGTACCCGCTTCAGCGATCCCTGTTCGGTCTCGCCTGCTCGCACGCCGTGGGCGGGGCCGCCGACGGGTGGACGCCGGCTGGCGGCAAGGACGACCTGGTGCGGGTCGAGGAGTTCACCGCCCACGTCATCGCCGCCACAGCCGACGGGTCCAAACTGCTGGGCGAAGCGCAGGTGCCGCGCGTGCATCGCCCCTCGGCGGGCAAGGATTTCACTCTGACGAAGCTGCCGAAGGGCGGCGGCGGCGCGGCGTTGCCCGAACCGGCCGCGCCGCGAGTGTATCCGCCCCTGCTGACGGAAGCGTGGACGGCTGCCGACGAGGCCCGCGCCGCCGGCTTCGACCTCCGCGTGCCGGGCCGGATGCGGCCGTTCGCGGCGAACGCCCTCCGCGCCGAAGAGCGGTGGCTGGCGGGAATCGGGGACGCGGCCGTCGGGCAAACGCTGGAGCCGAAACCGGCCGCGTTCAAGGCCGAGGTCGCCGCGCGCGGGCCGGTCAATTCGCCGGTCGTGTCGGTCGCCCGGCTGGCGAAGGGGGCCAGTTTCGCCGACCACGGCCGCGCCGCCGAGCCTCTGCTCCGCAAGGCCCTGGACGCGATCCGTACTCCCACGCCGATGCTGAAAGAGGAAGTGGACAAGGAGCTGGCCAAGATCGCCGCCGACGCGACCACGCCCGCCGATGCCATCGCCGCCGCCGTCTTCGACGCGGCCAAGAAACTCGTAGACCCGACGCAGGAGCAACTTCGCCAACTGTTGCGTCTCGCCACCGCCTCGCCGCAGCGGAAGCCGTTCGCCGAACTCGCCACCCTGGAAGTCCTCACCGGTCTGCCGCCGGGTCGGTTCGTTCAGCGATTCAAACCGGAAGGCACCGTCTTCCATGTGCTGGACGCGGCGGAACAGGCCGACCGTGCGGCCGTCTTCGACTCGCGTTCCCTTCCGTGGCTCGGCGCGGATATCCGCGCGGCCGACGGCATCCGCCGCAACGCCCTCGTCGCCCTGTGCGACCCGGACGCCGCCGCGCCGGACATCCGAACCGCCCCGCTCAAGATGGAAGACGCGGCTCGATTGTACACGGCGGCTGTCGCCAACGCCGAGCGGTTGCACCGCGCGCGCGGGGTGTTCGAGGCCGCGCGCGCCGTTCGTGACGATCTGGCGACCGACGGTCCACCCGACCCCAGTCCGCGACCGGGGGAATGGGAGAGGAGCGTGCGGGAACTGGCCGATGCTTACGGAGAACTGGAAACGCGGTTGCGCCCGCCGGCGACCGGCACGGCCGTCGTTGCCGACGACCTCGGCCGAGTGGCGGATGCGTTGAAGGACCGCGTTACGGCCCTCACGACGGCACGCACCCGCGAATCAGTCGCGCCGACCGTCCGCGAGTTGGAACGGCTGCTCCGGTGGCCCGGCTGGTCGGCAACCAAGCGGCAGGCGCTGCGGGCGGATTTGTTCAAGCGATCCGACGCCGACACCGCGCGGGTACTGGCCGGCTGGCCGACGGACTTCAAACCCGCGCCGGCGAGTGGCCCCACCCCGTCAGCCGCCGTGCCCGGCGAGTCGATCCGCGACCTGCGAATCGCCCTCGCCCGGCACGGTCCGAACGACCGCGTGACGGTGGATCTGGCCACGGCCTTCGACGCGACGCGGGCGACCTTGACCGGCCGCGCGGCGTTCACGGCGATGGCCCGTTCGGTCGCGGGGCTAAAGACGATCGCCCCTGCGCCACCCGACGCCGAGCGCGACAGCCACTTGGCGGCTCAGCAGAAGTACGCCGCGTGGCTAGCCGAGCGATACGAGGCCGCCGCGACCGCCGTTGAGGGCGTCACGTTCGAGGCCGGGTTTTCGCCCGCGAAGCGGTGGCGCGAGGTGGCCGAGAGCTGTCGCTGACGATTCATCGTTCCATCCCAAGGAGGGCGTGCCGTGTCCCGTTTCCGCTGGTTGGTGTGCGCGGCGGTCGGCTTCTGGGCCGGCGGTTCCGTCGCGCAGGACGGTAAGCCCGCCACCGTCTTCGCCTTCTCCACGCAAGCACTGGACGGCAACTTGACGGAGGAGCAGCTACTCAAGGCCGGCGGCAGCGACCGCCTCCGGCCGCGCGCCAACGGCGTCACGGTGTACCACCTGTACGTGAAGAACGACACCGCGGAGGACGCCAGCTTCGTGGTGGAAATCAACGGCGGCGCGGTGGCGTCGGCGGCCGTGACCGATGTCGAAACCGGCAAGTGGAAGCGGGTGAAGTTCGGCCCCGCCGCTCCCGCGCCGGCCCCGGTCGCCCCCCCGCCCGGGGTGCCCGCCCCGGAGCCGATCCCGGCTGGCAAGGAGCTGGCCGCGAAGGACGGCACGTTCCCACTCGCGTTCCGGCTGTTGGACAAGGACCGGAAGCCGCTCAAGGCCGCGATCAAGAGCGAGCTGAAAGCCGCCGTGACGCTCGCCGAGCCGTCGAGCTACGTCGTCGAAGGCGAGAGGAAAGCGACCGTGACCCGCGATCTGGCCCGCGTGACGTTCGGCTTCGGCCCGCCCAAATCCACCGACAAGGACATGAAGCCGCTGCCCGTGGAAATGCCCGCCAAACTCCGACTGTCCTTCCCCCGCTCCGGGAACGATCCGAAGCTGTTCACCCGCGACTCGTTGTCCTCCCTCACCCTGTCGGCCGAGACCCCCGCGCCGACGCTCTCGGCCCTGCTCGGCGGCTACGGGTCCACGCTGCTCGCGCACGTCGCCGTGGACGGCGTGGAGCGGGCGTTCGTGTACAAGGTCGCACCGACAGTCACTGGCGACAAGCAGTTCACGAAGCTGAACGATTCCGCCGCCCGCGTTTTCCCGGCGTCCGGCGAGGTCGTGGTGACGAAACCGGTGGCGGCGTTCCCGGTGCGGGTCGAGGTGGACAACGCCAAGGCCGGCGACCAGTTGGAACTCCACGTCCGCCGGCGCGGCGCGGCGGACAGCGAGACCGAAGTCATCAAGCTCGGCGGCCCCCGCGCGGAGCGGATGTGGGTCGAACCCGGCGAGGCGAAAGGCCAGGGACTGGCGTTCGCCACGAAGTCGCGCGACTGGGTTTATCCGCTGAACCTGACCGACGCGCGAGGCAAGATCGAAGTCATCCCGGTGCTGAAGCCGAACGCGATTTCGTTCGCCGCCACCACCCCGCTGGAGCTCGTCGTGGACGACACGCCGCCGGACGTGACCGCCATCCGCTTCACCAACTTGGTCGAAGACAAGCAACTGGAAAAGGGCAAGCCGCTCCGCGTGTCGGCGACCGTCCGCGACCTCGACACCGGCGTGGCGAAGACGCTGTTCCTGCTCGGTCAGCCGGGCGAGGACGGCAAGCCGACCCCGGACGCGGTGAAGGTCGTCGGCGTCCGCGTCCCCACGAACCCGAAGGACAAGCCCGACCCGCTGGCGAGCGTCTGGACGGCGGCCCTGCCGCTGCCGGCCGACAAGCGCGGCGAACTCACCCTGTGGGTGTCGGCGACCGACGACGCCGGGAACGCCGGCCTTTCGGAGCCGAAACGGATCGAGTTGGTGGACGCCGTCCCGCCGGGTCCGAAGCCGGGGAAGATCGCGGGCGTCGTCTGCTTCGCCGAGCGACCGCAGCCCGGCATGACGGTCATTCTGGAAGCCGACGGCAAGCCGAAGGGCACCGCGAAGACCGACGACAAGGGGCGGTTCACGTTCGACAAGCTGCCGCCCGGCGCGTACAAGGCGACGACCGCGCGGACGGACTTCTCGACGGGGCTTGCGGCCGCAGCGGACGTGGCCGTGGAACCGGGCCTGACGGCCAAACCGCTGCTGACGCTGAAGAAGGTGCCGCCGAAGTGACAGCCCGCTGTCACCCACCGAACTGGCGGTAGCCGACGTAGCCCGCCAAGCCCACGACCAGAAGCATTACGGCGACGGCGAGCAGGTTCGTCACCGCCGCCGACCGCCGGAACGCGGCGTCTCGGCGGAACGCCTCCGGTGTCCATGCGGCGCAGTTGGTGGCGGTCAGCAGTTTGGCGAACAGGTCGCGGGCGAACGCCGCTTCGCCGGGGTTGGACGCAAGCGGAACCGTGACGTAACACCCGGCGAACCCCGGCACCCGCTCCGGCAGCGTGACCGCGCGGGCGAGCAGGCGCGACAGATTTTGCCCCCGCTTCCGCGCCGCGTCCTGGAACCGACAGAGGCCGGCGTTCTCGGCGGTGTCGGCGGACAGGTTGCCCGTCACCCGCGTCAGCTTCAAAGCCGATGACGGCAGCAGCTCCCCCAGCACCCACTTCGCCGTGCGGTCGATGCCGGTCAGCACTTGGTCCGGCGGAACGGCGGGACTCATCGGGAACCCCTTGCCCAGCCGCCGGGCCGATTGACCGACCGCGAACTTCTCGAAGAACGTCGCCCCACCCGCCACCGCCTCCAGGCCGGTGACGACGGCATAGATCGGGAAGCAGACGCGGAGGTGGAGTTCGAGCCGCTCGAAGTCGTGCCGGGCCACCTCGCCCCACTGCTGCGCGGTCGGGTCGGTGTCGAGGGTGTTCGCGGGGACGGCCAAGATCGCGCCGCACACCGGGTGCGCCGGGTGCCGACCGGCCGCGATCAGCGCGCAGAGGTGGGCGATGCGACCCTCCGCCTCCGCCACCAGCGCCGGGTTTTGCAGGACACTCGCCGCGCCGCCCGACGAACGCCCTGTCCCTCCGCCCGATGACTTCCGTCCCCCGGCGTCCGTCAACTCCTTGATCCGATCCTTCTCGGCCGCCGTCAGCGCCCGCCCCTGTTCCCGCGCGGTGCGAATCAGCCGCTGGATTTCGTCAGCCGTACCGCCGCCTGCCCCACCGATGCTGGCCCCGATGCTCCCGGCGAATGGCCGGCCAATGCTGCCCTGGTCCCCGCCGCCGCCGAGGGACATCGACAGGCTGCCGAACCCGGCGCGGATCGACCGGCCGAGGCCGATGGACGCCATCACATTCATGCTGTCCATCGGCGACCCGAGCGACAGGTCGATGACCGAGCAGAGCGAGTGGGCACCGAGGAGCGACGCGCCGGGCACGGTCAGGAACACCGCGTCGCGGTTGCCGTAGACTTGCAGCGACCAGTCCGACGGGTTGCCGCCGGCCACGGTCATGCCGTGCGGCATGGCGCGGAAGAACGGGTCCACCCCGCCCGGCATCTCGCCGAGGACGAGGAACAGCGGCGTCGTTTGCAGCGATATCCCCTGCGCCCGCAAGGCCGTTTGGACGCCTTCCCACGCCTCGTCGAGGTCCGGGTAGCGCGCCTCCGGGCGGACGGGCGCGAGCGTGTCGCGGAGGTAGCCGGCCGCCCACAGCAGCAGGTAGACGAGCGCGGCGACCGTCATCAGCCAGTACGGTTTGAACCAGTCGGGCGACCGCTTCACTTCTACCCACCCGGTCCACCGCTGGACCAAAAAAGCGAGGACGAGGACGACGGCGACGAGGACGGCGTGCGCGAACCACGCCAGCCCCACCGGTGGCACCGGGCGGGCGAACATCGGCACCACCGCCCCGGCGGACCAGCGGGCCAGCCCGCCCGCCCAGTCGAGCATCGACATCGGAAGCCCTCGCGGTCAGACCGCTTTGCGGAACAGGAGCACGAGCAGGAAGGCCAGCACCGGCACGGCCGCCAGCGCCACCAGCACCAGCCGGCGGACGGCCCCACGGTACGCCTCTTCACCACGCAACGGAGCCGGGTCTTTCGGGGCGACGGCTTCCGGGATCGCGGGCGGTTCCCGGCCGCCGGCCCGCACCGCCCGCGACCGGGCGGCCGACACCCACTCGCGGAGCTGGTCCGGCGTGTGTTCCATTTCCCCCCGGAAGCCGAGCAGCACGCACCAGAGGAACGCCTCGTGCGCGTCGGCGCTGTCCGGGATGGCCTCCGCCAGCCGGGCCTGCGTCCAGAAGTTGCCGTAGCGGATGTTCGTGCGGTACAGCGCCGCTTCCACCTTGTTCTCGTCCCACTCCTTCCAGCCGGCACCGATCAGGGTTTCGTCCAGCCAGCACGCGAGCGCGTAGCGGATGCCGAGGAACTCCGGGTTGGCGTGGCCGTGATCGCCATGCGGGTCGCCGGCGGACGCGCCCCACGGCGGCGCGGTGTTCGCGCCCAAGAGCGCCTTCAGTTTCGCCTGTTCGGTGGCCAGGTTCGGCCGCGCGCCGGTCCCCACCCGATCCCGGAGGGACAGGCCGTGCAAGAGGATTTCGAATGTGCGGTCGGCCAAGTCGGGGCGCATCCGAACCTCCGGAGGGTCAGCGGTGGGGCATCTTACCGCTTGCCCGCGCGGTCGCCAACGACGGAGCGGGTCCGTACCACTTTCCTTGTCCCGCCCGCCCCCGACCGCACGCCCACCCCATGACGCCGCAACCGATCCACTGGCACGAAGGGATGTTCCTCCGCCCGCACCACTTCCAGGCGGCGGAGCGGTACGGACTACGGGTGGCCGACCAGAACACCCGCTTCGCCCAGTGGCACGCCTGGGGCTACCGGCGGTGCGTCATTGATGAAGCCGCGCTCGGCGGCTTCCGGCTGGTGGTGCGAGAGCTGGACGCCCGCTTCCGCGACGGCACCATCCTGTCTATGCCGGCCGACGCCCCCCTTCCGGACATCGACCTGAAGCCGGCATTCCACGGGAAAACCGTTCTCGACGTGTCCCTCGGCATTCCCGTCATCCGCTCCGGGCAGCCGAGCGTCGCGGCGGCGAACGGCACTTCCCCGACGGCCCGCTTCCGCACCCACGCCCGGCCGACGGACGACCAGAACACCGGCGCGAACCCGCAGACGGTCGCCTTCCGCTCGCCCCTCGTGAAGGTGCTGTTCGGCGACGACGACCGCGCCGGGTACGAGGTGCTGCCGCTCGTCCGGCTGGAAAAGTCCGACCGGCCGGAGGCCACGCCGCAGATCGTCGCCGGCTTCATTCCGCCGCTGCTGGCCTGCGACTGCTGGCCGGTCCTCCAGCACAAAATCCTGCAAGACGTGTTCGCCCGACTGAACAAGAAGATCGAGGTCGTGGCGAATCAGGTGCGGTCGCGCGGCATCTCGTTCGACTCGCACACCCCCGGCGACGCCCGCCGAATGCACGCCCTCGCGCGCATGAACGAGGGGTATTCCGTCCTCGGCCACCTCGCCTTCGCCCAGGGGGTCCATCCGTCGGACGGCTATCTCGAACTGGTGCGGCTAGTCGGCCAACTGAGCGTGTTCGGGGCCGCCGTCCGCCCGCCGGAGCTGCCCCGCTACGACCACGACGACCTCGGCACCTGCTACTGGGCGGCGAAGCGGGCCATCGACCAACTGCTGAACGAACTGGACATCGAACCGGCCTACGAGGAGCGGCCGTTCATCGGCAGCGGGTCGCAGATGCGCGTGACGCTGGAACCGGCGTGGCTGGAGTCGGGCTGGCAGATGTTCCTCGGCGTGAAGGCGGACGTGTCGAAGGAGGACTGCGTGAAGATGCTCACCCGCCCGGAGCGGCTGGGCCTGAAGATCGGCAGTTCCGACCGCGTGGACACCATCTTCACGAAGGGTCAGGAGGGGTTGCGGTTCACCCACGCGCCGTACCCGCCCCGCGACCTGCCGTCCGGCGACAAGCTGACGTACTTCGAGGTGTCGCGCGAGTCGGCGACGAACGAGTGGGCGGCGGTGCAGAAGGCGAAGACGCTGGCCATCCGCCTGCTGGAACGGGACATCGTCGGCAGCACCGACGGGCAACGCGACTTGACGTTCAAGACGGGCAGCCAGACGAGTTCGTTCGCCTTCACCCTGTA
>JAYUFU010000339.1:0-13313 GCA_043738505.1 Fimbriiglobus sp. | reverse complement strand
AATTCATCGAATACATTGCCATCGGTGTCTGCGAACAGGCGCGCGACGCCACCCTGCGTGCGCGGCGGCTGCTGGCCCTGTGGCAGGACTATCGGGTGCGCGCGGCGAGTGCGGTGCGCGGGCCGGCCGCCCTCCGGCTCGTGGACGAACTTTTCGCGATGCCGCTCATAACCGCTTCCCGGCTCGTCGGGGTTGCCGGCGTCACCCGCAAGTCGGCGATGCGGAACATCGAAAAGCTGGTCGAAATAGGCCTCCTGAGGGAAGTGACCGGCAATCCCCGCAAGCGAATCTATCAGGCCGACGAAATCCTGAAACTGATCGACGATCCCCTGATCGGCTAGTCGCCTTGCGAAATCGCGAGGAGCCGATGGACGGACTCAGCGCCTGTGAAGTCCGCTTCCCGCCCATAGAATAGCCCTCCGCAGCGTTTTTCCAGGCTGCCGGGACACGGGATGCGCGAATGCTGCTGATGAGCGTGAACAACTTGAGCCGGGCCTTCGACCGGGGCGTCCTCTTCGACGACATCACCTTCGACGTCTTCCACGGCGATCGCATCGGCCTGGTCGGGCCCAACGGCACCGGCAAGACTACCATGATGCGCATCCTCGCCGGGCAGGACACGCCCGATTCCGGCGAAGTGAAGCTCCATGCCGACGCCGAGGCGGTGATACTCGACCAGGTCGCCGACTTCGGCCCGGGCCAGACGCTCTTCGCCGAAGCCGAAAAAGCCTTCGAACACCTGTTGCACGCCCAGGACGAACTGGTGCGGGTGGCCGAGGCGATGTCGGTCGTCACCGATCCCTTCGAGCAGAAGGCCCTCAACGCCAAGTTCGAACGGCTCAACGAGCATCTCCAGCACAACGACGCCTACGCCCTCGACCACAAGGTCGAACAGGTTCTCGGCGGTCTCGGCTTCAAGTCGGCCGACTACAAGCGCGAAGTGCGGAGTTTCTCGGGCGGGCAGCAGCGCCGGCTGCTGCTGGCGAAACTGCTGCTCTCCAGCCCCGACGTCATGCTGCTCGACGAACCGTCCAACCACCTCGACATCGACACCACGCGCTGGCTGGAAGGCTACCTCGCCCGCCAGCCGCAGGGCATGATCGTCGTGTCGCACGACCGCTACTTCCTGGACAAAGTGGCGAACAAGATCTTCGAGTTGCACGCCCGCAAGATCACCAGCTACCCCGGCAACTTCCGCCAGTACGTGCGGCTGCGGGACGAGCGGTACGAGCGGATGATGAAGGAGTGGGAGGCGCAGCGGGAGATGATCGAGAAGCAGGAGGAGTACATCCGCCGCGCGCACTACGGTCAGATGGCGAAGCAGGCGCAGTCGCGGGTGAAGATGCTGGACAAGCTGGAGCGGGTGGACCGGCCGACGAAGGTGTCCGGGCCGCGCATCCAGTTCAACGACGTGACCCGCGCCGGCGACGTGGTGTTCCACGTCGAGGACTTGGCGATGGCGTTCGGCGACAAGCCGCTCTTCTCCGGGTTGGGCTTCGACGTGAAGCGGGGCCAGCGGTTCGGCATCATGGGGCCGAACGGCACCGGCAAGACGACGCTGCTGAAGATTCTGCTGGGCGAACTGGAGCCGACCGCCGGCAAGGTGCAGCGCGGGCACCTGGTGTTCCCCGGCTACCTGGACCAGCACCTGAAACTGCTGGCCGAGGACGAGCCGCTGATCCGCGCCGTCTGGCCGGAGCCGGACCCGGCGTGGACCGAGCAGCGGATGCGCGACCTGCTGGGCAGCTTCGGCCTGCACGGGGACACCGTGGACCAGCCGGTGAAGCAGCTCAGCGGCGGCGAGCGGAGCCGGGCGGCGCTGGCCAAGCTGACCGTGGCGGGCACCAACGTGCTGATCCTCGACGAGCCGACCAGCCACCTGGACATCTGGGCGTGCGACGCGCTGGAGGAGGCGCTGAAGAGCTACGAGGGCACCTGCATCGTCGTCAGCCACGACCGCTACTTCCTGAACCGCGTGGTGGACCTGCTCATCGTGTTCGAGCCGTCCGGCCGCACCGAGGTGGTGTACGGCAACTACGACCTGTACGAATCGCTGCGGGCCAGCCGCGCCGAAGCCGAGGCGGCGGAGCGCGGCGGCCGCGGCGCGGCGGTCCACCGCGAGGCACTGCCGAGTGCGAGTTCCTCCGCGAGCGCGAAGCAAAAGCGGAAGCGGAAGTACCCGTTCAAGAAGGCGACCGAGGTGGAGGCCGACATCGCCGCGCTGGAAACCCGCCTGGCCGACCTGGAGGCCGCGCTGACCACCGCCGACGTGTACCGCGAGCCGGCCAAGCTGAAGGCGACGATGGCCGAGATCGACGCGGGGAAGACCAAACTGCCGCTGCTGTACGAACACTGGGAAGAGGCCGTCGAATTGAACGGGTGAGTTGACGGTGGTAGAATATACTAGCCACTCTGGAATCGGAGGACTCGTTATGACGGCCGATGCCCCCACGCCGGATTCCCTGCTGATGCGGATCGCCGAGTTGGAATCCGAAGTCGCCGAACTGCACCAGGCGCGGCAGAAGGATCGCGCCCAGGTTCGCGACCTGCTCGCCCAACTCGTCCCCTACGAGCCGGTGACGGCGGACGAGCTGCGCGACATGCTCCACGGCCCGCGCGGCACCCCGATTTCCGACCTCGTCGCCGAGTGCGAACGGGAGGCCGGCATCCGATGACCGCCGACGACCGATACCGACTTTCCAATTCGGACGCGGCCGCTGCGGCCTTCCGCGCCGTCGCCGATCGTGCGCGGGCCGAGCGACGGTTGAAGGCGTTCGCGGTGGCCAGCCGGTGGATCGTCGAGGAACTGGCGCGGACGCCGTCCGAGTTCGGCGAGTCGCGGGAACACCTGGCGGACGCCGGAATCGTCATGCGGTGCGGCTTCGCGCGACCGGTGTACGTCGAATACGGCGTCCACGCGGACAGCCGCACCGTCTTCCTCCGCCGGTTCGAACTGCTCCCGCCCACCCCGGAAGAGACCTCACCCGCGCGTTGATCGTCCGTTCCCGCCCCCCGCATTCCCCGATCCGGCCGGCGGTGGTACACTACCGGCGTACCCTCATCCGGCGGGGCAGGCATGGGCATCTACGACCGCGACTACTACCGGGATGGCAGCGGCGGCTGGGGCGACGCCGGCCTGCGGGCCGTCCCCGCGCTCATCGCCGTCACCGTCGGCGTGTTCGTCGTCCAACTGTTCTCCTCGTCCGGCAAGGTGGAACTCGACCCGCTGCTGCGGCACGGCGCGTTCGACTTCGGGAAGGTCATGAACGGCGAGGTGTGGCGGCTCGTCACCGCCTTCTTCGTCACCCCGTACTCGATCTTCGGCATCGTCCTGACGATGCTCGGCCTGTACTGGTTCGGCACCGACCTGGAAGAGGTCTACGGCCCGCGCCGGTTCCTGTGGTTCTACCTGCTGGCCGGGACCACCGTGTCGGCCGGCCAGCTGGCCCTCGGCGCGGCCGGGATGAAGGCGGACGGTTGGACGGCCGGCGCGCGGGGGCCGCTGTTCGCGGTGCTGACGCTGTACGCCTTCCACTACCCGGCCCGCCAAGTCCTGCTGATGTTCGTCCTGCCGGTGCCGGTCGGCCTGCTGGTGGCCGGCCTGCTCGCCCTGTACGTCCTCCTCCTCGCGTCCGCCGGCGGGCCGACGCTGGAGATCGCCGCGCCGCTGATCGGGGCCGCCTTCGGCGCGGCCTACTTCAAACTGGCCGACAGTCGGTTCGCCCGGAGCCGAGGCGACGACTCCCGCCGGAGCGAGCGGGCGCGGCCGAAGCTCACCCTCCGCCCGGCCGACCCGCCGGCGGACGACGACCTGTTCGCCGGCAGCACGCCGACCCCGCCCCGGCCCCGCTCCGGCCGGCCGGACGAGTATCTGGAGGCGAAGCTGGACGCGGTCCTGGAAAAGATGGCCCGCTCCGGCCGCGACAGCCTGACCGACGAAGAGAACGCGGTCCTGCTGAAGGCGAGCGAGGTCTACCGACAGAAGGGGAAGTGACCCCCAAGTCGTCTTCGCCGCGAGTTCACGAGCGGCGGACCTGGGCCGCTCGTGAACTCGCGGCGAACAAACGCGACCCGCTCGGCGCTCATGACCTTTCCACACCCCAACCCCTCGTCACCCATGCGCACCCGCCGTTCGTTCCTGGCCGCGTCGGCCGTCGCCGTGTCCGGCCCGCTCCTCCGCTCGTTCGCCGCCGACGAGCAAAAGGACAAGGTTCGCGTCGCCGTCATCGGCGTGGCCGGGCAGGGCAAGTTCAGCCTCGACAACCTCGCCGGCGAAGACGTGGTCGCCTTGTGCGACGTGGACCCCGCCCGCGCCGAGGACGCCCGCAAGCGGTTCCCCGACGCCAAGTTCTTCACCGACTACCGCAAGCTGTTCGACGAGTCCAAGCTGTTCGACGCGGTCGCCGTCTGCACCCCGGACCACACCCACGCCCACCCGACGCTGCTGGCCCTCAGCCAGAACAAGCACGTCTACTGCGAGAAGCCGCTGTGTCACTCGGTGAGCGAGGTGCGGCTGGTGCAAGCAGCCGCGAAGGCGAAGCCGAAACTGCAAACGCAGATGGGCACCCAGATCCACGCCGGGGACAACTACCGGCGGGTCGTCGAGATCGTCCGCAGCGGGGCGCTGGGGGCGATCAAGCGGGTTCACGTCTGGTGTTCGCGGCGGCCCGACGGCGGCCGGCCGATCAAGCCGGTGGTGAAGGTGAAGTTCGACCTCCAGCAGTGGCTGGGGGCGTGCCCGGACGAGTTCTTCTACGCCACGCACAAGGACTGGCCGCACTTCCACTGGCGGTGGTGGTTCCCGTTCGGCGGCGGCGTCCACGCCGACATGGGCTGCCACTTCACCGACCTGCCGCACTGGGCGCTCGGCCTGGGCGCGCCGGTGAAAGTGAAGGCGACGGGGGAGAGCATCCCGAACGCCGACAACACCGTCCCGAACACGGCGCGGGTGGATTACACCTACAAGACGCCGGGCGGGAACCTGCTGCTGACGTGGTACCACGGCGTGACCGGCCCGGACCTGGACGGCAAGGTGAAGTATGCGGGCTTCAACGACGGGGTCTGCTTCGAGGGCGAGGGCGGCAAGAAGCTGGTGGCCGACTACGGCAAGTACAAGCTGTTCCCGGACGAGTTCGCCAAGGACTTCAAGCCGCCGGTGCCGACCGTCGCCAAGTCGATCGGGCACCACAAGGAGTGGCTGGAGGCGATCCGGGGCACCGGCAAGCCGCTGTGCGAGTTCGGCTACGCCGGCCCTCTGACCGAGGCCGTCCTGCTGGGCAACGTGTCGTACCGCGCCGGCGGCGTGGAACTGGCCTGGGACACCAAGACCGGCACGACGGGCAACAAGGACGCCGACGCCTTCCTGAGCCGCGACGTGCGCAAGGGCTGGGAATACCCGGCGTGAGTGCCCGGCGCGGCTCCTGGAGTCGCCGCGACGACACCAACCACCTGTCTTCGCGGCGACTTCAGGAGCCGCGCTCGCCGGTCACTCGAAGAACTGGGCCACCAATACGGCGAACCCCGGCAGCACGTCGGGGAGTGTCAGCGTGTCGGCCGGCTCCAAACGCTGCGGCAACTGGTTCGCCCGGAACACCGCCGCGAACCGCTCCTCCGGATCGAGGAGGAGAACCACCGTCACCCCGGCGTCGGTATATTCCAGAGCCTTCGCCATCATCTCGTTGAGGGAGTCGGTCGGCGACCGCACCTCCACCACCAGTTCCAGCGGCGGGGTGATCGCGCCTTTCGGTGTTGGCGTCGTCGCCGGCAACGTGACGTAGCTGATGAACACCACGTCCGCGCCGCGGTAGCTGTCCGGGTCGGTCTTGGTTCGGATGAACGGGTCGTTGCTGAACACCCGACCGAGGCGGTTCGGCTTCACGAACTCGCGGAGGAGGGCGTAGGCGTTGCCGCACACTTCGGCGTGCTGGAATCCTGGCATGGGGAGCCTCACGAGGTGCCCATCGATCAGTTCGATGCCGGAGTCGTCCCCGTGTCGGCGGAGGAACTCCTCCGCCGTCACCAGCGGTGGCGTCGGCGGCAGCGATCCCACGGACGCGGGCATCGGCGGGGCGAGGACGGCGGACATGGGAACTCCTCGTGATCGGGGTCGCGGTTCGTCAGATGCTACCGCACCTTCAGGTACTTGGCGAGGTCGTCGTACAGGCCGCCGTCGTTGGCGTACATGGCGTAGTTGCGGGCGTCGGCGAACCACTCGCGGGTACTCGGCTTCTGCGTGCCGGCGGCGGCCACCAAGTCCTTCGTGCCCAGCGGCGACGGGATGCCGGTCTTCATCGCGTCCTTCAACTTGCCTTCAATCGCCCGGTCCACCACGGCCTTCAGGTCGGCCCCGGAGAACTCGTTCGTCGCCTTCGCCACGGCGTCGAAGTCCACGTCCTTCTGCGGCTTGCCGGCCAGGTGCAGCCGCAGGATGCTGGCGCGGGCCGTCTGGTCCGGCGGCGGCACGAACAGGATGCGGTCGAACCGCCCCGGCCGGCGGAACGCCGAGTCCATGTGCCACGGCGCGTTCGTCGCGGCCAGCACCAGCACGCCCTCGTTCGACGTGTTCACGCCGTCCAGCTCGTTCAGGAACTGGTTGATGATGCGGCGGGACGTGGACTGGCGGAAGTCGGCCCGGCTGGCGGCCAGCGCGTCCACCTCGTCGAAGAACAGCACGCACGGGTTGTTCCGCCGCGCCTGCTGGAACAGCGAGTGCAACTGCTTCTCGCTGCTGCCGACCCACATGTCCAGCACGTCGTGCAACCCGACCGACAGGAACCCGGCCTTCACCTCGCCGGCGGTGGCGCGGGCCAGGTGCGTCTTGCCGCAGCCGGGCGGCCCGTACAGCAGCACCCCGCCGCCGACGGTCTTGCCGTAGGCCTTGAACAGGTCCGCGTGCGTCAGCGGGTAAATGATCTTGAGCCGAATCTCCTCCTTGATGCTCTCCATGCCGCCGACGTCGGCGAAGGCGATCTTCGGCCGCTCCATCTCGCCCGGCGCGTCCTCGTCCGGCATCCCGCCGCCGAGCGCCTCGCGGAGCCGCCCGTCGAACACGTCGTCCTCGTCCCCGCCGTCGATGCCGAGGGTCATCTCGAACACCGCGTCCGACAGGTCCGGGTCGTCGTCGAGGGCCGACTTATACATCGTCACGGCGCGGGCCGTCTCGCCGTTCTGGTGCAGCAGCTTCGCCAGCAGCACCTTGGCCTCGCCGCCCGCGTCCTTGCCGCGCAGCACGTCTTCGCACACGACGATGCCGGCGGAGAACTTGCCCAGCGACAAGTAGACCGTGGCCAAAGCCAGCTTCAGCCGCGGTTCGCCCGGCGTGCGGTTCAGGCCGTCCTTGAGCAGCCCCTCGGCCTCGTCGGCCTTCGTGGCGGCGGCCAGCGAATCGGCCAGGTGCAGCCGCAGCGGGACGTTGGTGGGCGAGACGGCGAGGGCGTCCTTGAGCGGCTGGAGCGGGTCGGGCGAGGCCATGATGCTGCCGGGTGCGTGGAGGAAGAATGCCGTCCCCCACTATATCAGGAAGAGGATCGAAAGTTCCGTCCTCCCGAACAGTTCGCGGCCGCGAAAAGCCGGCCGAGTCACGCCTCCGGCGAGTCGATGAGTTGGTAGTAGACGTTCCGCTGGCGGGGTTCCCAGCCGGCTTCGCGGATGCTGCCGCGAATCTGCTCCAGCGTCAGGTGATGCACCGTGCCCGCGCTGGCGACGACGTTCTCCTCGATCATCAAGCTGCCCATGTCGTTCGCGCCGAAGAACAGCGCGAGCTGGCCGATCTTCGCCCCCTGCGTCACCCACGACGACTGGATGTTCGGCACGTTGTCGAGGTACAGACGGGCGACGGCCTGCACGCGGAGGTACTCGAACGCGCCCTGCTCCGGGAAGTGGGCCATCTTGTGGCCCGGCTGCATCGTCCAGCAGATGAACGCCGTGAACCCGCCGGTCTCGTCCTGCAAGCTGCGGATGCGGTCCAGGTGTTCGATGCGCTCGGCGTCGGTTTCGACGTGGCCGAACATCATGGTCGCCGAGCCTTTGCCGCCGAGCTTGTGCCACACCCGGCACACCTCGATCCACTCGTCGGCCAGCGCCTTGTTCTTCGTCAGTTCCGTTCGCACGCGGTCCACGAGGATTTCCCCGCCGCCCCCCGGCAGGCTGCCCAGACCCGCCGCCTTCAACCGGCCGAGGACTTCTTCGAGCGGCAGTTTGTTGAGCTTGTGGAAGTGCCAGATTTCCGGCGGGCTGAAGGCGTGCAGGTTCACCGACGGGTATCGCGCGCGGAGGTCTCGCAACAGCTCCTCGTACCACTCCAGCTTCAAGGATGGATGCATCCCGCCCTGCATGAGGATTTGATCACCACCCAGTGCGATGGTCTCCTCGATTTTTTGGTACAGCTCTTCGCGGGTCAGGACATACGCATCGGCATCGCCCTTCTTGCGGTAGAAGGCGCAGAAGTCGCACACCGCCGCGCACACGTTCGTGTAGTTCACGTTGCGGTCGATGTTGTAGGTGCGGTACGGCTCCGGGTGCAGCCGCATCGTGACGGCGTGCGCGGCCCGGCCGAGCTTGTGCAGGTCGTGGCACGCCATCAGCGCCTCGCCGTCCGCGCGGGTCAGGCGGTCGCCGTCAACGGCTCGGGACAAGATGCGGTCGATGGTCGCGGACATGGGTGACACCCTCTTCGGAGTCGGTATCGGAAATGAGAGTTCAACAAGAGGAACACGGATGACACGGATGGAAGGCAGGATCAAAGCCGGGATCGGAAGTCAGGAATCAGGGAACGGAAGTCAGGAGGCCCGTGGTTGTCCCTGCCTTCCGACTCCTGACTCTTGCCCCTGACTCCTGATTTCTGATCCTCCGCATCCCGGCTTTGATCCGTGTCATCCGTGTTCCTCTTAATGGATTCTCACCGGCCTGGAAGCCGGTGCCATCCGCGCCGGCTGCGGGGCCAATCCCAGCACGGCCGACCGCCGGTGGAACTCGCGCAGGCCGGCCAGCTCCGCCGCGCCGAGGTCGTACTTGATGATGGTGTCGAAGTATCGCCGGCAGTAACCAGGGTCGAGTCCCAACTTGGCGGCCTCTCGCGCGGCGATGATTCCGGCCCGGCTGAGGCCGTACCGCTTCGCCTTGCCGAAAGCGTGCGCCGTCTCCCCGAGTTCGACCTCCGGCCGCACTGCCCAGACCGCGAACACCATCGGCAGGCCGGTCAGGTCGAACCACTCCTGGCCGAGGTCGTAGCTGAACCCGAACCCCGGCAGACACGCCTTCATCGCCCGGTCGCCGATGAGCAGCACGGCGTCCGTGGACACGTCGTCGGCCGGCACGTCGATGGGCAACTGGCGGTACAAAATGTTCGGCTGATCCAACAGCACCTTCGTCAGTGCCGCGCTCGTCCGGCTGCCTTCGTCGAGCGACACACTGCGGATGTCGCCCCACGGCACGCGGCTGAACACCGTCACGCTCAGCACCGGCCCGCGGCTGGAAATGCCGCAATTCGGCACCACCGAGTAGCCGTCTCCCCGGAGGTACTCGATCGCGGGAATCAACCCGACCTCCAATTCGCCGGCGGCGAGTCGGTCGGCCAGCCGCGACGGCAGGTCGAGGGACAGGTCGATCTCCGGCGCGAAGTCGGTCAGCCCTTCGATGAGCGGCTTGGTGTTCAGGTAGTTGACCGCGCCGACGCGAAGCATGGCAGCACCGGGGATGGGAATCCTCGGAATCGAGTTCCACGCTCAGGGAACCGAAACTGGGCGGAAATCACAACTGCGAAGAGGATGGCCGCAAAGAACGCAAAAAGGACAAAGGGGGTTGAGTTCTTTGTCCTTTTTGCGTTCTTTGCGGCCATCATTCTTCCTTCACTCACCCCACCCAGGCGGCGTCCACGCTGCCGTACTTCACCAGCTCCTCCGGCTTGAACCACAGGGCGATTTCGAGGGCCGCGTTCTCGCCGCTGTCGGACCCGTGGACGAGGTTGTTCTGCACGCTGAGGGCGAGGTCGCCGCGGATGGAGCCGGGGACCGCCTTCGCGCCGTCGGTCAGGCCGATCAGGTTGCGGCCGACGACCACGGCCTCGCGGCCCTCCCACACCATCGCCACCGTCGGCCCGCTGGTCAGGAACGACAGCAGCGAGTCGTAGAACGGCTTGCCCTTGTGGACGGCGTAGTGCTTCTCGGCCAGGTCGCGGGTGGCCTGCACCAGCTTCAGGCCGGCGAGGCGTAGCCCCTTCCGCTCGAACCGGGCGGTGATGTCGCCGATCAGCCGCCGCTGGACGGCGTCGGGTTTCAGGAGGATGAGCGTCTGTTGCATGGGGTTGTCTCCGGGTGGGGTTGCCTTCATGGTGCGGACGGCCGCCCGGTTCGGCCAGAGCCTGTTCGCCCGCCGCGACCGCCGAGGGAGCGGCTCGTCGGTGGCGGCGTAGCGTCAGTGACGGAACGGCCCTGACCCGATGGACCTGTCCCTTGACCGGCGGCGGGGGCCGGATACCATTCCACTTCTCGTTTCCCCCCACGCCCCGTTCGGACCCCTCGGTCATGAAGAAAGACATCCACCCCGTCTACCGCCCGGTCGTGTTCCTCGACGTGGCCGCCAACGTGTCCTTCCTCACTCGCTCGACGGCGAAGTGCGACAACACGATCCAGTGGACCGACGGGAACGAGTACCCGCTGTACAAGGTCGAAATCTCCAGCGCCAGCCACCCGTTCTTCACCGGCAAGATGAAGTTCGTGGACACCACCGGCCGGGTCGAGAAGTTCCAGAAGAAGTTCGCCCGCTCGTCCTACGGCGCGAAGGCCGGCCCCGCGCCCGCCGCCCCGACCGAAGACGAAGTCAAGTAGCTTTCGACAACCCGACGAACCCACGGACGGCGTCCGTGGGTTCCGTCGTTTCCGCTTCGGCGGGCGCTCCCCTCGGTCGCGGCGAAGAGTCTGAGCCTGTTTCACGTCTTGGTTTTCTCTGCATCTTGACTTCTGTCCGCTGCTCCCCGCCTCCTGCCCCCGGCTCTCCCATGTGGCCGATCCTGCGACAGAAGCTGGCCCGCTTCCGGGAACTGGAAACGCTCCTCTCGGACCCGGAGGTCGCCACCGACCCGGTCAAGGCCGGCGCGATGGCGAAGGAGCGCGGCGGGCTGCTCAAGTACGTCACCCCGTACCAGGAGTTCCTGGCGCTGGACGAGGGGATCGCGGAGTCGGAGAAGCTGCTGGCCGAAGCCGACGCCGACATGCGGGCGATGGCGGCGGACGAGCTGGCCGACCTGCGGCCCAAGTGGGACGCCCTCAAGCGGAAGATCGAGGACCAACTGCTCGTCGATCCGAGCGAGGACTTCGACCGGATCATCGTGGAAATCCGCGCCGGCACCGGCGGGGACGAGGCGGCGCTCTTCGCCGGCAACCTGTACGAGATGTACTGCCGGTACGCGCGGACGCGCGGGTGGACGGTCGAGGACATCTCGTTCAGCCCCGGCGACGCCGGCGGGTTCAAGGAGGTCGTCTTCGGCGTGGAGGGTGAGGGGGCGTACCAGGCGCTGCGGTTCGAGAGCGGCGGGCACCGCGTCCAGCGGGTGCCGGCCACCGAGACGCAAGGGCGGATTCACACCTCGCTGGCCACGGTCGGCGTGATGCCCGAACCGGACAGCGTGCAGATCGAGATCAGAGACGAGGACATTGAGTGGGACCGGATGCGGGCCGGCGGCGCGGGCGGGCAGAAGGTGAACAAGACCGAATCGGCCGTCCGCATCTGGTACAAGAAGGGCACGCCGGACGAGATGGAGGTGAAGTGCCAGGACGAGCGGAGCCAGCACAAGAACTACGACCGCGCCATGCGGGTGCTGCGGAGCCGACTGTTCGAGCGGGCGCAGCAGAAGTCGCACAAGGAGCGATCCGACCTGCGGCGGAGCCTGATCGGCGGCGGCGAGCGGGGCGAGCGCATCCGCACCTACAACTTCCCCGACGGCCGCGTGACGGACCACCGCATCGGCCTGAGCGTGTACAAGATCGCGCTCGTCCTCAACGGCGAACTCGACCACATCGTCGGCCCGCTCATGGCCCACGACAAGCAGGAGCGGCTCGCGGCCGCGGCCGCGGGGACGAAGTGAGCCGGAGGCGACAACCCGTCGCTAGTCGCCGCCCGCACGGCCTCACTTCACAAGCTTCACAATCCGCCCGTTGTCGCTGTCGGCGATGTAGATGTCCCCCGTCTTCGGGTGGACGGTGACGCCGTGCGGGCGGGACAACTCCAGCTTCTTCGGGTCCGGGTCGAACGCCTTTCCCGCCTTGCCGGTGCCGGCCACCAACGCCATCGTCCCCGTCTCCGGCACGTATCGCCGAATCTGGTGGTTCTCGGTGTCGGCGATCAGCACCGACCCGTCCGCGTCGATGGCGACGTACTTCGGCCCGTTCATCGCCGCCGTCAGCGCCGGGCCGCCGTCGCCGCCCTTGCCCGCCTTGCCGGTGCCGGCGACGGTGCGAATCTTGCCGCCCTTGTCCACCACCCGCAGGGCGTGCCCGCTGCGCTCGAGGATGTACAGGTTCCCCTTGGCGTCGGCCGTCACCGCGCGGGGATCGACGAGCGGTTGGTCCACCGCCAGTTCGCCGTCCTTCGGCACGCCGGCCTTTCCGGTACCCGCGACGGTGGACACCAGTCCGGTCTTCACGTCGATGGCCCGCACCCGTTTGTTACCGATGTCGGCGACGTACAGCGTCTTGCCGTCCGGCGTCAGGGCGATGCAGATGGTCTGGTTGAACTCGGCCTCGGCCGCCTTGCCGCCGTCCCCGGCGAAGCCCTTCTTGCCGTTGCCCGCGAAGGCGACGACGGTCTTCGACTTCGCGTCGTACTGGTGAATCTGATTGTTGAAGGTGTCGGCCAGGAAGACGGTCCCGTCGGCCGCGACGGCGAGGTCGTGCATGCCGTTGAACTCGCAGGCCGCGCCGGGGCCGATCTTCTGCCCCTTCTTGCCGGTCCCGGCGAGGGTGGTCAGCTTGCCCTCGGCGTCGATCCGGCGGAACCGCTCGCCGCCGGCCATCTCGACGAACAGGGTGTTGCCGGTCGCGTCGAAGGCGACCGAGAACGGCTGCACCACCTTGGCCTCGGTCGCCTTCGACCCGTCCCCGCCCGTTCCGCCGCCGGCGACGAGGACCACTTTCTCCGCCCGCGCCGACCCGACCGCCGTCGCCGCGACCATTGCAAGGAGAAGCGCACGCATGGGAACCTCCGGGGAATTCGGCCAGACGCCGGCACCGCCACTACGAATACGGTGAACCCGGACACCGGCGAGGGCTGTGATTGTTAGCCCGCCGCGCGAGCGAGGGGCGAACCCGTCTGGCCCCTCG
>JAYUFU010000338.1:0-4545 GCA_043738505.1 Fimbriiglobus sp. | reverse complement strand
CTTCTGGGTCGGGACGGGCGCGCGGGCCAGTTGGACCAACTTCGAGCGAAGCCCGGTGACGGCCGGGATGAACGCCCCCCCGGCGCTGGTGCCGGTGTGGGCGGACGTGCGGGCGAAGGCGGCCACCGGGAAGGTGTTCGTCCTGTGCCGGATGGGCTGCGCGCCGACCCTCGCGCCGGGCGTCACCGGCCCCCGGTCGTGGTACCTGAGCCGGGCCATCGCCACCCCCGGCGAGATGGACTGGACTCGCGACGAGATCGCCCGGAGCGAGTGGCTGCTGCTGCCGCACTGGTGCGAGAACCTCGTCACCTGGCCGGAACTGGCGGACGTGGTGAGCGACTTCCAGTTCGACCCGCCGTACCACCACGGGGACACGTTCCGCCTGTTCGCGCGGAAGCCGGGGCGGCCGGCCAAACCGTAACGGCCGGTTCGCGTGCTACGGTTCCCCGACCCCTGGGGGAATCGTCCATGAGCTGGTTCACTGCCGCCTTCGCCGCCGTCTCGCTCGCCGTCACCGCCGCCGCCGTGCCGGGCGCGCTCGACCTGCCCCGGTATGCGTTCGGCGACAACGGCTGGGCCGTGCGCGTGAACGGCCTGCTGGACGAGGGCCTCGTCCCCACTCAGGACTTCGCCTTCACTTACGGTCCACTCACGCTGCTCATCAATCGTGCCGTGTTCGCCGTGTTCGGGGCGACGCCCGCCGCGACCGGCGGCCTCTCCCTGGCCTGCGGGCTGCTGCTGGCGGTCGGCGTCTGGCGGCTCGCCCGCGCGATGAACCTCGGTGTCGGCCCGCGCCTGCTGCTCCTGCTGCTCCTGCCGATCGTCGTCAACGCCGGCCAGTTGCCCAGTCCGGCGCACGCCCTGGAGCCGGTGTTCCTGGTCTTCGCGCTGGCGGCGCAGGCGCGCGGGCGGCTCGCCGAGGCGCTGGCCGTCTGCACGGTCGGCGTGCTGGTGAAGCCCGGCCTCGGCTACCTGCTCGGTGCGATGCTCCTGATCGACCTCCTCTCGTCGCCCGCGCGGCGCTGGAAGTCGCTACTGCCGGCCGTGGTTGCCGGAGCCGGAGGCGTCGCGCTGCTGGTCGCCGTGTTCGGCCTCCAACCGGTCCTGCGAACGCAAATCCCGACCGAGGCCGGGAAGGTGTACCGCGACCAGAACTGCGGGCTGATTCACGGCGACGGCCGCCTGTTCCTGACGCCCGAGCCGGGCACCGAACTCATGTACTTCACCACGACGCCGGCCGGCGTCTGGGTGGTGGCGACGGCGGTGCTGCTGGTCGGCGGGCTGGCCGCCGCCCCGCGCTGGCGCGCCGACCGGGCCGCGCGAACGGTGCTGACAATGGCGGCGCTGCACGCGGCGTTCGCGCTGTTCTTCTTCGGCAACCGCTGGGGCTGGACGTACTACCCGTTCCTGCCGCTCGTCGGCGCGGCGCTGGCCGTGGACCGCATCCCCCGGTGGACGCCCGGCGACCTCGGCAAGCTGCTCGCGCCGGTCGCCGCCGGGGTGCTGGCGCTGCTCGCCGCGTCGGTCTCGACGCTGTACGTCGGGCTGGGCACGGCGCGGGCGCTGCGGGTGATCGAGAGCGTCGGCGACGGGTCGGGGCTGACCACGACGCACCCCGGCTTCGCCGAGGCGTGGCGGGCGCTGGAACGGGAGGCGAAGTCGGGCCGAGTGTTCGTGCTGACGCGGGCCGGCTGCCCCGGCGTGCTGCTGCCGGGCGTCGAGTCGCCCCGCGCGTGGTACCTCAGCCGGGCCGTGGCGGTGCCGGGCGAACTGGACCGGGTGCGGGCGCAGATCGAAGCGTGCGACTGCCTCGTCGTCCCGGACTGGCACGACCACGACCTGCTGACGTGGCCCGAACTGGCCGACGCCGTAAAACCCTTCCGACCGGCCGACGACCACGGGGTGTTCAGGCTGTACCGGCGGGCCGTGTCGCCGGGGCGGTGACGGGTCGCTATATCTCGCACGGTATCCCCGTCGCGCAGTTGGGGGCTGGAATGCGACTGTTCGCCGGGCTTCTCGCCGTCATGGTCGCCATCTCCTGCATCGGCCCGTTGCCCGACTGCTTCGACTTTTACCGCTTCCTGTTCGGCGACGCCGGTTGGGCGCTGACGACGAATCGCCTTCTCGACGATGGGTGGCTACCGACGCGAGACTTCGCCTACTTCTACGGCCTGCTCACGTTGTCTGTTGACCGCGCCTCGTTCGCCGTGTTCGGGGCCACGCCCGTCACCGTCGGCGGGCTGATGCTGGCCTGCGCCGTCCTGATCGGCGTCGGCGTCTGGCGGGTGGCGAACGTCCTCCGCCTCGGCCCGTGGCCGCGTCTCCTCCTGCTTCCGCTCGTTCCGCTGGTGATCGATCCCAGCCAGTTGCACAGCCCGGCGCACGCCCTGGAACCGGCGCTGCTCCTCAACGCCATCGCCTTCCAGGCGCGGGGGAAACTGGCGACGGCGCTCGCCCTGGCGACGGCGAGCGTGCTGGTGAAACCCGGCTTCGGCTACCTGTACGGGTTCCTCGTCGTCGGCGAAATCCTCCTCACGCCCGTCGCCTCCGGCGGGTGGCGACTCGCCCGTTTGATACCGGCGGCCGGCGTCGGGCTGCTACTGCTGGCGTACCTCGCGTTCGCGTTCGGAGCCGAGGCGGTGTGGAAGACGCAGGTGCCGACCGAGCCGCAGAAGCTGTATCGCGACTCCGGGTTCGGCTTCTTCGGCCCGGCCGGGGAGAAGATGTGGAAGCCGCCGCCGGGCCAGTTTCTCTTGCACTTCGGCACCCGCCCGCCGGGGGTGTGGCTGACGGCGACGGCCGTGCTGCTGGCCGGCGGGCTGGTCGCCCTGTTCCGACTGCGGCGCGACCCGGCCGCGCGAGTCGTGGCGACGATGGCCGTCCTTCACGGAGTGTTCGTCGCCGCGATTTACAGCACGCAGTGGGCGTACACGTACTACCCGTTCCTGCCGGTCGTCGGCGCGGCGGTGGTCCTGGACCGGCTGCCCACCTGGACGAACCGGTCGGCCGGCCGGGGGCTGGCCATCGGCATCGGCGGGCTACTCGGGGGGCTGGGGTTGACCCTGCTCCTCTTCGGCACGGTTCGGCACGCCGTCACTTGGCGGAAGTTGAAACCCGAGGCGCGGGCGGCCGGTCTGTTCACCACCCCGCCGGTCGCGGAGTACGCCGCGAAGATGCGGGCGCGGGCGGCCGACGGCGGGGCACTCGCTCTGACGCCGGCCAGTTCGGCGGCCGCCCTGGTGCCGGGGCTGCGGTCGCCGCGGTCGTGGTTCCTGCACCGTTCCATCCTCACCCCCGGCGACCTCGCCCGGCTCCGGGAGGACATCGCCCGCTGCCGCTGGCTGCTCGTGCCGGACTCGTTCCACGGCGACATCCTGGCCTGGCCGGAGTTGGCCGACGTGCTGGCCCCGTTTCGCAAGGCCGACCGGGGGCCGGGTTTCGACTGGTACCGCCGGGCCGAGTCGCCGGAGCCGTGACGGGTCGATACCATAGGCGGGAAAGACCCGTCCGCAGGAACCGTCCGCGATGCGACACGTCCTCTCCGCCCTCGTGCAGAACCAACCCGGCGTGCTGGCGCACATCTCCGGCATGCTGGCGTCGCGCGGGTTCAACATCGACAGCCTGGCCGTCGGCGAGACCGAGCTGCACGACCGCGCCCGCATGACGTTCGTCGTCCACGGCGACGACACCGTGCTGGACCAGGTCCGCAAGCAGCTCGACAAGATCGTGTACGTCATCCGCGTGGACGACATCAGCAGCGAGAACTTCGTCGAGCGCGACCTGATGCTCATCAAGGTCAAGTCGTCGGCCGAGAAGCGGCTGGAGTTGTTCCAACTGACCGAGTCGTTCCGCGGCCGGGTGGTGGACATCCAGCACGAGAACATCATGGTCGAGATCAGCGGCACCGAGGCCAAAGTGGAGGCGTTCATTGAGCTGATGCGGCCCTACGGCATCCTGGAGCTGGCCCGCACCGGCCGCATCGCCCTCGTCCGCGGCACCCCGACCAAGGAGGTCGCCTGACATGGTGAACCCGGAGAAGATCGTCCTGCCCAGCCGCCGCCTCGACCCGGCGGTGCTGGCCACGCTGAAGGAGCTGAAGACCGGCGACCGCATCACCGTCACGCAGACGGTGCGGGTGGGGGCGCGGACGTGGCCGGCCGTCGCGTCCGGGGCGTACCGCGGGGTGGCGTACCTGAGTACCGGCGTCACCACCGAGCGGGTGAAGGAGGACGACCTCGTCGTCCCGACCGTCCACTTCACGAAGGACAACGGCGAACTGGCCAGCATCGCCCTCGACGAGAACACCAAGCTGGCGAAGGGGTAGTGGGCCGCTCCATCCCGTGCCGTCGGGGACGTGTCGAGAGTGGGGATTCGTCCGCGACGGCTGTCGTCCGGGCCACTCACTCGATCTCGACGCCCGTCTCGCCGGCCCCGATTTCGCCGATGAGCCACGCCGCTTCGCCGGCACTCTTTAATGCGCGCAACACCGCATCCGCCACGGTCGGCCGACAGACGACGACGAAGCCGACGCCCATGTTGAACACC
>JAYUFU010000337.1:0-4547 GCA_043738505.1 Fimbriiglobus sp. | reverse complement strand
GCCGACGTACTCGGCTCGCGGCGAACCTGGAGAATCACTTCTTGAACGCCGGGGAGGTCCGGTCGCCCCGGCTCAGGGTGTACGCGATCAGGTCGAGGATTTCGTCCGGCGTCAGCGTGTCCAGCAGCCCGGCGGGCATCATCGACACCTTCGACGGCTTCATCACGTCCACGTTCGACCGCTTCACCGTGGTCAGGCCGTTCGGGGCCAGCATGTCGGTCAGCACCATCATGTTGTCCCCGTTCAGGTTGACGATGCGGCCGGTGATGCTCTTGCCGTCCAGGGTGACGATGTCCACCGCCTGGTACTGGTCGCTCACTTCCTTGCTCGGGTCGAGGATCGATTCGAGCAAGTCCTTCACGCCGAACCGCCCGGCCACGGCGGTCAGGTCCGGGCCGGCGCTGCCGCCCTCGTTGTCGTACCGGTGGCAGCCGAAGCAGTTGGTCGCGGCGAACGCCTTGCGGCCCTTCTCGTAGTCCCGCCCGCCGGCCTTCAGCCCCTTCTCCACGACCGGCACCAGTTCGTCGAGCGTGTACTTCTTGACGAACGCGCGGGGCGGCGCGATCACCGCGCCGGGGCCGGTCGCCTTCATGTCCAGGATCGGCTTGAGCGCGACCTTCTCGTCGGCCGACAGCGTCTTCTCGGCGTCGGCCTTCATCATCGCCACGAACTTGCCGAAGCTGTTCCCGCCCTTGTACGTCTGGGCCTTCACGAACCACTTGAAGTAGCTCTCGCGGGTCTCCGGCGTCCACCCGGCCGTCAGCACTCGGAGGGCGCGGGCGTACTCCATCTGCTCCTCCTGCGTCGGCGCGTCGGCGAGCAGCTTCACGCCTTTGGCGGCGGCCTTGTCGTCTTGCAGGAAAACGAACACCTGTAGCAGCTCGCCATCGACGAACCGCTGGCCGGTCGGGAACGCCGGCTGGAACTTGGCCAGCCACGCCGTCCGCTCGGCGGCGGTCGGCGCGCCGAAGCGGTTGAACAGGACGTGGTAGACGCGGGTGAGTTCGAGCCGCTGCTCGACGGTGAGCTTGGCGAAGTCGAGTTTGCCGAGCGCTTCCAGAATCTTGCCGCGCAGCGCCGGATCGCCCTTATGCTTGCCCTGCGGGTCGTGCGGCGGGCAGGCGGCGCTCACGCGGGTGAGCGCGAGCAGCGAGTGGATGGCGGCCGTAGGGTTCTTCTCGGCGAAGGCTTTTTCGGCCCAGAACTTCGGGTCTTGCTGTTCAATCGCCGCACGGGCCGAGAAGCGAAGGAAGCGGTCATTCGGATTGTCTATGCCAAGAACGACGAAGAACATCGACATGTTGTTGTTATCGAACTTGGCACCGTAGGCTTCTTCAAGCTTGCGTCGCATTTCGACGAGGTTGTATCTGGGTGCGGGGTCGTCCCTCACGACGGCGCGGTCGGTCGATTCGGTGCCCGTGTACGTCACCCGGTACAGGCCGCCCTGCGTCTTCCGTCCGCCGGTGGTGAAGTACATGGCCCCGTCTTTCTCGCTCACGACGATGTCGGTCAGCGGCAGCGGCGTGCCACTGATGAACTCCTCGGCGGTGGCCTTCATCACGCTCCCGTTGGGGGTCATGTGGACGGCGTACAGTTTGCCGTAGCTCCAGTCGCAGGCGAAGAAGGCGTTCTGGTACTTGTCCGGGAACTTCGCCCCGGTGCCGAAACACACTCCCGTGGGGGAGCCGGGGCCGATGTCGCAGATGCCGGGCAGGTTGTCGGCGTAGTACGCCGGGTACTTGCCGGCCCCGTTCCGCCAGCCGAATTCGCTGCCGCTGGTCGCCTGGCACACCCGCGTCGGGCGATACCACGGGGTGTTGAAGTCCCATTCCATGTCGGCGTCGTAGGTGAACAGTTCGCCATTGCGGTCGTAGGCGGCGTCGTACTGGTTGCGGAAGCCGACGCTGAACAGCTCCCACGTCTTGCCGTCCGGCGTCACGTTATAGATGCACCCGCCCGGCCCGTTCACCCCGGCCATGAACCCGTTGCCGTCGGGCAACCGCGGCAGCAGGTGGTCCTCGCCCCAGTGCGGCGGCACCTTGGTGGTGTCGTACTTCACCATCGCCGTCTGGTTGCCGCACACGACCGTCAGCCGCTTGCCGTCGGGGTGTTTGAGGACTGCATGCGGGCCGTGCTCGCCGAGGCCGCCGCCGTTGTACCCTTCCAGCTTCCGCAGCAGTTCCACGGTGTCGAGTTTGCCACCCTTCTCCTTCGCCGTCACGCGGAACAGCCCGCACTCCTTGCCGGTGTTCTCGTTCACCACGACATACAGTGCGTCGAACGCCCAGCACAGCCCCTGCGCCATGCCGAACGGCTTGCCCTCGTACTTCAGTTCCATCGCCTCGACCTTCGGCTCCTCGGTCTTGCCGACCGGCGGCGGGGTGACGAGGAACAGCCCCTTGTCGTACTGGTCCGACACGACCAGCCGGCCGTCGGGCAGGTTCGTCATGCACACCCACGAGCCGTGCGTGGCGGCGGGCACCGAGTACAGCAGTTCGACCTTGAAGCCTTTCGCCACTTTCAGCGTGTCGGCGGCGGTGGCCGGGGTTTCCTTGACCGGGACTTTCGGCTGTCCCTTGCCCTTCTGGGCGAAGGCGGCGGGCGGGGTCGGGGCGAAGCCGACGAGCAGCGCGGCCGCGCCGCCGAACAGCAGGAGCGAGGAGAGGAGGCGAGTCATGGAGTCCCTCGGGGAAAGGTGGGGGCAGGGCTGTCATTGTAACCGACGGCCCCGCCGTTGCCATCACCCGCGCGACGGTTCGCGGTCGCCGGGAGACGGTCTGGCAGCCGAAGGCGGCCACCCTCTCCGTCACTGCCCCTCCTGCGTTGGGATGACGGCCGTCCGGCGTCGCGTACAACAACCCTGCTGGCCCTTCGTTCCCCCGCCATCCCGCCCATGTCCTACCGCGCGTTCAAACGGCTGCTCGGCGAGACCAGCCTGGAGCGGAAGTGCCGCTGGCTGATCGGCTCCGGCGTGCTGGTGCTGATGGCCGCCAGCTTCTTCTTCTACGCCCGTCAGACGGAGGACCTGGCCTACGACCAGCTCGCGCACACCGGCCGCACCCTCGTCCCGCCGGTCGTCGCCCGCATGCACGTCCGCCAGAGTCCGGAGCTGATCGACGGCATGGACGAGTTCCAGCGGATGGCCGAGGCGACGTGGCCGGAGAAGCTGAAGTCGTACCGCGCGCGGCCCATCCCGCTGACGCCCGACGCCGCCCACGCCCGCGAGCCGGGCGACGAGGACATCCTGGAGCGGTTCCGGGCCGACCCGGCGAAGTCCGAAGAGACGCGGCCGAACCGGGCCGAGCAGGAGTTCCACTACCTGGGGGCCATCCGCGCCGGCGCGTCGTGCGTGACGTGCCACCGCGACCGCGAGAAGATGACCGAGTACGGCGGCAAGGCGACCGCGGCCGACGCGACCCTCCAGCCCGGCGACCTGATGGGCGTGGTGTCGGTGCGGCTGTCCACCGAGGCCATCGAGGCCGGCTTCCATCAGAACCGCGCGCTCCTGATCGCCTTCGCCATCGGCACCACGTTCCTCATCCTGGCCGGCAGCTACCTCGTCATCCGGTACGTCATCGTCAAGCCGGTGAAGCACCTGAAGGCGGTGGCCGATGCCATCGCCGCCGGGCAAACGGGGGTGCGGAGCAAGATCGAGACGGCCGACGAGTTCGAGGACTTGTCGGTCGCGTTCAACCGGATGCTGACGAACCTGACGAACATCCAGGAGCGGAACCGCGGGCTGATCGGCAACCTGGACCAGAAGATCGACGAGCTGGCCCGCGCCAACCTGGAACTGTACCGGTCGAACCAGACCAAGGCCGACTTCTTGACCACCGTCAGCCACGAACTGCGGACGCCGCTCGGCCACGTCATCGGGTTCGCCGAGAACCTGCTCCGCGCCGACAACATGACCGACAAGCAGCACCGCTGGGCGGCGAAAATCGTCGACGGCGGACAACAACTGCTGGCGCTGGTGAACGACGTGCTGGACCTGGCGCGGATGGAGTCCGGGCGGATGCGGGTGGTGGCCGAACCGCTGAACGTGGCGGTCCTGTGCGACGGGCTGGGCGTGCCGTTCCGGGCGGAGGCGGAGAAGAAGGACGTGGAGTTGCGGGTGATCGTGCCCGCCGACCTGCCGGCCGTGGTGCAGGACGGCGGCAAGCTGCGGCAAATCCTGACGAACCTGCTCGGCAACGCCGTCAAGTTCACCCCGGCCGGCGGGCGGATCACCTTGAAGGCCGCCGTCGAGGGGGAGAAACTGACCTTCACCGTGACGGACACCGGCGTCGGGATCGCCCCGGAGGATCAGGCGGTGGTGTTCCAGAAGTTCCGCCAGTCGTCCACGCCGCTGACGCGCGAACAGGGCGGCACCGGGTTGGGTCTGTCCATCGTCCGCGAGGTGGCGAAGCTGCTCGGCGGCGACGTGGCGCTGGAAAGCGAACTCGGCCGCGGCAGCACCTTCACCGTGACCATCCCCGCCCGCCTGCCAGCCGACCCGCGAGGGGAAGCGGTGGTGTGATCCTGCGAACCGCCACGTCGTCGCCGGG
>JAYUFU010000336.1:0-4552 GCA_043738505.1 Fimbriiglobus sp. | reverse complement strand
CCCGGATTATTCGTTGCCGCCACCGACAGCACCCTGCCGAAGATCACAAAGCAATTGGTTTTCATGAGTTGCGGCAGTCGGACGTGGGTGGGCAGCGGAAACAGACTGTTTCGAGTGAGACGTGCAGTCAGCGGACGTGATACTTCTTCAACTCACCGAACTTCGCCACGGAAAAACAGCACCGCCCGGACCGTTCGCTTGTGCTACCAGGACCGGGCGATGGCGATGGACTTCGTCCGGTCCGCATCGGCCGGACCCGAACAGGAAGAGCGGTCGGTTCCGTCGGCTGACTCCGCAACCCCCACACGCCCGGCCTCGGCCGCGGGCCGTACCTCCGCTCCGTTCCATTCCGCTACGGCTCCGCCTCCGCTCCATTCCACTACGCTACGGACGGCCCGGCTCCGCCGACTTTACTTGCCCGCCGGGGCCGACGGAACTCGGGCAAGACGCAAGCCGAGGTTGTCGTGCCGGTTCGACGGCGCGAGCGCGTCGCGGGCCGCCGCCCGGCAGAGCCCGCCGCGGCTGCTCCAGCTACCGCCCCGGTCCACCCGGAACGAGGCCCCCTCGGCGGTGGAGGTCCATTGCCACACGTTGCCGTGCATGTCGCACAAACCCAACTTGTTCGACGGATACGCACCCACCCGCGTCGGACGCCCCAGATACGGCCCCTTCTCGCCCTTCCCGAACGGAAAGCTGCCGTTGAAGTTGGCCTGGGTCGAAGACAGGTCGTTCGTCGGCTTGTCAAAGTAGAAGTAGTACGAACAGTCGGCTTCAGAAGTGGCCCCACCCCGACAAGAATATTCCCACTCCGCTTCCGTCGGCAAGCGGTACACCCAGCCACGCCCTCGCTCCTTCTCGTTCAGCTTCTTGAGAAACTCCTGGCAGTCGTCCCACGACACATTCTCCACCGGGAAAAGCTTCAACTCCTCGTCCGAAATGTCCTGAACCTCATTCCGGCCATTCCCCGAACGAGAGAAATGGCTCGGGTTCCTGCCCATCACCGACTCCCACTGACCCTGCGTCACATCATGCACCGCAATCTCGAAATCCTCCTTGATCTCCGTCTTCACGCCCTTCTTCTGGCCGTCCCACCCCATGTAAAACGTCCCCTTCGGCAATCGCACGAACGTCATCAGAATGCCGGGGTCGTGCTCCCGCACCGCGTCCGCCGGTTCACAGCCGCTGGTCGCGATGGTCACCTCCCGGCCGGGACGCACCCACTCCTTGTGCAAGTCCGACAGGAACACCAACTGGACCTGGGCGTCCGCCGATACGGTCAGCCGGTCGTCCAGATTCACCAGCGCCTGGGGAACGGCCGCCCTCGGCGCCCCGGCCGCCGACTGCAACTGCACCGCCCCACGCACCGCCAGAATCATGGCCTGCGGCGTTCGCCGGGCGATGCCGCGTTTCACCTTGCCAAGGGCCGCGACCAGTTCCTCACGCAGTTCCGGCTGGTCCGCGAACTCCACCGGGATTCGCGTGTCCGCTTCTGCCAGCAGTTGCCGGACCGTCACGTTCCCGCCCTTCACGTCCGTCTCCGCCTTCTGAAAGATGCTCACCAGAAATTCGCGGGCCTTCGTCGCCTTCTCGGCTTCTTTCTTCGCCCGGTCGGCTTCGTCCTTCGCCTCCCGTTCCTTCGCCTGGGCGATCCCCGTCTGTTTCTCGGCGATGCCCTTCTGCTCCTCGGCGTCGCGGTACTTCAGGTAACTCACCGTCGTGCCGACGGTCAGCGCCAGCATCACGGCCGCTGCCATTCCGGTCACCACCGGGTTCCGCGTCACCCACTTCACCGCCCGCTCGATCCGGCCCACCGGCCGCGCCGTGATCGGGCGGCCGTCCAGATAGGCCCGCAGGTCCGCGGCCAGTTCCGATGCCGTGGCGTACCGCTTCGCCGCTTCCTTCGCCAGGCACTTCAGGCAAATCGTCTCCAGATCCTCCGGAATGCTCGAATTGATCGCCCGCGGCCGCTCCGGCTCCCGCGTCAGCACCTGCTGGATCGTCTCCATCGACGATTCGCCCAGGAACGGCGGCCGACCCGTCAGCAGTTCGTACAGGATCGCCCCCAAGGCGTACACGTCTGCCGGCGTGCCCACCAGCTTCGTCCGCCCCGCCGCCTGCTCCGGGCTCATGTAGCTCGGCGTCCCCATCACCGCCCCCGTCGCCGTCATGTCCGACTGACCCACCTTCGCCAGGCCAAAGTCCGCCACCTTCGGCTCACCCGCCTCGGTCATGAGGACATTGGCCGGCTTCAGGTCGCGGTGCACGATCCCCTTGGCGTGGGCCGCCGCGATCCCGTCGGCCAGCTTCACCACCATCTCCGCCGCGACGCGGGCGGTCGGCTTGCCGTCCCGCTTGAGCTTGGCTGCCAGTGTCCCGCCGCCGACGAACTCCAGGGCGAAGAACGGCAGGCCGTCGTGCGTGCCAAACTCGTGGACATGAACGACGTGCGGGTGGTCCAGTGCCGCCACCGCCTCCGCCTCGACCAGGAACCGGACGCGGGCGATCGGGTCGTGGTACTTGCCCCCGAGGATCATCTTGATCGCCGCCGGCCGGTTCAACCGCAGGTGCCGGGCACGGTACACGACCCCCATCCCGCCGCGGGCGATCTCTTCCTCCACGACGTAACCCGGGATGTCCGGCAGCGAACCGGGAGCATCGGATCTGGTCCCCTCGGGTGACATGGTCGCGGCGGCGTCCTCCGCGCCCGGGGTGTGTGAGAGCGTGACCGGTCCAAAAGCGTCCGGCGGGGCGAGCGTCTCGCCGTTGGCGCTCGCGGGCGGCGTGAAGTCGGCGGTCCTGTTGTGGTCGTCGGTGGGCACGAGCGGCTCCGGTCAGGTGACGTGATCACGATGATAACCATCAGCGGGACGGCGTGCCACAAACTCGAACCGGAGATGACAAAATCGGTATTGGTGTTCGTCGAATTGGTTGCTGACCGAGCCACGGGCAACGACACCAGAGACCGATCATGCCTCTCCAATCTTCTTCGCTGCTCGACTTCGATTTTTACGAACTGTTGCCGATTCAGGTCGAGGTGGCCGGCGCCCCGCTCACCTCCGATGCCGGTCTGTTACCCCTGCGGCAATTCGACGACCGCATCGGCCTGACGGCGCAGTTCGCCGCCGCGCTGCACGACCCACGCGACCCCGACCGGATCGACCACACCTTCCCGGAGATGGTCCGGTCCCGCGTCTTCGGCATCCTCGCCGGGTACGCGGACCAGAACGACCACGACACCCTCCGCACCGACCCCGTCTTCAAGCTCATCGCCAATCGCTCGCCCGACGACGCCGAACTCGCCAGTCGGCCAACGCTGTCCCGGTTCGAAAACCAGATCGACATCCCCTCCCTGTTCCGCCTCCGCGACGTGTTCATCGACCAGTTCATCGCCTCCTTCGCACAGCCGCCGGTCACGTTGGCCTTCGACCTCGACGCGGTGGACGACCCGACCCACGGGTCGCAGCAACTCACGCTGTTCCACGGGTTTTACGAGCAGTACCAGTACCTCCCGCTCGTGATCACCTGTGCCGAGACCGACGCGATCGTGATGCTCAGCCTGCGGCACGGTACGGCGACCGCTTCCCTCGGTGCCGACGACGACCTGGAATACCTGGTGACGCGGATTCGCGCGGTCTGGCCCAACGTGCGGATCCGGGTACGTGGCGACGGCGGCTTCGGCAACCCGACCATGTACGCGGTGAGCGAGCGGCTGGACGTGATCTACACCTACGGCCTCTCCACGAATGCGGTGTTGCAACGGGAGAGCGATGCACTGCTGGCCGAAGCGGTCCGGCGTTGGGACGAGACGCACGAACCACAACGACCGTTCGCGGGGTTCTGGTATCAAGCCGGAACCTGGACCGTGCCGCGCTGGGTCGTCGTGAAGGCCGAGGCGAACGCTCAGGGTACGAATCGCCGCTTCGTGACCACAAACCGACCCGGAGCACCGGCTTACCCGGAAGCGACATACGACGAGTACGCGATGCGCGGCGAGAGCGAGAACCGCAATAAGGAGTTCAAGTGCGGGGTCGCGATGGACCGGTTGAGTGACCATCGGTTCATGGCCAATTACTTCCGGCTCTACCTGCACGCGGCGGCGTTGAACCTGCTCGTTCGATTGCGTCGAGAGATCGCCGACCCGCCGCCCGCACCAGCCGGAGACGTGCCCGTGGCGGCGTTGCCGGAGCCAGCCCGGAAGCGTTACCAGAACGCCCGTCGTCGCCACGACCCGTTGGGCGAGGGTCACCCGGCAACCTGGCGATGACTTCTGATCAAGGTGGCGGCCTCGGTCGTGGTGAGTTGTCGCCGCATCGTGGTGCGGCTCAGCGGCAGTTGGCCCCATCAGCAGTTCTTCGAGCAGGTTGCTCGGCACGTCTGTCGGCGTCCGGCCGTCGCGCACTTCTGGACCGGATGAAGCCCGAACAAGCCGAAACAACCAACGGGGGTAGGGGGCGGTGCGCCTTGATCGACCGAAAGGGTACATCTGCCGCCCGGAACACGCTCATGACGACGAGAAGCGACTGTCAGACACCCGCTACTGAATAATCCGGGC
>JAYUFU010000335.1:0-4563 GCA_043738505.1 Fimbriiglobus sp. | reverse complement strand
GGGCCGGGTTCGCCGGATGGCTACCACGGCCAGACGCGGTTCATCACCCGGCCGAGGAAGTTCTGGTTCAGCGTGCGGCTGGCCGGGCCGGCCCCCAGGTAGCTGATGCGACAGTTGGCGATGTTGGTGGACTGGACGGCGTTGCCGGTGCCCACGTCCTGCGGGCGGACGACACCGGTGACGCGGAGGACCCGCTCCTCGGTGCCGACCACCCGGCTGCGATACCCTTCCACCACCAGGTTGCCGTTCGGCATGATGTCCACGACGGTCGCCGTCAGCCGGTCGGTGAACGTCCGCCCGCTGGTCATCTGGGCGTTCCCGTTGAACTGCCGGCGGAAGTTGTTGGCCAGGCCGAAGTTCGCCGACCCGGTCCCGCTGTTCGACGCCGTGCCGTTCAAGCTGGCCGTGCCGTTGGTCGTGTTCGACTTGTCGAGGGACCGCTGTTCCCGCTCGTTGGCGGTGGTCGATTCGCTGATGACGACGGTGATCAGGTCGCCGACGTTCCGCGCCCGGTTGTCCTGGAACAGGTGGGCGTACCGCGGGTCGCGGCGGTCCCAGATGGAATCGGCCGCCACCGGCGCGGCCGTCAGCCCGGCCAGCGGAAGGAGCAATAGCCACCGCGTCATGACCCACCTCCGTGTGGGGGAATGTCTTGGCGAAGATGCCTTGAGTGTTCTGCTCGCTCCGCGAGCGGTCGGCCCGGTCAAAGCAATGACCCCTCGCGGAGCGAGCAGAACACAGCCGAGCCTCACTCGACCTCCACCGTGCCCGGCCCGCTCACGCGGACAACCAGCACCTTGTTGGAATCGACATTCCGCACCCGGATCATCTGCCCAAGTCGCCCTTCCCCTTGAGATTCCCCCGTCGCCGTGACCCGCAGTTCCCCGACGGACACGCCAATCCGCACCTTCTGCCCCGACTTCACCAGGACCGGCCCGGCAGGCGGCGGCGGGGCGGACACGACCCGCTCTTGCGGGGCCTGCTGGCCGAGCCGCTTCGCCTCCAGGAACACCGGCAGCACGAGCCGCTTCTCGCCGCGCGTGCTGATGGTGACGTTCACTTGCAGGCGGCCCATCTGCACCGTGTTCGTGTTCGGTTCGGCCTGGATGTCCACCGCTTCGGCCTTGCCCACGTCGGGCAGCTTGGCCACCACCGGCTTGAGCAGGTCCAGCGTCACCTCGTCCGCCGTGTACGGCAGCCGCGACAGGACGGCCGCCTTCGCCGCGATCACCACGTCCTCGACCGGCACCGGCTTGCGGTCGGCCGCGACGATCACCTTGTCGGCCCCCAGCACGCGGAAGTCCTCGTCCCGCAGGCCGGCCAGCTTCAGCCGCACCTCGACCTGCCGGCGGGTGACGGTGACGGAGGTCTCGCGGACGGGCATGTCGGACAGGTCGATGGCGGCGACGGCCCGCGTCCACTCGGCCGGCCCGGACAGGGTGCCGACGTGCCCGACCGTCACCACCGCCGCCGGGCACACGGCCCGATCCGGCAGCACGATGACGACCGGCTCGGCGGCGGCCACGGGCGCGGCAAGGAGAAGAAGGCCGAGAAGGGCGCGGGGCATGGCGTATCCTTGCTGTTAGCCCGACGCGCAAGCGAGGGACGTGGCGTTGTGGTGCCCGACTGCCACACGCGGTTTCACTTCCAAAGTGGTTCGCCCCTTGCTGGCGCGGCGGGCTAACAACGCCGTCATCACCGGATCAGTTCGCTGGTCGCTTGCAGCATGTTGTCGGAGGTGCGGACGGCGCGGGTGTTGAACTCGTAGGCCCGCTGCGCCAGGATGAGCGACACCAGCTCCGTCACCGGGTCCACGTTCGACCGCTCTAGGAACCCCTGGCGGATGAACCCGGCCCCGTTCAGCCCCGGCGTGGACAGGTTGGGGGTGCCGCTGGACGCCGTCTCGGCGAACAGGTTCCGCCCCTCGGCGCTCAGGCCGGCGTCGTTCTGGAACCGCACCAGCGTCAGTTGCCCGAGCTGGGTGCTGACGTTCGTCGCGCCGGCGTTCTGCACCGAGATGGTGCCGTCCGACCCGACCGAGATGCTCACCGCCGTCTGCGGGATGGTCACCTGCGGGTTGATCAGGAACCCGTCGCTCGTCACCAGGTTGCCGACGGAGTTCAGCCGCAGCGCGCCGTCGCGGGTGTACCGCAACTCGCCGCTGGGCAGCGTCACCTGGAGGAACCCGCCGCCCTCGATGGCCAGGTCGAGCGGGTTGGCGGTGTTCGTCAGGCTGCCGGCGGTGAACACCTTGGTGATGCCGGCCACCCGCGCCCCGCTGCCGATCTGCAAGCCGGTCGGCACCTGCAACCCCTGGGCCGCCTCCGACCCCGGCACCCGCT
This sequence comes from Fimbriiglobus sp., assembly GCA_043738505.1. GTDB lineage: Bacteria > Planctomycetota > Planctomycetia > Gemmatales > Gemmataceae > JALHQU01. The sequence goes on along the minus strand of JAYUFU010000335.1, from coordinate 2,221 downwards.
CGGTGACGTAGATCAGGTCCTGGAAGTCGGCCTGCCCCTTCTTGAACCCGTTGGTGTTCACGTTGGCCAGGTTGTTCGCCGTGTTGTCGATGGTCGTCGACTGCACGTTCATCCCGGTGGCGCTGGTGAATAAGGCGCGGATCATCGCTCGTTCCTCGCGAGTTCCAGGTTCCAAGTTGAACGCCGTCCTTCCGCTCGGCCCGGCGACCCGTTCGTTTCCAGGGGTTTCAACTTGGAACGTTGAACTTGGAACCTGGAACTTTAGGTGGTCGGTCGGGTGTTCAACTGCACGCTCTCGGCGATGGTCCGCAGCGCCCGCTGCGCCGCCTCGTAGTACCGGTTGCCGATGATCATCCGCACCATGGCGTCGGCCGGGTTGACGTTCGACCCCTCGCGGAACCCCTGCACCACCCGCCCGCCGGTGGCGAACGCGCCGGCCTCGTCGCCGGTGCGATACAGCGTCGGCGAGACGGCCGTCAACTGACTGGTGTCGCCGACGCGGATCAGCCTCAGGTGGCCCAGCGGGTTGCCGTCGGCGGACACGCTGCCGTCGGAGGCGATGTGGATCGTGGCCGTCCCCGGCGGCACCGAAATGGTTCCACTGTCCCCTTGGACCGGGTATCCGCCCTGGGTGACGAGAACGCCCTGGTCGTTTAGTTTGAAGCTGCCGCTGCGGGTGAGCAGCCGGCCGCCGTCCGGCCCGGTCACGACGAAGAACTTGTCCGCCTCGGCGAGGGCCACGTCGAGCGGGGCACCGGTCGGCTGGGTCGGTCCAGGGCGGAAGTCGTGGAACACGCGGTCGAGGCGGGTGCCGACGTAGTCGCCGGCCGGCTCCACGGCGCGGCCGAGGGCGCGGTCGAACGTCTCGAACGTCACCCCCCGCTGGCGGTAGCCGGTGGTGGTGACGTTCGCCAGGTTCTCGGCGGTCACGTCCTGCGCCTGCGCGGCGGCGTCGAGCGCCGTCGCGGCGGCGTACAGTCCCCGGAACATGGGCCACCCCGCCGTGAGGAAATCGGGCGCTTCAGGGCAGTTATCGGCCGACAGCCGTCGGCGAATTGAGGAGAACCGGCGGAATCGGCACGGCTTGCCGGGCGACGGCGCACGAAAAAAGCGGGAGGCCATTGCCCCCCGCTCGCTGGTCATCGGCACCCGGCCTGGCGTCACTTCTTTTCGTCGTCCGGGGACATCTTCACCTGGAACTGGTTGTTGGTGACGACGATCGCCCCCTTGTCGTTGTACACGCCGGTGAACGACTGGTAGCCGTAGTTGCCGTTGTACTCCTTGAACCCCTTCAGCACCCCCGTCTTCTTGTCGATGGCCAGCAGTTGGGCCGACTGCTGGCCCCGTTGCGGATCCTGGGTGAAACTCATGGACACCACGCAGGGCATCTCGTCGAACCGGTCCAGCACCACCCGCGGCCCCAGCTGGTTGCCCTGGGTGGCCGTCGCCTTCAGTTGCCCCTCGGTGTACCACAGCCGCTTGCCGGTGGCCCGGCTGAAGGCGTACAGGTGGCCGTCCATCTGGAGGGAGGCGATCTGCTGCTGGCCGTTCCACTGTTGGACGACCCCCTTCGTGTCGTCGATGCGGTTGAGGAACAGGTAGCAGCGGTCGACGTCGGCCATGATCGTCGGGGCGACGACGGCGAACTTCTTGCCGTCCTTCAGGTGCTCGTCCAGCTTGTTGGCGTCCACGGCGGCGGACAGCACCGCCTTGCCGGTGGCCACGTCGATGACCTCCACCTTGCCGTCCTGCGTCAGGAACCCGCACAGGTCGCCGGACGGGGCGCGGAGCGGGACGCTGCCGGCCGGGGCCTCTTTCGCCCACACGTCCTTGCCCTCCACCACGTCGTGCAGGCGGAACCGGCGGACCTCGTTCGCCCCGCCCTCGGTGAGCAGGATGCGGCGGCCGAACATGCGGACCTGCCCGCCGGCGAGCAGGCCGGACAAGTCCTTGGCCCCGCCGACGGCCGCCCCGTCGGCGGCGCGCAGGACGCGGAGCAGGGTGTTCTTGCCGACCGTCTCGAACAGGTACAGGTGGGTGGCGTCGCCGAACACGCGGGCCTTCGCGGACACCCCGCTGCGGGTCCACAGCGGCTCGCCGGTCAGCGGACTCATGGTGACCAGCCCGTCGCGGGTGAGGACGGTGGCGTAGGACGCCTGGAGGACCATCGCCCGGCCCAGCCGCACCTCGTGCCCGTCGGCGGTGCTGCGGCCGACCGGGT
>JAYUFU010000334.1:0-13476 GCA_043738505.1 Fimbriiglobus sp. | reverse complement strand
CCCTGGCTACAGTCCGCCACGCCTCCGGCGTGAAGATCGGGAAAACAGCCGAGGTTTTCCAAGCGTTTCATCATTACCAAAGATGTGGACAGCACTGGCCTCACCCTCCCAAGATGCCACCCGACCCCGGCGTCACTTGCCGAGGAACGACTGGTACGCCTCGGCCACCTTGCCGGCCTTGGCGTCCCCGGTGTGCGCGTAAATGGCGTACCGCAGCGCCAGCTTTTCCCCCTTCTTGATCGTCACCAGTTCCGTCTTTCCCTTCTGGCCGGGGTAGCCGGATTTCTCGCGGGCGAACGGGTTCGCGGCCATGAGGCCGTAGGCGCGGGTGTGCCAGTACGCCGGCGAGGCGTTCTTCTCGCCGTCGAAGATGGCGATGCCGGCGGCCTTGTCCCCGACCTTGCCGCTGTAGTCGTGCCAGGCGGCCGGCTGGCCCCAAATCGGCAGGTTGTCCTTCGTCCCGGCCGTCACCGTCTTGCCGTCCGCCGACGCGATCACCCCGCCGTCCTTCCGCGACACGCAGAACGCATCCGGCACGCGGACGCCCATCGACCCCTCCTTCGTGTCCCCGAACCGGATGTCGCACACGCCGGCGGTGAACTCGATGTGCAGGTCGATGAGGTAGCCGGCGTCCAGTTTCGAGACGGTGATCGACCGCGATTCGTCCAGGATTTTCACCCCGTCCGGCGTCCGCCATTCGTTCCGCGTCGGAATGCGGACTTCGGTCTTCGACACGGTTTTCACGTCGCCGACTTCGACGCACACCATCTTCCCGTGCCCGGCCCCCTCGGACCAGAAGTCCACGCCTTCCACCCGTTTGTCCGACGACCGCACCTTCAGTTCCATCCCGACCGGAATCACGTCGCCGTGGCAGAACCAGGCCGACTTCTGGTGGACGTGGTCGGTCGTCTCGCCGGCGGTGCCCTTCGCCATCGGCCACGCCCGCGTGACCGGCACCGCGCCCGGCGCGTTCACCGGCCAGAAGTACGGCTTCGCCACCGTCTCGCCGATGTGGTACGTCGTGACGACTTCCTTGCCGAAGGTGATCTCGATGGCGTCGGTCGTCTTCTTGGCGGTCAGCTCGTCGGCGAACGCGGGGCCGGCGAACAGCAACAGCAGCGTGGCGAGGCAGCGCATGGGACGGGGTTCCACGGGGAGGGGGGCGGACGGACGTTACTATCCCCGCTGCGACGGGCGGCGTCAAGCAAGGGAAGTTGAAGGCGAAGACATCACCGCTGCCGCACCGCCTGCCCGGCCGCGGCGGTGAGCGGCGCGCGGGCGGCACCGCCGGCATACGCCGTCAGCACATCCGCCGCCGCCGGCGTGCGAAGCCACTCCAGCACCTCGACGCTCCGCAGCATCCGCAGGCGATCCGGCGAGTTCGACCCGATGGCCGCGAGCGCGCGTGCCAGCCGGCGTTGCACCTCCGGCGACTCGCTCCGTTTTCGCTCGGCTGTCAGCCAGGGTTGCACGACTTCCGCCACCGCTTCGAGTTCGGCCGTGGCCCGTTCGCGGACGGCGAACGACCGGCTCCGCAACTCGTTCACCCGCTCGGCGAACCACTCCGGCGCGGGCGCGACGGCCGGCGGTTGCATCCGGGCGAGCAGCGTCACGGCGTCGCCCGGCGCGGCGGCCAGCCGCTGCATGGCGTCGAACGCTTTCGCCGCGTCGGAGCTGGCCAGCGCGACCCACAGCGCGTCACCGGTCGCGGCGTCGAACGTCTTCGGCAGGCCCAGCAACTTGCCGCGCACGTCCCACAGGTAGACCGGGGCGTCGGGCGATGCGGCGGCCAGCGCCGTCCCGTCCGGCGAGAACGCGAGCGCGGTGATCGCGTCCTTGTGCTGGAACGTCGTCCGCACCCCGCCCGTCGCCGCTTCGAGAACGCGAATGCCGCCGTCGAAATCCCCGACCGCGAACGCCCGGCCGTCGGCCGAAACGGCGGTGACGACGAAAACCTCGGCGTTTGGCACACTCGCGATCAAATGGCCGGTGATCGGGTCGATCACTCCGCCGGGGGCACACGGTTGCGGTTCGACATCCAGGACATTGCGACCGTCCGGCTTCTCGGTCGAAAGCAGCAGGAGCCGTGATCCGTCGCTGCTGAACTTCAGGGGTGGAAGACGGAGATCGACGCGATGGCGGCGGTGGTACACGCTCTTCCCGGTCGCCAGGTCGCACGCGATCACTTGCGTCGCCCCCGGCAATCCGAGCGGTGGCACCAAGCCGCCCGGCGGCAAGCCGCGCTCCCCCGTCACCACCGCCCGGTTGCCGTCGGCCGAGATGGACAAGTTCGCCGCATCGCGGATCGGCAGGCCGTGGACCTCGCCGACGACTTCGCCGGAAGACACCGCGAACTTCAGCACCCGCGTCTGCCCGTCGTTGCTGAACGCCGCCACCACGAACCGCCCGCACCGCGTCGGTTGAACGGCCCGCGCGTTGGCCAGGTACTTCCAGTTGCGGGGTTCCACCCGGCCGGTCAGCGGATCGATCAGCGCGAACAAGCCGTCGGGGGATTCGGCGAACACCTTCCGCCCGCCGGCGAACGGCAGCCCGCGCCACTCCTTCGGCCGGTCGAAGCGGGTCCGCTCCCGGCCGGCGGCCGCGTCCCACAGTGTCACCGTGGTGTCACCGAACGCGGCGACGGTGCGTCCGCCATCGTGGAACTGCAACGCCACCGGCAGCGGGTCCGCGTTCGGCGTGAGCGGCTCGCCGGACGCCGCGTCGTGAACGGTGATCTGCCTCGGCCCCTTCGTGACGAACCGGTCGCCGGCGGCGTCGAAGCGGACGATGTTGCGGAACGACCCGACGACCTCCACCCGCCGGCCGGTGCGGAGGTCGAGGAGCAGCTCCCCCCGGAAGTCGCGGCCGGTGGCGATCAGCCGTCCGCCGTCCGGGCTGACGCTCGACACGAGGTGATCCTCGGCCTTGATGTCGAGGCGTTCGACCTGGCCCGTCCGCGTGTCGCACTGCCAGACGCCGCGGATTTGCTCCTTGCCGGACACCCGCACCACCACCGTTTTCCCGTCCCCGGAGAACCGCGCCGACATGCCGGACAGCGCGTGCCCGATCTTGGCCGTCACCACCTCGCGAATCAGTTTGCCCGTCCCCACGTCGTACACCGCCAGCGCGGCGTCGGTGCCGACGACGACGCTCTGGCCGTCCGGCGCGGGGAACAGTTCCGGCCGCGCGTCGGGTTCGACCCGGCACACCTGCCGCGACAGCCCGGTGCGGGCGTCCGCGACCGTCACGTCGCCGGTGTCGCGGTCGAACTGGGCGTACCAGCGGAGGTTATCGGAAAACGGCGCGACGCCGCTCCGCACGTCCATCGGCGTGCGGGCGATCACCTTGCCCCGCGCGATGTCCCAGGTGACGACGTGGCTTCGCCGGGTGCCGGCTTCGGCCGTGAGGACGACGTACGCGCGGCCGTCGTCCGACACGCCGAGGACGTTCTGCACCGCGTCGTGGCCGGCCAACTCGCCGCTGCGGAGCGTGACCTTGCGGACGAACAGCCCCGTGCGGGCGTCCATGAACCGGAAGTGGACGGCCTCGCCGTCGGGTTCGCTGAACAGTAGCTCGCCGGCGGGGGTGAACACCGGCCCGGTCAGCTTTTCCCAGGTGCGGAAGCGGGTACTGCCGAGCCGGGCGAGGGCGCGGGCGGGCAGCGTCACGCCGTCGGCGTCGCGGCGCGGGTCCGCCGCCGCCAGCGGCGCGGCGAGGGCCAACAGCACGAGCCAGCGCGGCATCACGGGCGACCTCGGCGACTTGGGACGAGGCCATTATCCGCGCCTCAGCGGACGAAGGGAACCACCAGCCCGCGTAAACTGATACTATTCTTGTTAGCCCGCCGCCCTTCTCCGAGGTACTGACATGCGGCTGTCACTCGTGGCCGTGCTGCTCGTCGTCGCGTCCGCCCTCGCCGAGCCGCCGACGGCCGACGCGGTGAAGGCCATCGACCCGCGCGTCTTCCCCGCCGACTCCGACCGTGCCAAGGAGCTGCCGAAGCTGCTTCGCGCCGACGCCGGCAAACGCCTGCAAGACGCCGTCACCCGCGAGAACGCCGCGTGGAAGAAGGTGACGACCGTCGCCGAGTGGGAAGCGTTCCGCGACGCCCGCATCACCAAGTTGAAGGTCGCCATCGGCACGTTTCCGCCGGTGCCGAAGGCGATGACGATCAAGACCACGGGCGAAGTCAAGGGCGACGGGTTCGTCATCGAGAACGTGGTGTACGAGTCCCGCCCAGGTTTGTGGGTGACGGCCAACCTGTACCGCCCGACCGCCCCGCCGGCGAAGATGCCGTGCATTGTCATCAGCCACAGCCACCACGCGCCGAAGACCGAAGGCGAACTGCAAGACATGGGCATGACGTGGGCGCGGGTCGGCTGCCTCGTGCTGGTGCCCGACCACCTCGGCCACGGCGAGCGCCGGCAGCACCCGTTCCGCACCGCCGACGATTACCCGAAGCCGTTCCGCGTCGGCCGGCAGGACTACTTCCACCGCTACACCGTCGGCACGCAACTCGACCTGATCGGCGACAGCCTCATCGGCTGGCTGGCGTGGGATTTGTCGCGCGGCATCGACGTGCTGCACGCCCGGCCCGGCGCGGACAAGTCGAAGACGATCCTGCTCGGCGCGGTGGCCGGCGGCGGCGACCCGGCGGGCATGGCGGCGGCGCTCGACCCGCGCGTTTCGGCCGTGGCCCCGTTCAACTTCGGCAGCCCGCAGCCGGAGGACTACCCCATCCCGGCCGACGCCGAGACGAAGTTCCGCTTCTTCGGCGATGCGTACTGGGAAACGTCCCGCTGCATCCGCTGGGGTGCCCGCGACGGGTTCGCCCACTGGACCATCGTGGCATCCGTCGCCCCGCGCCGGCTGGTCCACTCGTCGGAGTTCGCCTGGGACAAGGACCGCGACCCGGTGTACCCGCGCATCCACAAGGTATTCGAGTTGGAGAAGGCGGCGGACCACTTCGCCGCGGCGCACGGCCGGGGCAGTTTGAAGGGCCAAGCGCCGGAAAGTTCGCACTGCAACAACATCGGCGCGCTCCACCGGGAGGGGTTGCACGCGGCATTCGCCAAGTGGTTCGAGATGCCGGTGCCGAAGGAGTTTTCCAAGCGAGTGCCGGCGAAAGATCTCTGGTGCCTGACGAAGCCGGTGGACGGCGTGACGCCGAAGCTGGTCCACGAACTGGCCGGCGCGATTGCCGACGAGATGCCGAAACGAGGACGGGGAGAATTGAAGGCGCGGTGGGCCGAGGTTCTGGGGGCGTGCGAGCCGACCGGCGCGGCGAAGGTGCTGGAATCGAAGGCGACGACCGCCGCCGGCATCACCACCGAGCGGATCGCGCTGGAACCGGAACCCGGCGTCGTCGTCCCGCTATTACTGTTGAAGCGGGAGAAGGCGGCGGGCAAACTGCCGGTGGTGGTCGGGTTCGCGCACGACGGCAAGGCCGGGTTCCTGCTGCACCGCCGCGAGGACATCGCCGAGTTACTGAAGGCCGGGTTCGCGGTGGCGCTGCCGGACGTGCGCGGCACCGGCGAGACGAAAGCCGGCGGCGACAGCGCCAGACACAGCAGCGGGCGCACCTCGGCGTCGCTGAACGAGTGGCTGCTCGGCCGCACGCTGCTGGGGTTGCGGCTGGCGGACGCGCGGTCGGTGGTTCGATACCTGAAGGCCCGCGCGGACATCGACCCGAAGGGCGTGATGCTGTGGGGCGACAGCTTCGCTGCGACGAACCCGGCCGACAAGCCGCTCGCCACGCCGATGGAGGTGGACCCGTACCCGACGTTCGGCGAACCGCTCGGCGCGCTGCTGGCGGTGCTGGTGCCGGTGTTCGAGAACGACATCGCGGCGGTCGCCGCGCGTGGCGGGCTGAAGTCGTTTCGCAGCATTCTCGACGCACCGCAGTTCTTCATCCCGCACGACGTGCTGGTGCCCGGCGTGTTCAAGGCCGGCGACATCCCGGAGTTGGTGGAGGCGCTCGGCACCATCCCGCACCGGTACGATGACGCTATCGACGGCCAGAGCCGCCCGGCGTCGGAGCCGGCGAAGGTCAGAGCGGCCGAGTGGTTCGTCGCCCGATTCCCGAAGAAGTGAGCTTCCGCATGGCCCGCCACCACGACCCGGACGACGAGGACTTCGACGACGAACTGCCGGACGGCGTCTACCACGACGACGCGCCGGCGATGATCGCCTGCCCGTACTGTCGCGAGCCGGTGTACGAGGAGGCGCAGTACTGCCCGCGGTGCGAGAACTACATCTCCGCCGAAGGCCGGCGCGACGGCAAGCCGCTGTGGGTGTGGGTGTGCCTGATCCTCGCCCTGCTGGCGGCGCTCTTCATGGCTTTCAACTGACGGGAACAAATCCGGAAGAGGCCCGCAGAGGACACGGACAAATCGAAACCCGGATGAAGAGGATCGGAACGAGACCATTTTTTGGAACCCTGTTTTCTGATCCTGCCTTCGTCCGCGCTGGAGTCCGCGTTATCTGCGGGCCTCGGAAATGAACTCGGAGCCGAAGCCCATGCCCCTCCCCAAACTGCTCGTCACCCTCGGCGACGTGGCCGGCATCGGCCCGGAGATCGTGGCCGCCGCCTGGCCCCGGCTGCTCGACTACTGTCAGCCCGTTGTCATCGGCGACCCGGCGCGGCTGCCGGCCGGCCTGCCGGTGGTCAACCCGTCCTCGGCCGACCTGTCCAACGTGCGGCTCGGCGAAGTGTCGGCGTCGGCGGGCAAGGCGGCCTACGACTGGTTGTGTTACGCCATCGACGAGTGCCTGGCGGGGCGGGCCGACGGCATCGTTACCTGTCCGCTGCACAAGGAGGGGTTGCACGCGGCCGGCGTGCCGTTCCCCGGCCACACGGAAATCCTGGCCGCCCGCACCGGCGCGAAGTCGCACGCCATGCTCCTCTATGACGACGAGCTTCTGCTGGCGGTCGCGCACGTCACCCTGCACCGCAGTTTGAAGAGCGTGTTCGACCAGATCACCACCGCCAGCGTCCTCGACACGATTCACCTGCTGAACGACATCGTCCCGCAGCTCACCGGCAGCCCGGCCCGCATCGGCGTGGCGGCGCTGAACCCCCACGCCTCCGACGGCGGTCTTTTCGGGAACGAGGAAGCCGAGGTCATCGCCCCGGCGATTCGACTGGCGAAGGCAGAGGGCATCGAAGTCGCCGGCCCGATCCCGGCGGACGCCATCTTCCTGCCGCACAACCGGGCACGGTTCAACGGCGTCGTTTGCATGATCCACGACCACGGCCACATCGCCATGAAGCTGCTCGGCGGCCGGCGGGCGGTGAACGTGACGGCCGGGCTGCCCATCGTGCGAGTGAGTGTGGCGCACGGCACCGCGTACGACATCGCGGGAAAGGGCGTCGCCGACCCGAGCAGCCTGATCGCCGCCGCGCGGGTGGCGGGACGGTTGGCGGAGGTGAAATCAGGCGGGCGCTAACTGTCGGAAACATCGATGTCGTGAATTCGGACAACTCGCTCCTTCCACCCAAAGCGGGACTATATTCGGGGAACAAATCCTTCCTCTCACCCGTAAAACAAGTGGGTGAAACTCGTGCCCTCGTCTGGCGTGTCCGTTCAACCGGCCCCGACCGACGAATCGGCCTTTCCGAAAGGAAACCGTCGCCCACCGTGTCGGGCCTGGCTAGGGGTAGTCCAGTCCCGACACGGCCTTTTACCACCTGCGATGAGGTTTCGTCATGAAGAGTTCGTTGACCGCGTTGGCCGTCACGCTCCTGGCCTCGATGCCGGCCACCGCTTCGCCGCTGTTCTCCGACAACTTCGGCGTCAGCGGGGCCGACATCTTCAACTGGAACGGCGCTCCAAATTGGACCGTCACGACCGGCACCGTGGACCTGATCGGGGCGGGCGGCAGTTATGACCTGATTCCCGGCAACGGTCGCTACGTCGATCTCGACGGCTCCACCAACCAACCCGGCCTGTTCGCCACGGTGATGACGTTCGCCCCCGGCAGTTACCTCGTGCAGTTCGCGCTCGGCGGCAGCCACCGCAGCAGCACCGAAACCGTGACCGTGTCGCTCGGCAACTGGTCCGAGGTGTTCACGCTGAACGACACCGACCCGTTCACGCTCATCTCGCGTACCATCAGCACGACCGGCGGCACGCTCCGGTTCCAGAACGGCGTCGATGCCTCGCCGGACGTCGGCGCGCTGCTCGACAACGTGTCCGTGTCCGTTGCTGTCATCCCGGAGCCGGCGACGCTGGCGGTGTTCGGCGGGATCGCGCTGGCCGGAGCCTTCGGCTATCGCCGGCGGAAGGCGACCGCCACCGCGTGAGTGCCTTCGAGGGACGAACGGTTTCCGCATTCTACCCCAGCGCGGCGGCGAAATCCGCCACCAGCGCGGCGTTGGCCGGGGTCGGCAGCGTCACCACGCGGAGGTGGTTGCGGGGGCGGAGGGCGTCGGCCAGCGGGCGGGTGCGGAGGTCCTTCCGGCCGTCCGCCACCGAGGTCGGCAGCAGGCCGACGCCGAAGCCGGCCACGACGTAGCCCAGCAGCACCCGCCAGCCGCCCACCTCGATGACCGCCGCCGGCGGGTGCGGCAGCGCCTTGGCCAGGCGGTCGTCCCACTCCTGTCGCACCGCCGCGTCCGTCTCCGGCAGCACGAACGGCCACTCCTTCAACTGCGCCGCCGTCACCTCCGCCGCGCCGTCCTCGAACTCCGTCGCCCACTCGGACTTCGCCCCGCACGCCAGCACCAGCTTGTCCTCCTCCAACTGGCGCACCGCCAGCTTCCGCCGGGCGATGGCCTCGATCTCGGCCTTCTGGCTGGTCACCAGCGCGAGGTCGTACTGCCCGCCGGCCACGCCCTCGATCCTTCGCCGGCCGCGCACCACCGCGATCCGCAACGGCGCTTCCGGGTGCGCCTTGCGGAACGCCGCCGCCGCCGTCAGCACCACCCCACCGGCCGCCTCCTGCCCGCACGCCACCGTCAGCCCCGGCAGTCGCTGCCGCTCGGCGTCGGACACCAGCCGGTCCCACCGGTCGGCCAGGTCGGTCGCCGCCGGCAGCATGGCGGTCCCCTCCTCGGTCAGCAGGAACCGCTTGCCCACCTTGCGGAGCCACGGCCGGACCAGGTGCGGCGGCGCGCCGACGACGAGCGGGCGGAGCCGCTTGGACAGCGTCGGGGTGGCCTCGCCGAGGTCGGCCGCGACCGCCTTCAGGACGCCCTTGGCCCGCTCCAGGGCGACGAATGTGCGGCACACTTCGGGGGTGAGGGGGGAGTTCGTGGCGGGCACGGCGGGCTTCCGAATCGTTTCCGGATGAGACTGTTATCGTTTCGATTGTAGCAACGTGGGAAAAGCGTGTCACGGAATCCGCCGGCCGGGGGTATGATTCCACTGCCGAAGGAGGGGTTCGCTATGCGAGTGTCGATTGCGGGGTTGGCGTGCATCCGGCGGGAGGGTCCGGCCGGCCCGGAATACCTGACGCAGTGGAGCGCCAAGTGGGGCATGTTCTCGCTAGTCGGCGGTCACGTCGAGGGCGGCGAGACGTTCCGCGCGTGCTGCGTCCGCGAGATCGAGGAGGAACTCGAACTGACGCACGGCGTCGGGTTCACCGTCGCCGAGCGGCCGTTCCGGTCGGAGGTCGAATACACGGCGATGTCCGGCGGGTCGAAGGTGGAGACGCGGTACCGCGTGGAGCTGTTCGCCGTCGAGTTGCTGACGCCGACGGCGGTGGCGCAGGTGAATGCCAACCCCGCCAACCGCTGGCTAACGGCGGTCGAGGTGGCGGCTGGTATGACGGCTGATGGGAAGCCGATCTCGGCCCAGGTGAAGACCGTGTTCACACTCAACGAGGTGATGTGAGATGACTCCCTTTCGCTACCCGAAGCTTTTCGTCAGTGCCACCAGCCGTGGCCTGAAGCCGCTCCGCCTCGCGGTGTCGGAACAGTTGAAGGCGAAGAAATACGAGGTCGTCGTGCAGGAGGAGTTCTCGGGCACCTACCAGCAGATCAAGGACATGATCCGGGACGAGATCGCGCCGTGCGACGCGGTGGTGCTGCTCGTCGGCCCGGCCTACGGGTTCGAGGCGACCGACTGGCCGGCGGGGTTGCCGAGGTGTTCGTACACGCAACTCGAGTACGAACTCGCCGTCGAACTGAAGCTGCCGGTCTACCGCTATCTCGCGTCCGAGAAGTACCCGTTCGTGCCGTTTGACGTGGAGCCGGCGGAACATCAGCAGCGGCAGCGGGACTACGTCGCGCGGCTGAAGGCGCAGGATCACATCTGGTACGAGTTCGATACGCGGGAACAAGTGCTCGCGCTGCTGGAAAAGACGAGGTTCCACAACCGCGTGAAGCCGAACCTGCCGTTCGACAGTATCGGCACGCTGTTCAAGGGCCGCGAGGATGAGTTGAAAGCCGTTCGCAAGTCGCTGCTGACGCGGCCGGCGCACGCCACGGCGGTCACGTCGAAGCAGGCCATCCACGGCCTCGGCGGGGTCGGCAAGACGCGGTTCGCGGTCGAGTACGCGCACCGCCACGGTACCGAGTATTCCGCCCGGCTGTACGCCAACGCCGACACGCCGTCCGCCCTGGCGTCGAACATGGCCGCACTGGTCCATGTGTTGGACTTGCCGGAGAAAGAGGACAAGGAGCAGCCGAAGCAACTGGAAGCGGTCGAGCGCTGGCTGCGGATGCACGCCGGCTGGCTGCTGATCCTGGACAACGTGGACACGGCCGAGGCGCAGGCGGCGGTGAACGCCGCGTTCAAGAACCTGACGACCGGACACGTCCTCATTACGTCGCGGCTGACCGACTGGGGCGCGGGCGTGAACGCCGTCGAACTGGACGTGCTGAGCCTGCCGGCGTCCACCGAGTTCCTGCTGGAGCGCACCGAACGGAAGGCCGAAACGCCGACCGCGCCAGCCCGGCAACTGACCGACACCGACCCGGACGAAGCGAAGGCGTTGGCCGAAGAGTTGGGCCGCCTCGCCCTGGCGCTGGAGCAGGCCGGCGCGTACATCTGCGCCAACCGCATCACCTTCGCCGACTACCGCCAACGGCTAACCGAGATCGAGCGCGACGTACTGACGTGGTTCGACCCGGCGGTGATGAAGTACCCGAAGAGCGTGGCGGTGACGTGGCAGGCGAGCGTGCGAAAGCTGCACGAGGAGGGGCGGCACCTGCTCAACCTGCTCTGCTGGCTGGCCCCGGACCCGATCCCAGTGGCCCTCATCAAGACCGCGCCGAAGGAGCTGCCGCACTTCCCCATCGAGGACCGCGAGCGGGCGCTGCGGGATTTGTCGGCGTACTCGCTGGCCAAGTGGAACACCACCGGCGACGCTGTGACGGTTCACCGGCTGGTGCAGGACGTAACGCGGACGCGGCTGGCGGAGCCGACGAAAACGGAGACCCTGACGGACATGCTCGGGACGATGGAAGTTTTCACCCAACCTGAACCCCAAGACACTCGGACGTGGGGACCGGTGTATCAAATGGTCAGCAGCCACCTCGAACGCCTCACGCACGAGGCGGACATGTTGGACATTATCGATCCAGCCGTGACCCTGAGGGATCGGTTGGCCACGTTCTTATACCTCCGCGCCGACTACGAAACAGCCGAACGCCTACAGCGGCGACTTGTCGAGATCTGTTGGCCCGGCAGTTCGGCAGAACCGCACCCACTCGCGTCCACCGTGTTGAACAACCTTGGGATGACGTGCAAGGCGACGGATCGATTGGTCGATGCGGAAAGATTTTTCCGCTTGGCGCTGGCGCTTGACGAGGAGAGACTCGGCCCGTGGGCACCCGACATCGCTACTCTTGCCAGCAATTTGGGCACACTTCTCCACAGCATTGGGAAACTGGACGAAGCTGAGGTGTTCTACCGGCGTGCCCTCTCAGTCACGGAGAAGTGTTGCGGACGAGACCATCCGCTCTACGCACGCGAATTGAACAATCTCGGTGAACTGCTTCGGGGGAAGGGGGATGTCATTGGTGCTGAAGATCGGCTGAGGGAATCCCTGAGGGTGATGGAATCGAATTTCGGGTACGATCATCCCGAGGTCGCAACCGTCTTGAGCAACCTGGGAACCTTGTGTGCCCAGACTCGCCGGCTCGCAGAGGCCGCCCTACTGTTGGAACGGGCGGTGGCGATCAAACGGCGGATCCTCGGCCCCCAACATCCTGATTTGGCTGTTGCGTTGGTCAACCTCGCCGGAGTCAACGTTGACGCGGGCAAACTCACCGAGGGGGACGCTCTCTTCCGCGAAGCGTCCGCGATGGTGGGAACAATTCTGGGAATCGACCACCCATTGTTCCGGGAGATCGCCCGGAAACAATACGCACTCGCAAGGAGAGTTGAGGGAGTGGAACAAGAGACGCAATCACTTGGCACAGCCATCTCATCACCGCAGGGTGAGGTGTGCCAGCCACCCCTGCAAGGGCTTCCCATGAATCGGAAAAACAACCGACCGGACTCTCACAGCCTCGCGCCCACTGACCGGTCGCGGACGCACGACGAAATGTCCTCGGACCAACTCCGACTCCTAACCGAACCCGTTCCGTTTCCAGCCGATTCCGTCTCTGGACATCCGGTTGTCGCACTCTTCGTTACCGGAATCGTCAACCCGTTCGGCCCCACACTCACGGCCTATGTGGCTGTGAACACTCCGGCTGAAGTTGTCTGGCCGGTTGTCCGAGTGATGTTAAATCCGTTCAGCCAGAGTGTTGAACTGGTAGGCGAGGTGAGTGGTGTGCTTCGCTTCCGTGTCGAACTCCTCGCCAGCCGCCTCGCCGGCATCCTGACCGGATCCTGTCCGTCGTTGTTGCTCCCGAATGCCGACCTTTCAGCCCAGGAAGCAATTGCCATCCACGCCGGTCTTATCCGCAGTTACCACGACGCGAGACGTGTGATGGACAGCGTCCGACGGCACTTTGGGAGCCCTGGACAAAGGGTGTCCGAAGAGATGAAGGCCGCAGTGGAGCGGTTGACGACCGACGCCAACGTGAACCGTCCCGAGGTCGAATCCGACTCGCCGTTGACGGAGGCGGAATCGGTCGAGTTCGCCGGACTCCTACTGTCCGATCGGCACACCACTGCAGAACTCGATGCGTTCTTGTACGCCTGGAGGGGGTCGATCCAGCATTACGGCCAGGGGCTCCAGAGCCTTGGGTTTGAAGGGTTTTGCAACTTGTTTCGTCACTTGGCTTGTTTTTGCCGATTCCCAAACCTCGACTGAAGCTTGCCTACAGTCGAATGCAGTAACCCCAGCCCACGGAGACTCCCGCCATGCCCGCTGCGCATGCCCGTGTGTTCGTCTCGTTCGCCGCGCCGAACGCCAAGTTCACGCATGCCCTCGTGGAGCGGCTGTAGAACCACGACATCTCCACATGTTACGCGCCACGGCACATGCCCGGCGGGTACTTCAAGAGTAACATCGAGGATGCCCTCGCGCAGTGCGGCTGGTTCTTCCGGAACGGGTAACTTCGGCACGCCGGCGTTC
>JAYUFU010000333.1:0-13491 GCA_043738505.1 Fimbriiglobus sp. | reverse complement strand
GCCGCGACCGCCGGGAGCGGAACACCTCGCGCCGCTCAGTAGCGGTATTGGTCGGTCTTGTACGGCCCTTCCTTCGGGACGTGGATGTAGGCGGCCTGCTCCGGCGTCAGCTCGGTCAGCATCACGTTCAGATTCTTCAACTGCAACCGGGCGACGTGCTCGTCCAGCTTCTTCGGCAGGACGTACACGCCGACGGGGTACTTGGCGTTGTGCAGCCAGAGTTCGATCTGCGCGAGGGTCTGGTTGGCGAAGGACGAACTCATCACGAACGACGGGTGGCCGGTGCCGCAGCCCAGGTTCACCAGGCGACCCTTGGCGAGTAGGATGATCCGCTTGCCGTCCGGGAAGATGACGTGATCGACCTGCGGCTTGATCTCCTCCCACTTGTACTGCTCGAGCGACGCCACGTCGATCTCGTTGTCGAAGTGGCCGATGTTGCAGACGATGGCCTGGTTCTTCATCTTGGCCATGTGGTCGTGCGTGATGACCTTGAAGTTGCCGGTGGTCGTCACGAAGATGTCGGCCTTGTCGGCGGCGTACTCCATCGTCACGACGCGGTACCCTTCCATGGCCGCCTGGAGCGCGCAGATCGGATCGACCTCGGTCACCCACACCTGGGCGGAGAGGGCGCGGAGGGCTTGGCACGACCCCTTGCCCACGTCGCCGTAGCCGGCGACGACGGCGACCTTGCCGGCGATCATCACGTCGGTGGCCCGCTTGATGCCGTCCACCAGCGACTCGCGGCAGCCGTACAGGTTGTCGAACTTGGACTTGGTGACGCTGTCGTTGACGTTGATGGCGGGGAACTTCAGGTCGCCCCGCTTGTGCATCTGGTACAGGCGGTGGACGCCGGTGGTCGTCTCCTCGGTGACGCCCTTGACGGCGGCCAGCCGCTCGGAGTACCAGCCCGGTTTCGACGCCAGCTTCGCCTTGATGGAGGCGAAGAGGATGGTCTCCTCCTCGCTGCCGGGCTTGTCCAGAACGCTGATGTCCTTCTCGGCGCGGGCACCCAGGTGCAGCAGCAGGGTGGCGTCCCCGCCGTCGTCGAGGATCATGTTGGTGAACCCGCCGTCGGCCCACTCGAAGATCTTGTGCGTGTACTCCCAGTACTCGGTCAGGGTCTCGCCCTTGTAGGCGAAGACGGGGATGCCGACGGCGGCGACGGCGGCGGCGGCGTGGTCCTGGGTGCTGAAGATGTTGCACGACGCCCAGCGGACCTCGGCCCCGAGATCCTTGAGCGTCTCGATGAGGACGGCCGTCTGGATGGTCATGTGCAGGGAGCCGGTGATCCGTGCGCCCTTCAGGGGCTGGCGGGCGGCGTACTCCTCGCGGATGGCCATGAGGCCCGGCATCTCGGTTTCGGCGATGGCGATCTCGCGGCGGCCCCAGGGGGCGAGCGCGAGGTCGGCGACGTGGAAGTCGCGGAAGGTGGACGGCTTGTGCGCGATGGCGGACACGTTCAGAGTCTCCTGACTAATGAACGGGCGCCGTTGCACGGTAGTAAGCCACCTCCGCGAGCCTGACAAGTACGCCTATAATGCGTCCCGTTGCAGCGCCCCTCGCGGCGGTGGTGTGGCTTAGTAACTCAAGGCGATGCCTCGGTTGTTGATCGGCTTTTCGACTCCGCTGCCAGCAAACCGAATTCGCGGGGACAAGTTCACTCGGAAAATATCGGACGGCCCGAGGGCGTGAGTGTCCACCGCTCCGGTAACGACGAAGGGCTTGGTATACTGCGCACTCCGGGCGGATCAAGCCGAACTGCCGGTGGGAAGGTGTGGCGAACGGGCGAACCCGGCCGAACTCACGCTTTGGCAGCCAAGTATGCCTCAATCCTCCCCATCAACTGAAGCTGTTCTTGTGAGTCCAAGTCGGTTTCACCTGACTGGAGTATCCTCGCCGCTCGTTCCGTTACCACTCGAATCCGCTCCAAGAGTTGAAGAGAGTTGGCCAAACTGCCGCGATCCGCGTTCAGCACGCCCGACAGCAAACCGCCGGATGTCCCGCGGGTTTCGACCAACGGATCCACCTCCAGCACTTGCAAGGCAAGGGGCACGAGAATTGGCAGGCTGATACTCTGCCCGATCATCACTCGAATGTCGTCGAGTGAGAACTCTTCCAGCGGCTTCTTCCGCAGCGCGTGGCAACGAATGACAAGCCCCGACGGGTAGTCGGGTTCGCCCCACGCCACTCCTTCCATCTCGTCGAGGGTCTTTCCGGGCATGAACTGTCTCCCTTGTTTCCAACCCTTCCCCGCGCTGCTACGATGCCAGTGCCCGCCGTCGTTCCGTTATTCCCGCCGGGAGTTCGTCATGGTCGCCACTCGCCTGCCAACGACCGCCGACGGGATCGTCGCCGGACTGTCGCCGGAGTTGAAGGGAGACGTGTTCGTCACCCTCCTCCGCGAGCTGCTCCGGCTGAACGGCAACTCGGGGCGGATTCCCGTGACCACTCCGGAGGGCGAGTTCCTCGGCTCGTTCGTCCCGGCGGCGGCCGAGAAGGAGCGGTACGAGCGGTTCGTGGCGGAGCTGTCGCCGACGGCCCGCGACGCGATGACCCGCCCGCTGCCGGACTCGTTCGACCCGGACGATTGCCTGTCCGACGCGGACCTCGAAGCGATCAGGTCGTCGGCCCGATCCCAATAATCACCACCTTCCGACGCCGCTTCCCGAACAGCCAACCACTGACCGCCTCTTCCGTGACGGTGTAGCGGACGACCGTGTTCCCGCTGAACCGCCACACCCAGCACGGCGGGTTCCCGTCGGGCGCGAAGTGCGCGGCCTCCGGCTGACCGTCGCGGCGGATCAACTCGTCGTGCAACTCGGATTCCAACACCCCGGCCAGTTCGCCACTCCTCCGAAACCACGCTTCGTAGTCAGCACGGATGGCAGCGGACACGCGCACGACCGTTTGCATGGCGGACAACTCCGCTTGTGGTGTGAGAACCGCTGGCCTCACAGGCATCAGTCTATAACACCGCCGTCTGGAAGAACTGCAAGCAGACTCCGGATGGCAGGATCGCGTGGAACTCGCGGCGGCCCCAGGGCTTCATTTCCAGCGGGCCAACGTTGGCCTTGATCGTCCGGTACTCCGCGTACAGCGCGTCGAGGTCATCGACACCGATGCCGGCGCTCGCGTTTTCGGCCCAGTTGCGGTTGTCGCTCTCGAGCAGCAGGAACTGAACACCGCCCCGCCGGATGCCGGCCGCGTTCCCGCCCTGCCAGACGATCTCGAACCCCAACTGCTCGGTGTAGAACCGCAGGTCGTCCGCCAGGGTCGGCCACGCCGGGAGGAGCGGCGTCACGGACTGGAACAGCGCCTTCGACATGTCGCGGTCCTCATTCGGGCGGGGTGTTGGCCGTCAGGCGCAACGTTTCCAACTCGTGGAAGAAGACCAGCTCGGCGTCGTTGCTGCGGAGGCCGGCGCGGGCCTCCAGGACCAGGTTGACGCACGCGCCCAGCAGCAGCGCGACGCCGGCGGCCGCCAGGACGGTCGGCACGGCGGTCAGGTGCTTGCCGGTCACGGAGTCGATGGCGATCATCAGGCTGGTCGCCGCGAACGTGCTGAAGGCCATGTACAGGAGCGTCACCGCCAGCATGGCGCGGTTGCTCCGCCACTGGAGTTTCCGCAGGGCGTCGAGGGCGTGCCGCCGGCGGAACTCCGGGAAGTCGAGGGTGTCGTCGCCGCCGCGCCGCAGGCGGTCGCACAGCTCCACCAGCACGCGGATGCGGTCGATGATCCGCCCCATCCGGGAGGCGGTCGAGATGATGATCGACCCGGTGGCCGTCAGGAACAGGGCCGGGGCGATCATCGCCGCGACGGTGTCGTAGGTGGTCGGGGGCATGGGCGGAGGTCACTCGGCGAACGGGGTCCGCGAGTGGTTGTCCCGCGCGGGGCGTCCGCCGACGGGGCCGTCGGCGGATTCTGGCCGGTCGAGTTCGGCCCTGACCCGGACGCGGGCCGGGTTCGCCGCGAACCGCCAGCGCAATTCGGTCACGGTTACTTCTTGGCGGCCCCGCCGCCCTTCGTCGCGCCACCGCCGCCGCCCTTGCCCTTGTCGCCGCCGGGCCGGCCGGTCTTGGTCGCGCCGCGGCCGGTCGGGTCGCCTTCCTCGCGGACGCGGACCTTGTCGCCGACGATCGCCTTCGGGTTGAGGACGACCACGTCGCCCTCGGCGACCCCCTCCTTCACTTCGACCATGCGGTCGTTGTACGCGCCCAGTTTGACCGGCCGCGGCTGCGGCTGGCCGGACTCGTCGAGGACGAACACCTGGCGGCTGCCGCCGCCCTCGGCCCCGCCGACGACCGCCTGGATGGGCACCGCCAGCACCTTCTCGGCGGCCGGGTCCACCTGGATGTTCACCTCGGCGCTCATGTCCGGCTTCAGCCCGGCCACGTCCGAGTCGTCGATGCTGACGATGGTCTGGTACAGCTTCACCTCGGACGACATCCAGTCCTGCTGGGAGGCGACGGCGGCGACGGTGCGGACGCGGCCGGTGAACGTGCGGTCCGGCTTGGCGTCCACGCGGACGGTGGCCGTCTGGCCGGGGGTGGCGACGACGAACTCCTTGTCGCGGAGGGAGTCGCGGACGCCGCCGAGGAGGGCGTCGGTGTGCGTCAGCAGGCGGCTGAAGGCGTGCGTGTTGGCCAGCAGGGCGGCGCGGGTGGCCTCGACGACGCCGGTCGGCCGGCGGTCGTCGCCGCGGATGCGGTCGATCAGCGCCTCGTGGATCTTGACGTTCACCTGCATGTGCCGCAGGTCCGGGATGCGGAGCATCTTCTGCCCCTCCTTCACCTGCTCGCCGATGGCGATCAGCCCCTGGGCCGAGCTGCCGAAGCGGTTGCCGGTCTCCTTGTAGTAGACCACCATGCCGTCCTGCGGGGCGACGATCTTGCAGAAGGCCAGCTGCTCCTCGATCTCGCGCTTCTTCCCGTCCTCCTGATCCAGCACCAGCTGGGTCGTTTTCAGCTCGTCGTTCAGCAGCACCACCTTCGCCTCGCCGGTCTCGTAGGCGGTCTTGTAGGCGGCGCGGGCCACCTCCACCTTGCTGGTCAGGTCGGTCAACTCGCGGGCGCGGGTGAAGTTCTCGTGGGCGAACTTCTCGGCCACCAGCTTGGCCACGGCGTCCTTCTGGCTGTCGTACTTGGACTGCTCCACCTTCGCCTGGCTGGGGGTCATGTACTTCAGCTTGACCGACCGCTCGGCCCACGCGCTGCGGTCGGCGTAGGCTTGCAGGTCGGAGTCGGCCAGCTTGAGGCGGGCCGACACGTCGTCCAGCTTCATCCGGTACTCGCCCCGCTCGATGGTGGTGAAGGCGGCCCCGGCGGCGGCCCCGAACTTGTCCAGGGCGGACTCGCGGCGGATGCCGAGGAACTTCTCCAGGTCCAGTTCGGCCACCTGGAGGGCGGCCCCCCTGGCCGCCTCGTCGGACTTGTTCGCCGCGACCTGGATGTCCAGGTTGAGCTTGGCCGTGTTCCGCGCCAGGGTGGCCTTCAGGAAGGCGATGTTCTGCGTCTGCTCCTGGTCCTTCAGCGACGAGTCGTCCAGGTCCATCAGCCACTGCCCCTTCCGCACCTCGATGCCGTCGTCGATCACCCGCTTGATGGTGCTGGCGAAGGTGCCCCGCGCGCCGGCCTTCACCTTGCACGCCACGTCCAGGTTGTTGGCCGACTCCAGCGTCCCCCGCTCGACCACCGTGATCGGCAGGAACACCGGCTCGACGCGGTGGGTGAGCAGGTCCGGGCGGGCGGACGGCGCGAACAGGCGGGGGACGAACCAGACGCCGGCGGCGGCGATGGCGGCGACGGCCAGCACGGCGACCGTGGCC
Organism: Fimbriiglobus sp.; assembly: GCA_043738505.1. Lineage (GTDB taxonomy): Bacteria > Planctomycetota > Planctomycetia > Gemmatales > Gemmataceae > JALHQU01. Next base: position 7,666 of record JAYUFU010000333.1, on the reverse strand, counting down.
AATACCCACGGGCGGCGACCGGGGACGACCTCGGCCTCCACGTCCGCGTCAGCGGACGGGTCGCCAGCGCGGTTCGCGCGTGGGGAGTGGGACGGCCGGCTCGACGTGTCCGACCGGGACGACGGCTCCGGCGGGCGCGGGTGTGGGGACGAGTCCGAGGCGGTCGGCTGCCACAGGGGGGAGGACACCGACCCCGTTGGGGACGGCGACGGGGGTGGCGGTTGGTGCGGGTCGTGCGGCGTCATCGGTCCATACCCCTCGGTCGTCGATGGAGAAGAGTTCGAGGTCGAGGAACAGTTCCATCCGGGTGGTCAGGTACGTCACCCAGGTGGTGTACAGGTCGTTCTGGGCTTGCACCAACTGCTGCTGGGCGGTGAGCAACTGCTGGGTCAGGGCGGCCGCGTTGCCGTCGTTGCCTCGGGCCTGCGGGTCGGGCGGGGCGGTGAACGCGATCCGCGCGTTGTCCACCACAATATAGGCGAGTTCGACCGCCTTCTGCTGCACTTTGTACGTCTGCCCCAGTTGCCGCAGCGCCCGCAGGTCCACCCGCGAGTCGGTGATGACGTTGTCCTCGACCGCCTGGAGGTTCCGCCGCTGCCGCTGGTACGAGATCAGCGCCGCCCGGTAGTTGTTCCGCTCGGCCCGGCGGACGAACGGCGGTTCCAGCCGCAACTTCACCTGGTGCAGGGTCCGCGACCCGCCCAGGCTGAACGGCTTGTCCGCCCCGCCGGGGCTGCCCGCCGTCAGATCGTACTCGACATCGAACACCCCCTGCAAGGAATTCGCCACCACATTCACCCGCCGCCAGGCGTCCACCACCAGCGCCCGCGCGTTCATCACGTCGTACCGGTTGTTCAGCGCCGTCTCGGCGGTGCGGACGTACGCCTCGTCGAGCGGGGCGGTGAGCAGGTCGGCGTCCCCGACCGGCACCCCCGGCAGGGCCGGCCATTCGCCCCGGATGGCCTCGATCCGCTGGGACCGGGCGACCACCGCCAGCAGCACCCCGGCCTCAAGAGCCGCCCGGAACGCCTGCGTCTGCTCGGCCGCCTGCTTCTCCTTCGGCGACCGCAGCCACGGCTGCCCCTCGTAGGCGCGGAGGGCCTCCTCGAACTGGACGGCGTCCCGCTCGTTCTCCGTCGCCGCGATCTCCCGATCGGCCGCCTCCGGCTGCGGCTGCCGCTTGCTCTGCCGGTCGGCCCGCTCGTCGAGCAGCCTCTGCCGCCGCGCCTCCAGCGCCCGCACCCGCGCCGTCAACTCGGCCGGCGTCAGCTTCCGCAGCGCCTCCGCCGCCGCCGGGTACGCCTTGGCGAACGCCGTGCCCCGCGCCAGCGGGGACTCGGTCAGCAGCGTCACCCACCGTTCTCGGAATTTCGCGGCCGGCTCCTGCGGGTCGTACTTCGACCCCGCCTTCTCCAGGTCTTCCAAGTCCCGGTACACCCCCTCGAATCGCTGCAACTGGCGGCGGATCGGCTTCAGCGGACTTTCGTCCAGCTCCAGCGCGAGGGTGGCGGGGACGCCGAGTTGCAGCTTGAAGTTGTCGATGGAGTCCACGTACTCCTGGGTCCGCCGCAGCACCACGGCCCGGCTCTGCACCAGCCGCTGTTCCACCTGCAGCACTTGCAGCTCCGGCACCGCGTTCCCTTCCTTCAAGTTCTGGAACAGGCCGAGGTACGACTCGATGGCCTCGACGTTCTTCTTCTCGTTCGCCAGCACCGCCGCCCGCAGCACCGTGGGCAGGTAGCCGACCGAGTTGGCGGTCAGGTTCGCCCCGACGCCGCGGCCCAGGTTGGCGGCCAGCCCCTGCAACCCGTAGGGGTTGTTCGTGTACCCGCCGCCGCCGACGATGGCGTAGTAGAACAGGTTGCGGAAGCGGGCGTAGCTCCGGAGGGCGTACAGCAGGGTCCGCTCGGCCTGCGTCAGATTCTCGAGGGTGACGGCGAACCCGCCGCCCCGGAGGAACGGCTGCGACAGCGACAGGGTCAGGTCCGACACCCCGATCGTGGGCTTCCCGTTGCCGACGTTGACGACCACCTGGTTGGCCAGCTTCACCAGCAGTTCCGCCCCGGACGCCAGCTTGCGGCTGAACCCGAACGACGTGGCCGGTGCCCACCGCGTGCCCGGCGCGGCGGTGTCCCGCCCGCCGGCCGACAGGATGAGTTGCTCGGCCGCGAACGCCTGCGCCGAGAAGCCGTACCGCTCCAGGGACACCGGCAGGGCGGCCAGGAACAGGTCCTCGCGGCGGTCCTGGAACTCGCGGCTGTTGAACAGGGCCAGTTCGACCGTCTGCTCCAGCTTCACCTTGTACGCCTTCTCGCCGGTAGCGAACGCCGCCTTGTACTCGGCCTCCTCGCGGGTGTCGGCCTTCACCGGCACCGGGACGGCCGGGTCGGTCGGCGGCTTCGGCGCGGCGTCCGGGTCGCCTTCGCCCCGGTTCTGGGTGTCCCAGGCGGCGATCTGGTGCAGGTAGCCGTCGCCCTCGAACCGGCCGACGCCGCCCTTGCCCGGCTTCTGCGGGTTCGGCGACACCAGTTGCGCGGCGTAGTCGTCCACGGGGAACGGCGGCGCGTCCGGCTTGAACGGGTCGGCGAACCGCGCCCGCTGGTCCGGGTAGACGTGCCAGTTCTTCACCTGCCACTGCGGGAAGACGTTCTTCTGCGAGATGATCGCTTCCACGTCCTTGTCGGCCCGCTCGCGGTACTTCTCGCGGGAGCAGCCGGCCGCGGCCACGGCGACCAGCACCAGCAGGCAGCGAACGAGAGGGGAAACGGGCATGGCGTGCGTCCGGTGGCCGAGGTCGCGCGGTACGTTCCGCACAACCGGTATCGGCCGTACAGCTTGCCCAACTTGAAGGAGAAGCAACCGGCCCGACTGGAGGGAATCGCCGTCCGACTCGGCCCGGCCATCTCCCGCTCCCGACGGCTCCCGACGCCAATCGGCGCGCCGCCGGCGATTTTACCCTTGCGGTTCGCGCGCGTGGGCGTCATGCTGGATCTCATCGTCATCTCATCCGTGGTCCGGTCGTGCCGCATCGACGAGCCGATTTCACCCCCTCTTTCCCGGCGATTCCGCGGGCGGCCGTGTTCGGCCCCGCCCGACGTGATACCGTATCCCGCAACCCCAGGAGTGCCGCGTCATGGCCAAGGCCCCGAGCGACTACACGGACATCCTCGTCCGCAAGCAGGTGCTGAGCGGCGAGCAGTTGGAGGAGGCCCGCGGCATCGCCATGAGCCAGGGGGTGAAGGTCCAGGACGCGCTCGCCCGCCTGAACTACGCCAACCCGCTCGAAATCGCCCAGGCGATGGCCGAGTTCCACAACATCCCGTTCATCGACCTGACCGACGTGGAGATCCCGAAGGCGGTCATCGAACTGGTGCCGGAGTCGGTGGCCCGCGAGAACGTGGTCATCCCGCTGGCGCTGGAAGGCAACACCCTCAAGCTGATCGTCGCCGACCCGACCAACTTCGAGGCGTTCCAGAAGCTCCAGTTCATCCTGAACAAGGACATCCAGCCGGTGCTGGCCGTCCAGGAGCAGATCACCGACGCCATCAACCGGAACTACGGCCAGAGCGAAACCGAGTCGATGGACTCCATGCTCGCCGAGTTCACCGGCACGCAGATCGACAGCACCCAGATCGAGAACGCCGGCTCGCTCACGGACGACCCCTCCTCCGACGCGCCGGTGGTCAAACTCGTCAACCTGATCATTCAAGAGGCGGTGCAACTGCGGGCGTCGGACATTCACGTGGAGCCGTTCGCCGACCGCGTCCGCATCCGCTACCGGATCGACGGCAACCTGATCGAGCGCGACGCCGCCCCGCGCCGGCTGCTGTCGTCGTTCCTGGCCCGCCTCAAGGTGATGGGGAACATCGACATCACGGAGAAGCGCCGCCCCCAGGACGGACGGATCAAGACGACGGTAGCCGGGAAACACTACGACATGCGTGTGAGCATGTTGCCGACCGTCCACGGGCAGTCGTGCGTCATGCGGATTCTCGACCGGAGCAACATCACGGTCAACATTCGTGACCTCGGCTTCGCCGAGGACGACTACCTCCGCTTCCAGCAGATCATCAAACGGCCCAACGGCATCTTCCTCGTGACCGGGCCGACCGGGTCCGGGAAGACGACCACCCTGTACGCCGCGCTCAACGAACTGAACCGCCCCGACCGGAAGATCATCACCGCCGAAGACCCGGTGGAATATTACCTGCCGGGCATCAACCAAGTCGAGGTCCGGCACAACATCGGTCTGAATTTCGGGCGGATCATCCGGGCCATGCTGCGGCAGGCCCCGAACATCATCCTGGTGGGGGAAATCCGGGACAAGGAGACCGCCGAGATCGCCGTCCAGGCGTCTCTGACCGGACACTTGGTATTCAGTACCTTGCACACCAACGATGCGCCCAGCGCGGTGACGCGGCTGACCGACATCGGGGTCGCACCGTTCCTCATCGCCAGCTCCGTGATCGCCATCATGGCCCAGCGCCTGGTTCGCGTGAACTGCGTGAAGTGCCGCGAGCCGTTCACCCCGGACCAGACGAGTCTGGACTCCGGCGGCATCACTCCGGAGCAGGCGGCGAAGGCCACGTTCATGAAGGGGCGCGGGTGCAGCCACTGCCGTCAGTCGGGGTATCGTGGGCGGATCGGCATCTTCGAGATGATGCGGATGTCGTCCCACCTGCGGGAACTCACGTTCGCCCAGGCCCCGTCCCAGGAACTGCGGAAGAAAGCCCGCACCACAGGCATGCGCAGTTTGCTGGAAGACGGTATCACCAAAGCACTTAAGGGAAGCACGACGCTGGACGAAGTCCTCAGCACCTGCCACGCGGAACTGATCGTCCGGTCGATCGACGGGGACTAGGTCTCATGGGGTCTTCGCGGTCCTGCTTGGGGTTCGACCGTGGGGGTTTGGCCGTGCCGTCGGGTGCGGTGAGTCGAGGCGAAGTCGATTGGGATACAATCGGAAAGGAACGGGTTCGGCCTCGCCCGTGCAACCGGGGTGAAAGCGGTGTCGGGCAGTCGCCGGAAGCGGCGGGGCCGTGACGGTCGAGGTGAACAGCGGGACGCATTGGGTTGGCCCATCGCGGCAACCGAGCGCGCCCCGCGTGGCGTCGCGTGAGTTGTTTTTTTGGCGCGGCGGCGGCGGCAGCGAATACTGCGACAGCCGGGGAGCGGGAGACCGCCACCCGTGCGTCCGAGTTCCACCGGTCGGCTCCGACTCGCAATCGGGCCGGCCGGATGGGTGTCGCGGTGGCGTCGGTGCCGTTCGGTCGCGTCGGTCCCATTCCTGGGGGATTCCGTGGCTGTTGCAATGGAGAAGTTGCTGTCCACAGTCATCCAACTGAAGGCCAGCGACTTGCACATCAGCGTGGGGCAGCCGCCGGTCGTCCGGCACAACGGCCGCATGCGCAAGCTGGACGCCAAGATTCTGGACACGGACGACACGGCGGCGCTGATGAAGTCGATCACGCCCGACCGCTGCCAGCAGGAGCTCCAGCAGAAGGGGGGGGCCGACTTCGCCATCGAGTACGTGGACGGGTATCGGTTCCGGGTGGCCATCTTCAAGCAGCGGGGCAGCATCGGCATGGTGCTGCGGCGCATTCCGTCGCAGTTCCTGTCGTTCGAGATCCTGCGGATGCCGGAGGCCATCCGGGCGCTGATCGTCCGCCCGCGGGGGCTGCTGCTGGTGACGGGGCCGACGGGGTCCGGCAAGACGACCTCGCTGGCGTCGATGGTGAACTTCATCAACGACAACTACGACCGCCACATCATCACCCTGGAAGACCCGATCGAGTACTTCCACAAGCACAAGAAGTGCACGGTCAACCAGCGGGAGATCGGGACCGACGTGCCGGACTTCAAGGAGGGCATCCGGCGGGCGCTGCGGATGGACCCGGACGTGATCCTGGTCGGCGAGATGCGGGACTTGGAGACGATCCACGCGGCCATCGAGGCGGCCGAAACCGGCCACGTCGTGTTCGGCACCCTGCACACGTCCGGGGCGGCCAGCACCGTCAACCGGATCATCGACGTGTTCCCGAAGGACCAGCAGGACCAGGTGCGGACGCAGCTGTCCACGGCGCTGATGGGGGTGCTGTCGCAGGCCCTCCTGCCGAAGAAGCCGGAAGGGGTGATCGCCGCCTACGAGATGATGGTGGTGACGCCGGCCATCGCCAACCTGATCCGCGAGAACAAGGTGTACCGGATCGACTCGGCCATCCAGACGGGGCGGAAGGAGGGCATGTTCCTGCTCGACGAGTCGCTGTTCCGCCTCTGGAAGGACGGGCTGTGCGAGAAGGAAGAGGTGCTGCTGAAGTCGAGCCGGCCGAACGACCTGGCGGCCAAGATCGCCCAGGCCGAGCGCGGCCTGGACGAGGACGGGGAGGAGGACGGCGACGGGGACGAGTACGAGGAGGACGACGAGGACGACGAGGAGGAAGAGGAAGCGCCGAAGAAGAAACCCTGGAAGGGGAAGTAACCGGCTCGCGCCCCCGACAACGCCTTCTCCTCCAATACAAGGTTTCACCCGATGTCCGCGACCCCGCCCGCCAACCCGAACGACCCGAAGAAGCCGGTGCCGCCGCCCGGCACCCCCGCGCCGAAACCGCAAGGCACGCCGGTTCCCCCCGCGCAGCAAGGGACGAAGCCCCAGGGGACGCCCGCCCCCCAACAGGGCGCGAAGCCGACCCCGCCCGCCGGCACCCCCGCCGCGAAGCCGCCGGGCACGCCGCCGCAGGCCGGGGCGAAACCGCCGACGCCGACCGGCACGCCGGGCGCGAAGCCGGCCGGGACGCCCGCGCAAGCCGGCGCGAAGCCGCCGGCACCGGGGGCCGTCAAGCCGCCGGCGGCGGGCACCGGGACGCCCGCCAAGCCGGCGGTCGCGGGAGCCGGAACCCCGGCCAAGCCGCCGACTCCGACGCCGCCGAAGCCGGCCGCGTCGAAGCCCGCGCCTCAGAAGGCGAAGCACACGCACGTCGATAGCGGCACCCGGCAACTCGGCCAGAAGCTGGTGGACCTCGGCTACCTGGACGACGTGCAACTGGACAGCGTCTACGAGGAGATGCGGCAGAGCGAGCGGAAGCTCGGCGACCTGTGCATCGACCGCGGGCTGCTGAACGACGACCAGCTGCTCCAGGCGACGGCCGAAGTCCACGGCATGAAGGTGGCCAGCCTGGAGGACGCCAAGCCGACGCCGGAGTCGATCAAGATCGTCCCGAAGAACATGTCCGAACTGTACAAGATGGTGCCGCTGGCGTTCGACGCGGACACCCTGACGGTGGCCATGTCCGACCCGAACAACCTGCAGGCGCTGGACGACATCCGCAACTTCCTCGGCATCCGCCAGGTGCAGGCGGTGCTGGCCCCGGCGCACGCCGTCGAGGCGCTCATGAAGAAGGCCTACGGCGGCCCCGGCGCGGAGGAGTCGATCAGCACCCTCATCGCCCAGCTGGAGAACGACAAGGAGCTGGGCAAGAAGTCCATCCGCCGCGAGACCAGCATCGACCTCCAGGACTTGCAGGAGGTGGCCAACTCGCAGCCGGTGCGGAAGCTCATCAACATGGTCCTGCTGATGGCCATCCGCGACCACGCCTCGGACGTCCACTTCGAGCCGTTCGAGGACGAGTACAAGATGCGGTACCGGTGCGACGGCGTGCTGTACGAGATG
>JAYUFU010000332.1:0-13503 GCA_043738505.1 Fimbriiglobus sp. | reverse complement strand
AAATGATCTCTCTTCTGGCGGCACCGCCGTCCCGGCCGGCGTCGTCTTGTCGCGGTTCCCGTTCGTGCCGAACGTCGCAACCACCGGACGGGCCGTTCGTCGCGCGGCCGGTGGAGGAGGTGTTCGAGCGGAATGAGCGGATCCGGGAATTGCGGATCGCGGGGCGGACGGTCCGGTCCACCGGATTTGTTCGGCCGTTTTCCCGCGACACCGCCGCTCACTTCTTCGACGGCCCTGTGAGGCGGTCCAACCCGAAGAAGTGGCTCGTGCCCAGCGACAGGATCATCAGGATCGACCGCACCGCTTCCGTCATGTTCACCTTCGATTTTCCGTGCCGGCGGTTCTCGAAGATGATCGGGTATTCGCCCAGCCGCGCGCCGGTCTGGTGGACGCGGAATAGCACCTCTTGCTGGAACGAGTACCCCCGCGAGCGGGTGCGGTGCAACTCCGCCCGCGCCAGGTTGCTGACGCGGTAGCAGCGGAACGCGCCGCTGGCGTCCCGCACCGGCATCCGGAACAGGAACCGCACCAGGGCGTTCACCGTCTTGCTGATGACCAACCGCACCTTCGGCCAGTTCTCGGTGCCGCCGCCGGGGACGTACCGCGACCCGATCATCACGTCCTTCGTGGCCATGCCCGCCAGGATGCCCGGCAGGAACCGGGGCGGGTGGCTGAAGTCGGCGTCCAAGTTTTGCAGGAAATCGTACTCGTTGTCGATGGCGTACCGCATGGCGGCGAGGGACGCCGTGCCGAGGCCGAGCTTGCCCGGCCGGTGCAGCACGCGGACGCGGGGGTCGGCGGCGGCCAGCTCGTCGGCGATGCGGCCGGTGCCGTCCGGCGAGTTGTCGTCCACCACCAGCACGTCGGCGTGCGGGGCGTAGGCGTGGATCTCGGCGATTAGCGGGCGGAGGTTGTCCGCCTCGTTGTAGGTGGCGACGGACACCAGCAGCCGGCCGGTCATCGGGGTGACGGCGACCGGCGGGCGGACGGCGGGCATGGGCGGCGGAGTTTGACGGAGCGACACGCGCGAAACCGGGACGGCGAAGGGGATGGCGGCTTGCTCCCCGCACGGGTCGGGGCTTATGTTACCGTATCATACGAATTCCACCGGCCCGGCCGTTATTCCCACGCCGCGCCCGGATTCCCGCCCCGCCGGCCCTCGGAGGCGTCATGGCCGTCCTCGACATCTCGTGCCCGAACTGCGACAAGGCGATGAAAGTGCCGGACACGGCCGTCGGCAAGAAACTCCGGTGCAAGGCGTGCGAACACGTGTTCACGGTGCCCGCCGCCGGGGCCAAGCCGCTGCCGGCCGAGTTCCGCAAGGCGGCCCCGGTCAAGAAGGCGAAGCCGGCCAAAGCCGCGCCGCCGCGGGCCGACGCGGACGCGCCGATCAAGTTCCAGGACGAGCCGGAGAAGCCCAAGTTCGACCCCGACGACGACAACGACGAGACGCCGTTCGCGGTCATCAAGGAAGGGGAGATCGCGCGGTGCCCGCACTGCGCCGAGGAGCTCGACCCGCCGGACACGAAGGTGTGCCTGAACTGCGGGTACGACATGGTGCAGCGGCGGCGGCACGCCAGCAAGAAGGTGATCGCCCACACGCAAGCCGACTTCATCCTGCACTGGCTGCCGGCCGCTATTTGGCTGATCGTCATGACCTCGCTGATCGCGGTGACGGCCATCTGCTTCCTCCGCATGCGGGGGTGGCTGACCGGCAGCTTCCTGGACAAGGAGGAATTGAACGCCGTCACGGGCGAGCCGCAGTTCTACATCGGCCCCGGCTGCTTCACCATGGTGGTGACGCTCATCACCCTGTTCGCGTGCCTCATGGGCGGCAAGTTCGCGTACAAGCGGCTGGTGCTGAACTGGCGGCCGCCGGAGGTCGAGAAGAAGAAGTGAGCGGGGTCACGAGAGGTGGACGGCCTCCGCCCCCAGCCGCTGTCGTAGCGCCGCCACCCCCGCCTCGTACCGGCGGAAGGCGGTGCTGACCGAACACCCGCACGCCGCCGCGATCTGCTCCAGCGTCAGGTCCGACCACAGCCGCAGGACGATCACCTCCCGCTGATCGCCGGGCAGTTCCCCCAGCGCGGCCACGGCCGTCGCCGCGTCCAGGCCGTCCGCCGCCGGCTCGTGGAACCACCGCTCCGGCTTGGCGACGGCCCCCTCCCGCCGCTTCCGCCGCCGCTCCGCCTTGCCGATGTCCATGGCCGCGTGCTTCGTCACGGTGAACAGCCACGCGGCCGGGTCGTCCGGCCACGGACGGGCGGCGGCCAGCTTGCAGAACGCCTCCTGCACCGCGTCGTCCGGCGACCCGCACCACTGGCGGGCGTACACGGCGAGGGCGGCGGAATGCGCGTCGATGAGTTCGGCCAAGGCGCGAGCGGACATGACTGCGAGGGGGACGACGCCGGCCGGCTACTTTTTCACGAACGCGACGTAGGCGGCGAGGAGTAGGGCGACTGCCGAAACCGCCACCGGGAGGAGTTGCCAAACGCGGTCGGTGCCTTTCTCCAGGACTTTCAGGCGCTGCTCGTGCGCCGAGAGGGTGGCGGGATGGTCGGACGATCTCTCCAAAACCTTGATGCGCTCCTCCTGCGCGGCGTTCTGCTGGAGCAAACCGGCGACGGCTTGTGCCTGATCGGAAACAGTGCGTTCCCAGATGGAGGTGCGGAACGCGGCGACCGCTTGGAACGTCTTGAACTCGGACTCAACCGCTTGCAGACGGGCGTCCAATTCGCCCGCCAGTTCCGCTTTCGTGGGGTTGCTCGCCACGGTCACGCCTCCACCGGTGCTTCGAGCTGTGCGACACCGTTCGGGTGGCCCGTCGCCGGGCGGGTGGGGATGTCCGACAGGACGCGCCCGAGTTGCCGCATGGTCGCCTGCATCTGGCGGCGGAACTCGTCCGGGCGAAAGAAGTCGGCCGCCGGATACCGCGCGGACATGCCGGCCCCGGTGCGGCTGGTCAGCTCGAGCAGCACGTCGAGGACGCCGGGGGCGGTGGCCTCGTACCGCCACTCGGCGCGGAGGCCGAACGGCTCCCCCAAGTCCCACAGATCGACCGTCAACTGCTTGGCGGCGTCGGCCACGCGGTCCCGCAGGTCCGGCGGGATGGCGACCAGCCGCCCGGTCGTCGGATCCCGGTCGGTGATGGTGGTCTTGATCACGGCTCGCTCCTCCGTTGCGGGTGTCAACGACATTCTACCCGTGGATTCGGCGTTCGCCCAGCGACGCGCGTGCGAACCGCCCATGCCTCACCCCGTCACCCAGCCCTTCCGCAGCAGCCACGTTTTCACCGCCTGAGTGAGCGCGACGTACCCCAGAAGGATGCCGGCCAGGATCGGCCAGAAGGCGAGCGGCAGCGGGACGAAGCCGAGGTACGGGCCGAGCGGCGAGAACGGCAGCGACGCGCCGACGAGCATCACCGCGAGCGTGGTCGCCAGCAGCGGCCAGCTCGCCCGGCTCTGGAGGAACGGCACGCGGTTGGTGCGGATGACGTGGATGATGAGCGTCTGCGTCAGCAGCGACTCGACGAACCACGCGGTTTGGAACAGCGAGGCGTTGGCCGGATCCCAGCAGCCGAAGGCGTACAGCATGACGAAGAACGTGACGTAGTCGAAGACGGAGCTGCACGGCCCGATGAACAGGATGTACCGGGTGATCGCTCCCATCGACCACGGCCGCGGCGCGGCGACTTGCTCCGGGTCCACGTCGTCCGTCGGGATGGCCACCTGCGAGAAGTCGTACAGCAGGTTGTTCGCCAGGATCTGGATCGGGGCCATCGGCACGAACGGCAGGAAGACGCTGCCGCCCAGCACGCTGAACATGTTGCCGAAGTTGGAACTCGCCCCCATGCGGACGTACTTGACGATGTTGGCGAACACCTTCCGCCCCTCGCGGACGCCCTCCTCCAGCACCAGCAGGTTCTTCTCCAGCAGGATGGCGTCGGCCGACTCCTTGGCGATGTCCACGGCGGTATCGACGGAGATGCCCACGTCCGCCGCGCGGAGGGCCGGCGCGTCGTTGATGCCGTCGCCCAGGAACCCGACGACGTGCCCGGCCCGTTGCAGGCACTGGATGATTCGCTGCTTGTCGGCCGGGGACATGCGGGCGAACAGCGTCGCCGTCGTCGCGGCGGCCGCCAGCTCCTCGTCCGACATGGCTTCGACCTGCGCGCCCAGCAGCACCGCGTCGGTGGCGAGGCCGACCTCGCGGCAAATCTTCCGGCTGACCAGTTCGTTGTCGCCGGTCAGCACCTTCACCGCCACGCCGATGGCCGCCAGCGCCGCGATCGCCTCGCGGGCCGAGTCCTTCGGCGGGTCGAGGAAGGCGACGTACCCCCGGAGCGTCAACTCCCGCTCGTCGTCCTTCGAGTAGACCGGCCGGGCGTCGCAGTCGCGGTACGCCACGGCCAGCACGCGGAACCCGTCGCCGCTGAGCCGGTCGAACTCGCGCTTCAACTCCGCGCGGATCGTCTCGTTGACGGGGTGGAGTTGGCCGCCGAGTTCGTAGTGCGTGCAGTGCGGGTAGACCGCCTCCGGCGCGCCCTTGCAGATAAGCCGGTGCCCGCCGTCGGGCTTGGCAACGACCACCGACATCATCCGCCGGGCGAAGTCGAACGGGATCTCGTCCGCCTTCGCGTACCCCTCGAACGACGGGTGGGCGTGGACCTCGGTGTGCGCCAGGACGGCCCGGTCCATCAGGTTCCGCAGGCCGGTCTGGAAGTGGCTGTTCAGGTAGGCGAGCGTCAGCACCTCGTCGTCTTGCTTCAAGGTCACGTCGCAGTACTTCTCCAGGACGATGCGGTCCTGCGTCAGCGTGCCGGTCTTGTCGGTGCACAGCACGTCCATCGCCCCCAGGTTCTGGATGGCCGACAGCCGCTTGACGATCACCTTCTTGCGGGACATGGCCAGCGCGCCCTTCGACAGGCACACGGCGACGATCATCGGCAGCATCTCCGGCGTCATCCCGACGGCCACCGCCGTCGCGAAGAAGAACGCCTCGCCCCAGTCGCCCTTGGTCAGCCCGTTGACGACGAACACCGTCGGCACCATCACCGCCATGAAGGCGATCATCAGCCAGGTGAACCGCGTCATCCCCTTGTCGAACGCGGTCGGCGGCTGCTGTTCCGCCAGGACGGACGAGATGCCGCCCAGCACCGTGGTCAGCCCGGTGGCGACGACGACGGCCGTGGCCGTGCCGCTCTCGACGCTGGTGCCCAGGTAGCAGACGCAGGCGTACTCCAGCGGCGACCGGTCGCCGGCCGGCTCGCGGGTCGGGTGCTTCTCCACCGGGAACGACTCGCCCGTCAAACTCCCCTGCACGACGAACAGGTCCTTGCAGGCGAGCAGCCGCACGTCGGCCGGGATCATGTCGCCGGCGGCCAGTTCGATCACGTCGCCGGGCACCAGGTGCGCGACCGGGATCTCCCGCGATCGGCCGTCCCGGATGACGGTGGCGTGGACGCTGATCATCGCCCGCAGCTTGGCGGCGGCGGTGTCGGCGCGGGCCTCCTGCACGAACCGGACGACGACGCCCAGCACCACCATGACCAGGATGACGCTCCCGGCCCGGATGTCGCCGGTGGCGAACGACGACCCGGCCAGCGCGACGAGCAGAATCACCAGCGGGTTGACGAGTGCCCGGCGGAGCAGGCGGAGGAGCGGGTGCCGCTGGTCCGCCGCGACGACGTTCGGGCCGTATTCCTTCAACCGCCGCTCGGCGTCACCTTCCGACAGTCCGTCCTTCGACGAGCCGAGAGCGCGGAGCGCGTCCTCGGCCTCCGCGGCGGCGGCCTCGACCAGTTGCGGCGACGCGCGGATGGCGGACGGGGCGACGTGCGGCCCGTGGAACGACCCTTTCGGCAACACGGGGGTGGCGAGAGCGGGCATGAGTGACCTGGGAGGGGGTGCCGGGAACGGCGGGTCACTTCTTCACGAACGCGACGTAGGCGGCGGTGAGCAGGGCGAGGGCGGAGAGGACAATCGGGGCGAACTGCCACAGGCGGTCGGTGCCTTTCTCTAGTGCTTTCAGCCGCTGGTCGTGCGCCGAGAGCGCCGCGGGGTGATCCGAGTGCTTCTCCAGTACCTTCAGGCGCTCGTCCTGCGCGGTGTTCTGGAGGGACAGTTGCTGATAGGCGTCTTGCTGCTGGCGCATGGCGACCGCCGTGTCGCGCTTGGACTCCCGGAGTTCCCGAATCTCGACCTCGGCGGCGGCGAGTTCCCGGCGGACGAAAATCGTCAACTCGTCGAGCTTGGCGGTCAACTCGTCGAGCCGGTCGCCTTGGGTTTTGGGCACGGTCACGCTCCCCCGTGACGGATCAACTCGCGGATCTCGCCGTGGACGCGCCGCATCCCGTCTCGGGCGTGGCGGGACACCAGAGCCGCGAATTCGGAGACCAGTTCGCGGACGGCCCGGCGGAGTTCCGTCCGGTCGTCCAACCGGGCCAGATGGAACCGCTGACCGAGGGACCAGCCGTCCAACTCCAGCCGGAGGTCCGCCGACCAGCCGGCCGGATCGCGGTCGTCGAGGCGGTGCCAGTCGGCGGTGATGTCCTCGTGCGCGAGGGGTTCCAGCCGCTCTTCGACGATCGCGTTCGCGCGGCCGATGAAGTCCGTCACCGCCGCCGGCAGTCGTTGGGGGTCGCCAGTCGCGGGGTGTGACGTGTCCACTTCGAATCGGATCATGCGTTCCTCCAATCGCGGTTTCGTTCGCCTCATTCTACTCACCCCCGCATCCGTTTGCCATCGACCCGGCCAGTCCGTAAAACGCCCGTTGACGCGGCCCGCGCCCTCCCCGCAGACCGCCGACCGTGACCCCTCTTCATTCCGCGAGACCCGGTGAGATGAGTACCCAGCACGTCTACTACTTCGGCGGCAAATCGGCGGACGGCGACGGCAAGATGAAGGAGCTGCTCGGCGGCAAGGGGGCCAACCTCGCCGAGATGTGCAAGATCGGCATCCCCGTGCCCCCCGGCTTCACCATCACCACGGAAGTCTGCGCGGCCTATCTCGAACAGGGCAAGAAGCTGCCCGCCGCCGCCGTCCCGGAGATCGACGCCGCCCTGCTGAAGGTGGAGGCCGAGTTCGGCAAGAAGTTCGGCGACGCCACCGACCCGCTGCTGGTGTCCGTCCGCAGCGGCGCGGCGCTCTCCATGCCCGGCATGATGAACACCATTCTCAACCTCGGGTTGAGCGATGCGTCGGTCGAAGGCCTCGCCAAGAAGACCGGCAACCCCCGCTTCGCCTACGACAGCTACCGCCGGCTCATCGACATGTTCGGCAGCACCGCCATGGGCTGCGAGCACGAGAAATTCGAGCACGAACTGCACGCCATGAAGCACGCCAAGGGCGTGAAGCTGGATACGGAACTGTCCGCCGACGACCTCAAGGCGCTGGTGCTGAAGTACAAGGCCGTGTACAAGGCCCACGTCGGCGCGGACTTCCCGCAGGACGCCAAGCAGCAACTGATGCTGGCCATCAACGCCGTGTTCAACTCGTGGAACGGCAACAAGGCCATCGAGTACCGCCGCATCGAGCGGATCACCGGCCTGAAGGGGACGGCCGTCAACGTGCAGGCGATGGTGTTCGGCAACATGGGCGAGGGGTCCGGCACCGGCGTGGCGTTCACCCGCGACCCGAACACCGGCGAGAACGTCTTCTACGGCGACTACCTCATCAACGCGCAGGGCGAGGACGTGGTGGCCGGCATCCGCACCCCGGAGCCGATCGCCAAGCTCGACAGCGAAATGCCCCGCGTGTACAAGCAGCTGATGGACATCCGGCAGACGCTGGAGAAGCACTACAAGGAGATGCAGGACATCGAGTTCACGGTGCAGGACGGCGTCCTGTACATGCTGCAAACCCGCTCCGGCAAGCGGACCGGCACCGCCGCCGTCCGCATCGCCGTCGAGTTCGCCAACGAAGGCCTGATCAGCGAGACGGACGCCGTGAAGCGCGTGCCGCCCGATTCCTTGAACCACCTGCTGCAGCCGCAACTCGACCCGAAGTCGAAGGTGAAGCCGGTGGCGCAGGGCATTGCCGCCAGTCCCGGCGGGGCATCGGGCAAGGTCATCCTGAGCGCTGAGGCGGCCGTCGAGTTCGCCGCCAAGCACCCGAACGAGCCGATCCTGCTCGTCCGCAAGGAGACCAGCCCAGAGGACGTGGCCGGGATGCACGTGGCCAAGGGCATCCTCACCAGCACCGGCGGCAAGGCGAGCCACGCCGCCGTGGTCGCGCGGGGGTGGGGCAAGCCGTGCGTGGTGGGCTGTGAAGCCGTGAAGATCGACGAGAAGGCGCAGACCGTGACCATCGGCGAGAACGTCGTCAAGGCCGGCGACTTCCTCACCATCAACGGCACCACCGGCGACGTGATGATCGGCAAGGTGGAGACCATCGCCCCGACCATGACCGGCGACTTCAGCACCCTGATGACCTGGGCGGATAAGAGCCGCAAGTTGAAGATCCGCACCAACGCCGACAGCCCGGCCGACGCGCTGAAGGCTCGCGAGTTCGGGGCGGAAGGCATCGGCCTGTGCCGCACCGAGCACATGTTTTTCGGCGACGACCGCATCACTCCGTTCCGCCGGATGATCCTGGCCGAAGACGACGCGGTGAAGATGGAGGCGCGGAAGAAGAAGGGCATCCTGTCGGTGTTCGCCACCGGGGACTACTTCGAAATGGTGGAGGTGGAGCGGGAGCTCAACGTCGGCGGCGAGAAGCGGACGGTGAAGACGGTCGAACCGGCGATCACTGCCCGCGAACTGGCCCTCGCTCCGCTGCTGGCGTTCCAGCGGAACGACTTCATCGGCATCTTCACCGCCATGAACGGCTACCCGGTGACGATCCGCCTGCTCGACCCGCCGCTGCACGAGTTCCTGCCGCAGAAGGACAACCATGCCGGGGCCGAGGCCGTCGCCAAGCAGATCGGCGTCAGCGTCGAGAAGATCTTCGAGCGGGTCGAGGAGCTGCACGAGATGAACCCGATGATGGGGTTCCGCGGCTGCCGCCTGCCGCTGGTGTTCCCCGAGATCGGCGACATGCAGGTGCGGGCCATCATCGAGGCCGCCATCGAGGTGAAGAAGGCCGGCGTGAACGTGCTGCCCGAGATCATGATCCCGCTCGTCGGCGTCGTCGAGGAACTGGTCGTCCTCAAGCAGCGCGCGATCAAGGTGGCCGATGAGTGCATGGCCAAGGCCGGGGTGACGGTGGAGTACCAGATCGGCACCATGATCGAACTGCCGCGGGCGTGCGTGGTGGCCGACACCATCGCGGCCGAGGCCGAGTTCTTCAGCTTCGGCACCAACGACCTGACGCAGATGACGTTCGGCTTCAGCCGGGACGACATCAAGGGGTTCCTGCCGACGTACCTGGCGGACAAGATCCTGCCCATCGACCCGTTCCAGACGATCGACTTCGCCGGCGTCGGCGAGCTGATGAAGCTGGGCATTCAGAAGGGCCGCGACAGCCGCAAGGCGAAGCACGGCACGCACCTGAAGGTGGGCATCTGCGGCGAACACGGGGGCGACCCGGACAGCGTCGTGTTCTGCCACGACATCGGCATGGACTACGTGAGCTGCTCGCCGTTCCGGGTGCCGATCGCCCGCCTCGCCGCCGCGCAAGCGGCGCTGGGGGATGCCGCCAAGCGGGACAAGTGACGGTATTTGCGAGCCGCGCCCACGGGGTCGCGGCTCGCGTCGGTCGTCGATTGCCCCGTTCTGGAGCAGCACGGTGACAATCGTTGACGACGCCACTTTTGTCGGTCAACTCTTGGACACTTACGCACTCGGTGCGTGGCGGAGGGGGGTTGCCGCCGAGGAGCCGGGTGACGCTGGTGTGCCGCCGGCCATGCAAGTCGGCGCGGTCGATGACGACGGGTGGGTCGAATGGCGGATGTCGCCATCGACCCTGACCGAAGCCGAAGTGACCGCGATGGAAACGGACTTCCGGGTTCGGTTCCCGGCCGTTTTTCGGGCGTATCTGCTGTCGCGATTCCATCTGTTCGATCAGGTGAAGGGCCGCCGCTACGACCAGCAGATTTTCATGCCGGACACGCCGTTCGGAAAGCCTTTGGGGCGACTCCGATCACTTCTCGTGGCGTGGCGACCACTCATCGACGCGGGCTTTGTTCCCTTCGCGCAATGGGGGGATGCGTGGGGGCCGATGTGTTTCGACACCGCGCCCCCCGCGACCGACGGCGATCACCCGGTCGTGTGGATGGACCACGAGGCGCTAATACCTCTCGGCGCGGACGGATGTCGGAGGAGAGAGGCGGTATTGCCACTCGTCCAACCCCTCTACGAAACGTGCCGGGAGTTCCTACTCGACGTCTTCGGAACCGCCGAGGCTCGCTGATCGTCGTGTTTCCGTCACGCCACCCGAGCCGTTCCGGCTTGGGCTTTTTCGCGTCCGTCGGGTCAACGAACTCCGACCCTACCACGAGTTCAGACCTCGCGCAGCTCGTCTTGTTTCCCCCTCCGATGTGGGTTAGCGTCTTCGCCGGTCCCGACAGCCGAACCACGGACGCCATTGCCATGACCCGCATCGCCGTCGCCCTCGCCGCCGTCGCCCTGGCCGCCACCGCCGCCCACGCCGAGCCGATCCACTGGAAACTCACCATTCCGGATGTCACGGTGGACATCCCCGGTTTTGGCACGGCGACGGTTCCTGGGGGCAGCAACACCGATCAGTATTGGTACTGGTATCAGCAAACCGGACTACCCCAGCCAATCTCTCTCGGCTCCAGCGGAGTGGATTTGAAGCGAACGTCGCCTGACGTGCCTGGCATTCCTTCCAACTCTTCTTATTACCAGCCTCGTGTTGGTGTTCCTTATGGGTACTCCAACGTCGCCACCCTCACGGATTTGGCATCCGGCGAGTCTGGCCATATTGACTTGCAAATGTTCATTGAACACTACAGGCCGGGTCTTTATCAAGTGTATGGCTTCGGGGTTCACGATCAACTCATCCTGGGCGGCAATCTGTATAAGATTAAAACCAGGAGGTTTAACTACCATGAAATAGCCTTCGACTTTTACACGACCGAACTCACGGTCACGCCCGTCACGCCGGCGGTGCCCGAGCCGGCGACGCTGGTGCTGGCCGGGATCGGCCTGGCCGGATTGATCGGCCGGCGGCTCCGACGGCGGCAGTCGTGAACGCGCGGCGGTGCCGCCACAGGCCCAAGCCGATCCCGGCTCGGGCTTTTTCGTACCCTGTTGGCCTGATATCGCTCAGGTGGAGGTGACCGCATGAGTCCGGCAGTTGACGCCTCGCCCGACGACGCCGTGGAGACGTGGCCGCGAGCCGCCTACGGCCGCCATCCGCTCGACTTCACCCTCGCGGACCTCGCACGACTTCGGCGGTTCACGGTTGACGAATACCACACGATGATCAAGGCCGGCATCTTCGGCGACTACGAGCCGGGCGAGCTGCTGGAAGGGCTGATTCTGTGGAAGTTCCGCCCGATGACGCCTCGGGAGTGTTTCCCGCAACACGCCTTCAGGCAGCTGGAGTTGAACCGCACCGATTGGCACGTTCACATCAACCCGGCGATCACACTCGACGACAGCGAACCGGAACCCGACGCCGCGATTCTTCGCGGGAGAATGGAAGACCACGACAAGCGGTTCCCCGGCGCGGCGGCAGTCGGTGTGGTGGTGGAATTCGCCGACGCGAGTTTGGCCTTCGACCGCGAGGTGAAAGGCCGCGTCTACGCCCGCGCTGGCATCCCCGAATACTGGATCGTCAACGTCGCCGAGAACCAAATCGAAATATTCACATTGCCCGATCCGACCAGGAACCCGCCGGCCTACCGTTCCACGCGAGTGCTGGTGAAGGGCGATTCCGTCCCGCTCACGCTCGACGGCAACCTCGTGGCGAACATCCCCGTCGGTGACCTGCTGCCGTAAACCCGGCCGCGTCCCGCCTCGCCTTGCACCGCGCGTCCGGTTCGGCGTACACTCCCCGCGCACGGATGCGAGGGCCGTCGTGGAATTCACAGCGCCGGTGTTCCTGTACCTGTTCCTGCCGGCCGTACTGGTCGGGTATCACGTCGTCCCCCGGCTGCTGCCGGGGCGCGAGCTGCGGCACGCCGTCGCGTCCGCGTTCCTGTTCGCGGCCAGCGTCTTCGTCTACGTCTGGGGCTGTGTCGCCGACGACTGGCGGTTCGTGTTCGTCCTCCTCGGCTCGATGCTGGCGAACTATGCTTTCGCGCGGCTGGCGGAATCCCGTCCCCGCGCCGCCGCGTGGTACGCCGTCGGGTTCTGCCTGGGTATCCTCCTGTGGTTCAAGGTCGGCAACTTTCTTGCCGTGAACCTGTCCGAACTATGGGTCGTGATCGGCGGCGAGTCGTTCGCCACCCAGAGAAACGGGCGAATGCCGCTGGCGGTGTCGTTCTTCACCTTCCAGGCCCTCAGCTACGTCCTCGACGTGTGCCGCAAGGACATCCCGGCCGAGCGAAACGTGCTGCAATTCGGGCTGTACGTGTTCCTCTTCCCACACCTGTTCGCCGGCCCGATCGTGCGGTACGCCGACCTCGCCGGGCAACTGCGGGAACGACCCGTCGGGCTGGACCGCTTCGCCGAGGGGTGCCGGCGGTTGATCGTGGGATTGGCGAAGAAACTGCTCCTCGCCGACACCTTCGCGGAAGTCGCGGACGCCGCCTTCCGCACGCCGGCGGGCGACCTGTCCGCGTCCGCCGCGTGGCTCGGCGTCGTCTGCTACGCGCTGCAAATCTACTTCGACTTCGGCGGCTACACCGACATGGCCGTCGGCCTCGGCAAGCTGTTCGGGTTCGACTTCGCCGAGAACTTCCGCCACCCCTACTCGGCCGCGAGCGTCACCGACTTCTGGCGGCGGTGGCACCTGTCCCTGTCCACCTGGTTCCGCGACTACCTGTACATCCCGCTCGGCGGCAACCGCGGCGGTCGCTGGAAAACCTATCGCAACCTGCTGGTCGTGTTCCTGCTGTGCGGGCTGTGGCACGGCGCGGCGTGGACGTTCGTCCTGTGGGGGTTGATGCACGGCGGGTTCCTGATCCTCGAACGCGCCGGCTTCGGCACGCTGCTGGAACGGGCGTGGGCACCGCTGCGGCACCTGTACACGCTGCTGGCGGTGACGGCCGCGTGGGTGCTGTTCCGCGCTACGGGACTCGAACAGGCGGCCGGAGTTTACGCGGCGATGCTGGGATTCACGGGCGGAACGACCGTCGCGGCGGACCTCTGGAACCCGAAGCTGCTGGTCGCGCTGCCGGTCGGGGTGCTGGCCTGCCTGCCCGTGGTGCCGTGGCTGCTGGCGAAGAAAGACGGACTGACGAAGCGGATGACGGAGTTGCAAGCGGCGCTGGTGGAAGCCGTGGCCGCGCCGGTCGGTGTGCTGGCGCTGGCGGCGCTGCTGGTGGCGGTAAGCGTGCAGGTTGTGGCGACGACGTACTCGCCGTTCATCTACATCAAGTTCTAGCCCGACGCTCCCTTCGGTCGCGGCGACGACAAGATTCCTCGTCGTCGCC
>JAYUFU010000331.1:0-13523 GCA_043738505.1 Fimbriiglobus sp. | reverse complement strand
CACACCCGCGCCTCACCCGGCTTTCGCGTCCGGCAGCCCGACCGCCGGGACCTCCGCCGGCAGCGGGCGGATGGTGCCGGCCATCGCCGCGACGTGGTCCCAGTGGGCGGCGACCAGGAACTCCTGCAGGGTGCGGACGGCCGTGCCCGACGCCAGGGCGATCGGCTCGACGCTCTTGCGGGGCAGGTCGGACAGCAGCCCGCGGCAGTAGTTGTCGAAGTGGCGGGCCGTGCGGTCCTGGGCGAAGCCGTCCCGATACCGCCGCAATTCCGCCGCGAACGCCGGCCCGAGGGCGGCGATTTGCTCATCCGTCATGGGGTTCCCTCCCGATGACCTTCCTATCGGTCAGGCCGCAACCCGCGCTGTAGTGCTAGTTGCGGGCAATCTCTTGGTAACACGCGACGAGTTCATCACGAAGTGTCGGAGGCAAGAGAGCGAACAAGGAGGCGGCGATGATCGTTGTGCCCACCTTATCACGACTTGATCAGAGCAACGGCCGTCGTCAAACCCGGCGCAGTCAGTTCCCAGTCGCTCGACATGCTGCCAGTGATTGCGTTACCAAAGTCCTTGATTGTCTTGGCGTGATTCGGGCCGCCGTAACAACCGAAGTGTTCGCACAGTTTGCGTGCCTCTTCATCAGTAACCTCCACTTCACCTTTACCCAAAAGGGCGGCCACGCCTAGCAAGATGTAGGTGTTGATCGTCTTGTCTCGTTTGCTTTTTCCATTTCCTGCGAGTTCGATGCACGTCACGTTTCCATTGTCGAAATGAAAGAAGTGTTCGAGTTGTTCGGGCTACTGATTCGCAGGTAACGAACGTTGTATTCGGCAAGGTGGTCCGCACTCTCCGAGTGCGGTGCCGACCCGCACTCGGAGAGTGCGGACTACCTTCGATTCAGTAAACGCCGGTGACATGTCGAACAGCCTCTCGCCGCGACCTCGGACGCGACGGCCAAAAGCATTCCGCCAGTACTCAATCCCGCCGTCAACTCGGCACATGCGTCACGCCCCAGCGGGCGTCATCCCGCGCGGGGAAGTCGCTGCGGAAGTGGGTGCCGCGGGACTCGTCGCGGGTGAGGGCCGACGCGATCATCAGCCGCGCGACGGTCAGCAGGTTCTGCAACTCCCAGCCGGCGCGGTCCTTGAACTCGCGGCTCAGCACATACCGGCACCAGAAGTCCACGTCGGTCGCGGCTTCCTCCAGCCTAGCCCGCTCGCGGACGATGCCCATCTTGCGGACCATCAGCGCCCGCAGGGAGTTCGTCACGTCGGCGGCGTCCAGCGGGTCCGACGGCCCGTCGGGAAGCGCGTATGTCAGTGGCAGCGCGGCCAGCGTCGTCGGCATGGTCCGCGCCGCGTCGGCCGCGCCCCGCCCGCACCGCGCACCGTACACAAGCCCTTCGATCAGGCTGTTCGACGCCAGCCGGTTCGCCCCGTGCAGGCCGCTGCTCGTCACCTCGCCGGCCGCCCACAGGTTCGGTAGCGTCGTCCGCCCGTCGGCGTCCACCGTCACCCCGCCCATCATGTAGTGGGCACCGGGCCGCACGGGGATGCGGTCCTTCGTGATGTCGAGGCCGAAGTTCCGGCACACCTTGCCGATGCCGGGGAATCGCGTCAGCACCGTCTCGCGCGGGATGTGCGATAAATCCAGGTAAACGTTCGGGTGCTGCGTCCGTTCCATCGTGCGGAAGATGGCGCGGGCCACCACGTCGCGCGGGGCCAGTTCGTGCCGGGGGTCGTCGGTCAGCATGAACCGCTCGCCGTGAACGTCCCGCAAATACGCCCCTTCGCCCCGCACGGCTTCGCTCACCAAGAAGCGCGCGGAACCCGCCACGTACAGGATCGTCGGGTGGAACTGCATGAACTCCATGTCGCGGAGCTGCGCCCCCGCGCGGTGCGCCGCCGCCATGCCGTCGCCGGTGGCGACGGGCGGGTTAGTCGTCTCGCGGTAGACCATGCCGCACCCGCCGGACGCCAGAATCACCTGCTTCGCCCAGATGAGTTCCTTGGTGATGCCCGGCCGCCAGCAGACCGCGCCGACGCACGCGCCGTTCGCCGTCAGCAGGTCCACGGTGAACGTGTCGTCCCAGAGCGTGATGTTGTCGGCGGCCTTGGCCCGCGCGATGATCGCCCGCATGACCTCGTGGCCGGTGCCGTCGCCCAGCGCGTGGACGATCCGCCGGTGGCTGTGCCCGCCCTCGCGCGTCAGGGCCAGTTCGCCGTTCTCCAGGTCGAACTGGGTGCCCCACTGGACCAGCTTCTCGATCTCGGCCGGGGCCTCGCGGATGACCATCTCCACGACCGCCGAGTCGCACAGGCCGTCGCCGGCGACGAGCGTGTCGCCGACGTGGTTCTCGAACGTGTCGTCCTTGCCCAGCACGCCGGCGATGCCGCCCTGCGCGTAGCTGCTGTTGCTCTCGGTGATGCGGTCCTTGGTGGTGACCAGCACGTCCAGGTCCGGCGGCACCTCCAGCGCCGCCCGTAGCCCGGCGATGCCCGCGCCGATGACGAGGACATCCGTGAACCGGTGGATCGCCTTGCGGGCGTCGAACCCGGTCAGGTAGCGGGGGAAGGCGGGCATGGGAGGGAGGACCGTGGACGGGCGAGCGGGACACGCCACTATTCTATGCGCGTCCGGCCGCGCCAGCGTTCGACTCGCGGCCGGCCACCCTCGGTGTGCAAGGGGAGTTGGACCGGTGGCCCGTACCCGACACCGGGACGGCCCGCTAGAATGGTGGAAAGCCGGCGGCGTGTCGTCGGCGAGACGCTTTCAGGAGTTCCCATGATGTCGCTGAAGTTCGCCCTGCTGTGCGCGTTCGCGCTCGCCGCGATGGCCGCCGCCGTCGCGCCCGTGCCGGCCGCCGACAACCCGGTGGTGGTGGTCGAGACCAGCCTCGGCACCATCGAGATCGAGCTGTTCGCCGACAAGGCCCCCGGCACGGTGAAGAACTTCCTCGGCTACGTCGAGGACAAGTACTACGACGGGCTGGTGTTCCACCGCGTCATCGAGGACTTCATGGTCCAGGGCGGCGGGTTCGAGCCGGGCATGAAGCAGAAGAAGACCAAGGCCCCGATCGCCAACGAGTCGGACAACGGCGTCTCGAACGCCCAAGGCACCATCGCCATGGCCCGCCTCGGCCGGGACGTGGGCGGGGTGAAGGCGGCCGACAGCGCCACCAGCCAGTTCTTCATCAACACCGTGGACAACAGCAAACTGGACCGCGCCAAGGCCGGGGACAAGGTCGGCTACTGCGTGTTCGGCAAGGTGGTGAAGGGGATGGAGGTGGTGGAGAAGATCCGCAAGGTGAAGACCGGCGAGAAGAGCGGGTTCGACGACGTGCCGGTGGACGACGTGGTCATCAAGTCGGTGACGAAGAAGAAGTGAGGCCGCCGGACGTGTTCTGCTCGCTCCGCGAGCGGGTCGGCCTCGGTGAAGACCGCTCGCGGAGCGAGCAGAACACGACAATACCACCTCACTTCCCCCGCAGCCCGTCGAGCCACTTGGCCAAGTCGGCGGGCAGCGGCATCGTCCAGTGCAGGGTGGCCCCGCTGACTGGATGCTCGAACCCGAACTCGGTGGCGTGCAGGGCCAGCCGCGGCGCGCCGCTGAAGTCCGGCACGTCGTCGCCGTTCGGCTTCCGGCAGTACACCTTCTCGCCGCAGACGGGGTGCCCGGACTCGCTCAGGTGGATGCGAATCTGGTGCGTCCGGCCCGTCTCCAGTCGGCACGACAGCATCGTGAAGCCGTTGAACCGCTCTTCGGGCGTGACGTGCGTGACCGCCTCCTTGCCGACGCCGGGGAGCGTGGTGCTGCCGCGCCGTCCGTCGCCCCGGTCGCGGACCAGCGACGAGCGGATGGTCCGCGCCGGGAAGAGACCGGGCACGACGGTCAGGTAGCGGCGGACGACGGTGTGCTTGCGAAACTGCATCCCGAGCAGCCGCTCGCCGAGCGGGGAGCGGGCGAAGCACATGAGACCCGACGTTTCCTTGTCCAGCCGATGGACGATTCGCAGCGGCGACAGGGTGCGGGGCGTGCGGCCGAGTTGCCGGGCGACGGCCGCCTGCGCCACGTCTTGCAGCGTCGGCACCAGATCGCGGCGGTGCTCGGACCACTCCAGTTCGGACGGGTGGCGGACGGTGTTGATGCCGCTCGGCTTCTCGACGACGACGACGTGGTCGTCCAAGTGGCGGATCACCAGACCGTCCGGGGTGGCGGTCTTCGGGCGGTGGACGGGGTTCGCCAGCAGGGTGACGAGTTCGCCCTCCTTCAGCCGCCGGGCGGCGTCGGTGCAGAGCGAATCGCCGACGTTCACCCGCCGGCCCTCGATCATCTTCTTCACGTCCGCCCACGACGGCCGGGACTCGTGCAGGCGGCTCCGCAAGACCTTGGCCAGGGTGTGGCCGGTTTCGGGCGGGGCAACGGTGAAGGGGGGGAGGGGTGTCATGATTTCTTGAAGGCGCTCACGATCAGGTTGCCGACCACGCCGAGGGCGATGCCGATCACGGCGAAGATGAAATTGGCCGAGCGTTTTCCCGACTCGTCGCGTTCGCGTTCGAGGCGGCACACCCGGTCGTCGATGACCGCCAACTTCTTCACCTCCTCAAGTGTCACCTCGGATTGCGTGACTTTGGTTTCCAGAACGCTCATCCGTTGGAGGACGACGAGCAACTGATACCGATTCAACTCGGATTCCAGTTGGGCGACTTTGGCCTTGAGTTCCCGGACTTCGTCGATCGCCTGGCGGGCGATCTCAGTTGGCGACGGCGAAGCCATGCGCGCCCTCCCGTTCGAGTGTTTCGGCCCGCCGGATCAGTTCGTCGAGCATCGACATTCGCTTGTCGGAGCGGTTATTCAGAAGGTCTCCCCAGAGCTTCAGCATGTGGACATCGCGGCGCACGGGGTCTTCGAGGTCTCGCTCCCCGATTCCTCGACTCACTTTTCGCTCACCAGTCGTGTCACGCTCGTGCACCTCCGCCCAGAGCGGTGGTGCCACCAGTGGACTCAGCGTCCAGTTCAAGGACGGCATCAGCGGCGGATCGGTTGGAGTTCGAGGCTCGTACAGTTGCCGGAAATAGTCGGACGCTTCCTCCACCCGCGCGAGCAGGTCGGGCCGCGCGCGGATGGCGTCGTCGATGGTCACAGTCATCGGGTTCGGGTCGCTCATGGCGCACCTCCTCCAGGGGGTTCCCACTCAGTATACCGCGCGGGTCGAGCGGTTAGCCGGTCTCTAATCGAAGCGGACGCGGGTGAATAGGTTAGCCACTCACGCCGGGGTGCTGTCCGAGTACCCGCAAGCTTCCCCACTCCGCCCAGGAAAGTTCATGTTCAAGCTCTCCGCGCTGACCCTCTGCACGCTACTCGCGTGGTCCACTCTGTCGGTCGCGCAGCCGACACGCAAGTCCGACGACAAGGGTGCCCCGCCGTTCAAGGTGCTGAAGGAAGGCGAGAACCCGCCCCTCGACGCGAACGAGAACTTCGTGATCGGGCCGAAGTACGCGGCGGCCCCGGAGCGCGCGAAGGTCAAGGACGTGCCCGAAGGGAAGGTGCAGCAGTTCGAGATCGACTCGAAGGACACCAAGCTCTTCAACCCCGGCGTCAAGCGGGACAAGTTCGGCACCGTCGATCCGAAGAACCCGAAGACGCTGATCGTCGAGACCAAGACCTTCGACTACAAGCGCAAGGTCGGGGTGTATATTCCCGCTCAATACAAGGAAGGCACCGAAGCGCCGTTCATGGTGGTCCACGACGGCCCCGGCCATGCCAACGGCTACAAGACGATTCTCGACAACCTGATCCACCAGAAGCGGATTCCGCCGATCATCCTCATCTCCATCGCCAACGGCGGGGGCGACGCCCAGGGGCACGAGCGGGGCAAGGAGTACGACAACATGAACGGCGACTTCGCCACGTACATCGAGGACGAAGTGCTGCCGCGGGTGGAGAAGACCTGCCAGGTGAAGCTGACCACGGACCCCGACGGCCGGGCGGCGATGGGGTGCAGCTCCGGCGGCTCCTGCGCGCTCATCATGGCGTGGTTCCGCAACGACCTGTACCACCGCGTGCTGACCACCTCGGGGACGTTCGTGAATCAGGCGTGGCCGTTCGACGAGAAGTTCCCCGACGGCGCGTGGGGCTTCCACGAGACGCTCATCCCGAAGGAACCGAAGAAGGCAATCCGCCTGTTCATCCAGGTGGGCGACCGGGACTTGCTCAACCCCAACCCGATGCGCGACAACATGCACGACTGGGTGGAGGCCAACCACCGCATGGCGAAGGTGCTGAAGGAGAAGGGGTACGAGTATCAGTACCTGTTCAGCCAGGGGGCCGGCCACTGCGACGGCAAGGCCCAGGGGCAATTCCTCCCGCACGCCATCGAGTGGACCTGGAAGGGCTACGGCGAGAAGAAGGGGAAGTAGGGGTGGGAGCGCGTCCTTTCCCGGCCGTTCCAACGGCCGGGCTTGATCTGCTTTTCTCCTGTTCCTCTGTGCCTTCCTTCCCAGGGCACCCCGTTCTGGCCGTGACGCTAAGTCTGTTGCGATCATCAGCAATTTGCGACATGGGCAAATTCAATCCTCGACCCGTGCTCAATCTTTGAAAAGCAGAAAATTCGAGAGAAACCAGACACCGAACCCACCGGTCGCTGCGATAGCAATTCCTTGCCACCCTTTCGCCTTGGCCGACAGCGAGCCAGCGAAGCACCACGCGGCGAATCCCGAGGCGAGAGGGAAAATCCAGTGCAGGATGAACCGCTGATCTCGCGTGAGGTTGCCAAGTGAGAATCCCCAGATCGCCATCCCGATAGCGAATGCGCCTACGACACAACCGACGATAAAGTGCCGCCACTCCAGTTTGTGAGGCGTCGGTGCCTGCGAACCATCTCGGTCGAAGCCGTGTGTCGGGAGGCTGAGCTTTACGAACTCGTCACGCAGGCCTTTGGCGATGTCCGGATGGGTTTCCTTCACTAAACGCTGCATGTTCGCAAACGCTGTCGGACTCGGCTGTAGCCCTTCGGACACCAACCCCTTATCACTAACGACCTGTCGTAAAGTCGCGTAGTGATTGCAGATCGTCTGGAGCAAGTTCACCGATGTCTCGGCTCGGTCCGTGTACCACTGAGCGTTCTGGTCGGCTCTCGTGATCGAGCCGAGGGCGATGACACGGTCGTGGGCATTGAACAGTGTCACGCCGGCCACATGAAAGAGGTTAAATGCCTCGATCCGGTCCGCCTTCTTGCTCCGCACTTCCAGGAATCTGAGTAGCGTTTGGAGTGCCGCATCATACTCCGCTCTAAGTGTTGGGAGTTGTGTTTCCAAATCCGGAAGGGCTGGTTCGATCATCGTGGCTCACTTGCCGGCAGTGTTGGTAGTAATCCCGCCCGCGCCAGACGGCTTCACTTGCCCCGTCCCGGCGCTTGCGAGTCGGATCAGGGCGAGTAGGGCGTTCAAGTCGGAAAAGTCCTCTCCAGCCTGCTTGACCATCTCCGTGCTACGAACGTGCCGAAACGTCGATTCGATCCACACGGACTCTTTCTGGCCCGGCGGCAGCGCAGAGATATTGTTGAGGATCGCGAGCATCTCATCGTCTGTTGGCTCGTCGGCGAGTTTCGCCTTGACGCGAATCGCCTCCTTCATCTGCTCCAGTGGAGTCATGCGTTCTTCCTCTTTACTTCAGTGCCCACGACTGGCTTCTGGGACGCCTGCGATGCCGTAGCTGCGGCCGCACTGGCGACCCGCACCTGCGCCAGCAACCGGTTGATGGCTGAGAAGTCTTCCCCCTCCATCACCGTTCTGCCCTTGGGGGTCGGGGCGGTTTCGCAGATGAAGGTTCTCTTCGGCGGCTGTTGGTTTGCCATGTGTTCTCCCACAGACGGTTTCACGTTTCGGCTCAAGCACCTGTGCAACTCCATTCGCAACTTTCATTGTATGTACACCTTGCCAAAATTCAATCCCGACGTTGCTCGCCGTGAGTTGAGCCAAGCCATTCCGCTGGCGTCTTGCATCCTACCGTCGTTTCGCCGACTTCCGCCCGGAAGGTAGCCGCCTTGTTTCATCTGCGGCGGCACCTCCCGCTTGCGCCGCCCCCTCCGGGCTGGTGTCACTTCTTGACCCAGTACAGCACCAGTTGGACGATCAGCGTGACCAGCAGCGTCGCCATCGCCCCGGCGAAGATGTACACGAACTGCCACTGCCGCTTGTCCGACTCGTCCTTCGCCTTCCGCGTGTCCGCCTGCTGCGATTCGAGGACCGCGACCCGCTCCAGCAGCTTGTCCGAGGCGTCCGCCCGCTTCTCCAGGCGTGTCACCTTCTCTTCGAGGACGGCGTTCGCCTGCCGGAGCTTTCGCAACTCGGCCCGCTCGACTTCCGCCGTCAAGTGTTCCACGTCGTTCTTCAACAATTCGAGTTCCTGCTTCGTCTCGCGGGCGACCTGAATGCCCGACTTGTCAGCCATTTTCTTGTTCCTCCATTTGGAGCAACAGGCGGTCGATCCGACGGCTATGCACCTTGGACCGCGCGCGGGTGACTTGCCGGAGCAGCGCGCGGACGTGCGAACCGCGGCCGAAATCGTCGGCGAGATAGCGAACTGGGATGGCGACCGAATGCGCGGTGCGGTCCTCCTGCTCCGGGTGTGTCTCGGTGAACGAGGTGCGAACCTCCTCGGTGGCCGGGAGGTACTGCCAGCGGATTTGCGGGTTCGTCCACTCGGAGTTCGGCGGCAGATCGGCGTATTCGCCGTCGAAGTATTGCTGCGCCTCCTCCACCTGCGCCAGCAGGTCTGGTCGCGCTCGGATGGCGTCGTCGATGGTCACCGTCATGTTGCTGGCGTCGGTCATGGCGTTCTTCCACTGGGCTTGCCACCAGTATACCCGCCGCGGCCGGGCTTTTGCTGGCGCTTCTGGGTGGTGCGCTTGGGTCGGTAGCCGGCTTGTTTCACCTGCGGCGGGACCGGGCGTTCGCCCGGCAGTTCGCCGGCGGCGGGGTTGGCGACGCTGTGGTAGTGGTCGTTCCGGGCGGTCGCGTTCGCCCGCTTGCGGCGGGCCTCGATGGCTTCCTTCGGCGGCTGCGGCGGAATCAGTCCGTCGCAGCCGCCGATGAGGTCCGTCCGCTTCGCCAGGATCAGCGCCTCGCGGACCTCGAAGTAGTTCTCCGGCTTGAAGAACTGCATGAGCGCCCGCTGCATCTTGCGGTCGTTCAGCCCCTTGGCGATGGTGATCGGCTTCTTCGTGAACGGGTCCAGTCCGGTGTAATACATGCACGTGGCGATGTCGAACGGCGCGGGGATGAAGTCCTGCACTTGATCGGGCTTGTATCCGTTCTGCTTCAAATACAGAGCCAGGTCGATCATCTCGTCAATCGTGGAACCGGGGTGGCTGGCGATGAAGTACGGCACGAGTTGCTGCTTCGGTTTGCCGGCGGCGGCGGACGCCTCCCGGTACTGCTCGGCGAACACCCCGAAGTTGTCGATGCTCGGCTTCTTCATCAGGCCCAGCACGGCCGGGCTGGCGTGTTCCGGGGCCACCTTCAGCCGCCCGCCGACGTGGTGCGCGGCCAACTCCGTCACATACTCCGGCGACAGTTGCGCCAGGTCCATGCGAATGCCGCTGGACACCAGCACCTTGCGGATGCCGGGCGTGGCGCGGGCCTCGCGCATGAGTTCCAGCGTCGGCCCGTGGTCGGTGCCGAGCAGCTTGCAGATAGTGGGATGGATGCAAGATAATCGCTTGCACTTCGCTTCCACTTCCGGCCTCGTGCAGCGCATCTGATACATGTTGGCGGTGGCCCCGCCAATATCGGAGATGATGCCCTTGAAGTCCGGGTCGGCCGCGACCTTCTCCACCTCTTTCAGAATGGACTCCTTCGACCGGCTCTGGATGATGCGGCCCTGGTGCGCGGTGATGCTACAGAACGTGCAGCCGCCGAAGCAGCCGCGCATGACCGTCACCGAGTCCTTGATCATCTCGTGCGCGGGGATCGGCTCGGTGTAGCTCGGGTGCGGGCGGCGGGTGTACGGCAGGTCGTAGTACCGGTCCATCTCGGCTTCGGAGAGCGGCAGCGCCGGCGGCGTCTGCACCACCGCCTGGCGGTCGTGGAACTGCACCAGCGTGACGGCGTTGAACGGGTTCGTGTTCGTGTGGATGACCCGCGTCGCCTCGGCGAACTGCCACTTGTCGGCCTTCACCTGCTCGTAGGAGGGGATCACTTCGAACTCGCATCCGCTCAACGCGCTCGGCGTTGCCTCTCGGCTAACCAGCGGTTCGCTCTCCTTCGCCCCCAGCGCATAGGCGATGCCGCGCAGGTCGCGCAAGTCCTTCACCGTCTGTCCGGCCCGCAGCCGCTCGGCGATGGCGACGATGTTCTGCTCGCCCATGCCGTACACGACCAAATCCGCCTTCGAGTCCAGCACGATGGACCGCTTCACCGTGTCGGACCAGTAGTCGTAATGCGCGAGCCGGCGCAAGCTCGCTTCCACCCCGCCGGCGATGACCGGCACGCCGGCGAACGCCTCCCGGCACCGCTGCGCGTACACCAGCGTGGCGCGGTCGGGCCGCAGCCCGATGCGCCCGCCGGGGCTGTAGGCGTCGTCGTTGCGGACCTTCCTGTTCGCCGTGTAGTGGTTGATGAGCGAGTCCATGTTCCCCGCGCTCACGGCGAAGAACAGCCGCGGCCGGCCGAACTGCCGCCACGCCTCGGCCGACTGCCAGTTCGGTTGACTCAGGATCGCCACCCGGAAGCCGGCGTGTTCGAGCGCCCGGTGCAGGATCGCCATGGCGAAGCTGGGGTGATCGATGTAAGCGTCGCCGGTGACGAACACCACGTCCACGGCGTCCCACCCGCGCGCGGCCATCTCGGCGGCGGTGGTCGGGGCGAGCGGCGCGGCGTAGTCGGCCGACCACATCGGCAGCGTCAACCGGGGGGCGGGCTTCGGGCGGGGGGACATGGGTGGGGACCGGGTGCGGCTTTGGGGTGACGTGACGGCGCTAACCAATCGGGCATTGTAGCCGAAACGCTGTCAACCGCCTTGTCGGTTTGTCCGACTTCGGCGGGCGAGGGCGGGAAATTCTTCCGTTCCCCGATTCGCGCGGCAACCGGACGCGGATACCATTTGAGAGTCGAAACGAGGTCGGGGTATGGCACCCGTTCGCGTTCGCTCCCCTCGACCTTCGGCTCCGCCATCTCCCACGGCGGAATTTGGGTCTTGCCCGTCGGCAGTCGTTTCGCGTATCCTGACCGCTTACTGTTCCCGATGGATGCGGGAACGCGAGCGCGTTTCACCCAAGCTACGAACGCCGGAGGCGGTATGTCGCTCCGAATTCATCGTCCGACGAGTTGGCTGGCTTTGGCGGTCGGCCTGTTCGCGGCCGCCCCCGTGTCGGCCGAGGAGATTCCCGACCTCACCCTGCGCTACCGCGAACTGGCCGGTCGCCAGGAGTTGAAGTTCGTCTCGAAGGCGGCGGCCAGCGTCAAGCCGGCGGGCCTGCTGAACTGGGACTTCCCGCCGGCCGGGTTCGCCACGGTCGGGTTCGAGTCCGCGCCGCAGACCTATTGCATCGAACCGCTGGTGTCCGTGCTGCCGGGGACCGAATACCCGTTCCGCATCGAGGCGTTCGGCCAGCCCCGCGACTTCGGCCTGAAGGACGACGACGACGGCCGCAAGGCCGCCGTCCGCCGGACCAAGTTCGTCCGCGAACTGTACGGCCGCTACTACCCCGACAGCCTGAAGGATCCCGCCGCGCAGGCGGCCTTCCAGACGGCCCTGTGGGAAGTCGTCGCCGAGACCGACGTGCCCGACGGCCCGATGCCGTTCAGCCTGTTCGCCGGCACGTTCAAGGCGGATTACCCGAACGAAGCCGCGTCCCCGGAGTTCGTGACCACGGCCCAGAAGTACGTGCAATCGCTGACCGGCAACGACGCGCCGTTCAACGACAGCCCCGCGCTGGCCGGGCAGGAGTTGGTCCGCCTCACGGGTCTGAAGAACACCGCCGGCGTCGCCGGGCAGTCGCAACTGGCCCTGCGGAACCGCGCCGGGTCGTCCAACATCACCGGGCCGTTCGGCGACTCCGCCGCCGGCCCGACCGGTGGCGGCCGCGGACTGGGTGGCCTCGGCGGCCTCGCCGGTCGTTCGCCACTGGGTGGACTCGGCGGACTGGGTGGCGGGGGTGGGGGTTTCGGCGG
Organism: Fimbriiglobus sp.; assembly: GCA_043738505.1. Taxonomy (GTDB): domain Bacteria; phylum Planctomycetota; class Planctomycetia; order Gemmatales; family Gemmataceae; genus JALHQU01. Next base: position 1,353 of record JAYUFU010000331.1, on the reverse strand, counting down.
CGGCGGCGGGTTCCTGGGCACGGGCACGACGGGAACCACCGGCACCACGGGTACGAACCCCGGCTCCGCGAACACCACCACGCCGACCAGCCCGAACGGTTCGACATCTTCCAACCCCGGCACGAACCCGCAGAACCCCGGCCCCGGCACGGAGCCGAACCCCAATCCGAACCCGAACCCGAACCCGAATCCGAACCCCGTGCCCGCGCCGCCGGCCGTGATCCTCGGGGCCATCGCCCTCGCGGCGTTCGCGGTGCGGAAGCGGTTCGTCAAGAAAACCGACTGACGCCGGCCGACCCTTGACCATCCCGACCGGGACCGGCACACGCGCTGCCGCCCCGGTTTTTTCATGCCCCTCCCCCGGCCCTCCCATGCTGCAAGTCATCGAATATCGCGGTTGGAAGAACAACCTGCTCCTTTCCAACGGCGACGCCGAACTCGTCGTCACCCTGGATGTCGGCCCGCGCGTCATCGCCTACCGGCTGCCCGGCGGGTTCAACGTGATGAAGAACTACGACGCCATGATGGGCGGCACCGGCGAGGCCGAGTGGCAGATTCGCGGCGGGCACCGCTTCTGGCTGGCCCCCGAAGACCTCACCCGCACCTACTTCGCCGACAATCGGCCGGTGCAGTGGGAGAAGCTGTCCGACACCGCCGCCCGGTTCACGCCCCCGCCCGAGACCGAGTACGGCGTGCAGAAGGTAATGGAACTGGAACTCGCCGCGAAGGGAACGCGGGTGAAAGTGACGCTGACCGTCACCAACATCGGTTCCGCCGCGACCGAACTGGCCGCGTGGGGACCGACGGTCATGGCCCCCGGCGGCGTCGAGGTCATCCCCCTGCCGGCGAAGGCCCCGCACCCCGGCCATCCCAGCCGCGCGAAGAGTCCGGCCGACTTCGGGCCGAACCAGGAACTGGTCCTGTGGCCGTACTTCGACTTCAGCGACGCCCGCTGGACGTTCGCCAAGCGGTTCGTCTTCCTCCGCCAGGACGCGACCAAGGGGCCGACCAAGATCGGCCTGGCGCACCGCGAGGGGTGGGTCGGGTACGCCAACGGCGGGGTGCTGTTCGTCAAGCGGTTCGACTACCGCGACGGGGCGGTCTACCCGGATCGCGGCACCCGCTACCAGACGTTCAGCAACGAGGACATGCTGGAGATGGAGACCGTCGGCGAGCTGGTGACGCTCGCGCCGGGCGCGTCGGCCAGCCTCGTCGAAAGCTGGGAACTGCACGGCGGCGTGCCGGACCTCCGCACCGAAGCCGACGTGGCGGCGCACGTTCTGCCGAAGCTGGGGTGAGTCGCACGATACCAGTGCGTTCGCACCCGGCGCGGGTTCGCTGCGCTCACCGCGA
>JAYUFU010000330.1:0-13528 GCA_043738505.1 Fimbriiglobus sp. | reverse complement strand
AGATGCCACTCCCTCGCGGTCGCGGCTCGCAAGGTCGCTACTTCTTCCCCTTCAGCCAACTCGTGATGACCGTCGCCACTTCCGCGAACTGCTTGCCGCTGCACTTGTCGGCGGTGTCGCCGAGGGCGTGCCAGTGCTTGTAGTCGAAGTCGATCACATCCACCGCCGGGATGCCGACGGCTTGCAGGGCCAGGTGGTCGTCCTGCACGTCGTTGCCCCGGTTGAAGCCGCGCTCGTACTTGAACGTCTTCGCCCCGGCCTTGTCCGCCGCGCCCCAGATCTCGTCCACCAGGGTGCGGGCGTTGGCCCACGAGTACCCTTCGACGGCCAGCCGCGCGCCGTCGTGCGCGAACAGGTCGAACAGCACCGCCGCGACGTACTGGTACGGCAGCTTGTCCTTCGCCTTCTTGTACTCGGCGGCGAAGTGGTCCGAGCCGAGGAAGTAGCTGTCGTCGGCCCGCTCCGGGCCGGTGAACACGAACTCCTCGCCGTCGAAGAAGACGAAGTCCACGCCGACGGTGGTGTCCAGCGTCTTCATGTGGTGGGCCAGCTCCATCATCAAGGCGACGCCGGAGGTGCCGTCATTCGCCGAGACGAAAGGCTTCGCCCAGTTCTTCTTGTCGGCCTCCTGGTCGGCGAACGGCCGGGTGTCGTAGTGGGCGCACAGGATGATGCGGCTCTTGCGGTCGGGGAACCACGACACGACGAGGTTCGTCATCGCCGTGTCTTCCCGCCGGCTCTTCTGACGGACCTTAAAGTCCTGCTTCGTCACCTTGCCGCCGAGGTCGTCGAAGTGCTTGGTCAGCAGGGCGATTTGCTTCGTCATCCCGTCGGTGCCGCTGACGCGGGGGCCGAGGTCGCACACCGCCTTCAGGTACTTCATGCACCGCTCGCCGTCGAACTTGGTCGCCTTCGGGTCGGCCGGCACCGGCAACTTCGCGGCCGGCGGGTCGCGGTCCTCGCCGAACTTGGGCCGCGGTTTCGGATCGTCGCCCCCGTTCCGGCCGGGGCGGGCGTCGGCGAACCCGCCCTTCTTGGGTTCGTCGGCCGGGCCGTCCGCCGGCGTACACGCCAGCGGCGCGACGAGGGGAACCAGCAACAGAAGCAGAATCGGCCGCGCCATGACCGCCCCTCGTGGGTGTGGGAAGTGACAGTTATAATACCGCAGGGAGGGGCCGGCGGGATAGGCGGATCAGCAACAGGCCGCGCCGGCGATGCCCGGCACGCCGCAGCGATCCGGGGCGAGGCAGTCGGTGTGCTTGGTGCCGAGGTGGAACAGCAACCCGGCCGGCGTCCGCTCAATCCCACCCAGCGGGTACTGCGACACGCGGTCGGCTTCGTACTCGACTTCGACCGGCAGCTCCTCGGACTTCAGCAGCGGGGCGGCCATCTTCAGAATCGACGCGAACCGGCTGGCTGTCAGCCGGTGGTCGGTGTCGGTACTCACCCACAACTGAATCTGGCACGTCGCGGCGGAACGGGTGGTGCCACCGCAGTCAATGAAGTCCTTCTGGATTCGCCCCACTTCGGTGACGTGGAAGTGCGGCGGCACGAAGTCCCCGTCGGGCAGCATCCAGTGAAGTGGGGCGGCGGGATCGGCGAGCAGGGCGGCGGCGAGTTCGGCGACGGTCATGGAGGTCACTTCGTTTCGAGGAGGCGGCGGTCGATGGGCAGCGGTTCCCACTTGGTAGCGGTGGCACGGATGCGGGGGAAGTCGGCGTGTTCGGGGTTCATCAGGTAGTTGAACTCTTGCGGGATGACGACGCTCGGCACCCGTAGCAGCGGGGAGGTTTTCGCGGCGATCCACGCATTCCCGAACGCTTGGGACTCGGCGATTGGACGGGGTTGACCCGTCGAGCGCGGTTCCACGGCGGTCACATCGACGTCGGTGAACTGAAGCCGCGCCGCCACTTTGTCCAGCAGCGACAAGAGCTGTTTCCCGTTCACCAGGACTTCCAGAATCGCGAGTGAGAGCGTCGCGGACAAATACACCATCGGGACGCCGGGCGAGTTCCACCGACCGCCCAACCCGCGAGCGCCTTCGCCGTCGAGCGGGTCGTAGGGCAGGCGAACGTACTTCGCGGACGACACCCGCCAAGCAATGAGGTCCATCACATGTACACCCCGTGCTGAACTCGCGCGATCAGCGTCTCCACTTGTGTAGTGCCGAGCGGCGTCTGAGCCAGGTCGATGGGGCGGCGGCCGTCGAACGCATGGTGCGGTTCGGTCAGCCACTCCCGCGCCGCTTTGCCGTGCCCGGAGAACATCTCCAGAGTCTGCTCGAACAACCCGGACAGGCGGTGCAGGTGGATGGACTCGTCCGACGACAGCCGGCCGGCCGCCTTGCGGCGGACCAGCGTGCGGGCGGGGATGTCCAGCACCGCGTACACGTCGGCCGGCGGCAGCCCGGACTTCTCCAGGAACTTGGCCAGGGCCGAGAACGGCAGCCCCTCCAGCAGGGCGTCGTGCATGGCGATGGGGGCGGTCGGCTTGAGGCCCAACAGGGATTCGGCGGTGAGGACGGCGGCGGACATGGGGCACCCTCGGAACCGGCGTTCGGCAAGTGACATCCGCCGACGTGCCAGTTGGCACTATCCTATACCGGAGACGGCCGGCGAGCTTGCGGAATTCCGAGGGACGCGCCGGCCCGCTCCCGGAAATACCAGATAGACCCACCGCACGGAGGCGGAATGACAGTCACCCTTCGCGGCCGCGTCGCGGCCGTCGCCCGCGACGACCCCCGCACCGACGCCGAACTGCTCGCCCGGTTCGTCGAATCCGGCGACCCGCCGGCGTTCGCCGCGCTGGTGGCCCGTCACGGCCCATTGGTGCTCGGCGTCTGCCGGCGGGCGCTGGGGGCCACCGCCGACGCCGACGACGCTTTCCAGGCCACGTTCTTGGTGTTGATTCGGAAGGCCGGAGCGATGCCGTGGCGGGCCACCGTCGGCCCGTGGCTGTACGTCGTCGCGCACCGCATCGCCCGCAAGGCGCGGTTCAAGCGGGACCGCCGGTTCGCCGTGGAGACGCAGGTGGACATCATGCCGCACCCGGAGACGACGACGCCCGACCGGGCCGAATCGGACGAACTGCACCGGGCATTCGACGACGAGTTGGCGGCGCTCCCGGACGCCATGCGGCAGGCCGTCGTGCTGTGCGAACTGCAAGGCGTCAGTCGGGCGGCGGCGGCGAAGCAGTTGCGGATCACGGAAGGGACGCTGAGCAGCCGGCTGGCGCGAGCGCGGAAGGTGTTGCGGGACCGGTTGGCGACGCGGGGCGTCGCGCTGGCGATCCCGGCGACGGCGGCGGTGTCGGCGAAGCTGACGGCAGCGACGGTGGGTCTGGCGAACGGAGCCGTCGGGGTGGTCCCGGCGGCGGTGTGGGCACTCACGCAGGAGGCGATGAAGACGATGGCCATTTCCAAACTGAAGCTGAGCGCGGTGCTGGTGGCGGCGGTGATCGGGCTGACCGGCTTCAGCCTGTCCGCGCACGGCGGCGGGGACGACAAGCCGGCCGCGAAGGCGAAGGCCGACCCGCCCGCCAAGGTGAAGGCCGAAACCCCGCCCGTGAAGGCCGGGCCGGTGGCGACCATCAACGGCCAAGACCTCGGCCGCGCGGAGTTCGCCGAGTACCTGATCCGCAAGCACGGGGCGAAGGAGATCGAGGGATTCGTGCAGAGGAAGATCATCGACGCGGAGGCGGAGAAAAAGGGCGTGACGGTAACGGCGGCGGAGATCGAAGCGAGGGTGAAAGCGACGAAGGACGCCCTCGCCGCGTCGGGCAAGGACTTCGACACCATCGACTTTTCAAAAGCCGGGTACACTGCGAGCAGCTATCGGGAGGAGATGGTCATCCCGCAGGCGAAGATGGAGAAACTGGTCGCCGACGACGCGCGGGTGACGGACGCCGCGCTCCGGGTGGAGTTCGACGGCAAGTTCGGCGAGAAGCGGACCGTCCAGTTGATCCTGTGGGACAAGAGTACCAAACCCGAGCAGGTCCAGGCCGAGGTCGCCGAGGCGCGGAAAAGTGCCAAGGCGTTCGACCGAATCGCGGCCGGCCAAACGCACAAGGACTTCGCCGCGACCAAGGGGCGGATCGGGCCGATCGGCCGGACGGATCACTTGGAAGACGGGGAAGCGATCACCGATGCGGCGTTCGCCCTCAAGAAGGCCGGCGACGTGAGCGAACTGATTTCCCTGGCGCATCTGGACGCGAAGATGTCCGCCCTGGTCAAGCTGGTCGAGATCGTACCGCCGGAGGCCGGCAAGCAGTTCGAGGACGAGAAGGCGGGGCTGGTCGAGGCCGCGCGGTGGCGGCTGGTGCTGGCCGCCATGCCGAAGCGGTTCGCCGAGTGGAAGGAGAAGGCGAAGCCGGTGTACCACATCCAGCCGGAACCGAAGGCCCAACCGCAGCCGAAGAAGTGGACCCGGCTCGGACGTGTTCTGCTCGCTCACCTTGGCCCAGTTGACCACGCCCCACCAGGCGTCCACGTAGTCGGCCCGCTTGTTCTGGTACTTCAGGTAGTAGGCGTGTTCCCACACGTCCACGCCGAGCAGCGGGACGTGGCCGTCCATCAGCGGGCTGTCCTGGTTCGGCTTCTTCACCGCCGCCAGTTTCGCCCCGGCCGCGTCCCACACCAGCCAGCTCCAGCCGCTGCCGAACTGCGTCAGCGCGTTCTGCTTGACCGTCTCCTTGAACTTGGCGAAGTCGCCGAACGCGGCGGTGATCGCCTCGGCGAGCGGGCCGGTCGGTTCCCCGCCGCCGTTCGGCCCCATGATCTCCCAGAAGAGGCTGTGGTTGTGGTGCCCGCCGCCGTGGTTGGTGACCGCCTGGCGGATGGCGTCCGGCACGCTCTTGATCTCGCGGAGCAGCGTGACGATGTCCTTGGCGGCGAGGTCCGGGGCGGCCTCCAGCGCCTTGTTCAGGCCGTCCACATAGGCCTTGTGGTGCCGCTGGCTGTGGATCTCCATCGTGGTCGCGTCGATCTGCGGCTCCAGCGCACTGAAGGCATACGGGAGCGTCGGCAGGGTGAACGGCATGACTGGGGTCTCGCGTCGGGGAAAGGCTTTCAAGGTACACGATCAGTGTAGGTAGCCGGCGAGGGGGCGACGGCGGCACGGTCTTGGCGAACCCGGCCCGCAAGGGCCGTGGGTGGCGGTCGAGTCGATGACCTGACCGAGTGCAATGTTCTGTCAGCCCGAAGGGCTGTCTCCTCCAGCCCAGGCCTCCAGCCCAGGCCTCCGGCCTGGGTTTTCGGGATCGGGATGCCTTCGGGCCTGAAAGGCTCGCTCACGGGAATGGAGCGAGCCTTTCAGGCTCGGGGGGGCATTTTTCCCTACCTTTCCCAGGGCAAAGCCCTGGGCTGGAGGAGACAGCCCTTCGGGCTGAAGACCTGGTTCAGAACGGCTCTATTTCCTGCAAGCCTTCGGCGTCAGTGGCTCGTCCCCATAAATCACCCGGCTCGGGATAGTCGTATGGAATCAGATGGATCGCGAAGGGGCAAGTTGTCGGTATCACATCATTCTCTGCAGTTTCACTCGCATCCAGTGTGTCAAACAGCGTCGGTACGCGATCTTTCAAGCCATTCGGGGTTTCGAGTGGCTTGTCCATCAGACCGTTTTCAATGCAGTAGCGGATCGCCAACTTGAGGTAGCGACGGAGAAGACCCAGCGGAGGGAACACGTCCCGCTTCGCCATCCATTCGAGGAGGTCGAGCGCCCGCTTTGAACTGTTGCACGAGCGGCAGGCCACCACCAGATTGTCTGCGGAGTGTGGCCCGCCTTTGAACTGGGGAATGAGATGATCGAGTGTCAAGTCGACATCGCTTGCGCAGTAGCAACAGAGACCTGAAGTCGCAAGTTTCTCCTTCTCGTCGATGATGAGAGAGCCGATCTGAAGCGTCCCGCGAGACAACCCGTGGTAGATTTTGTTCCGAACGATGAAATCCCTCTGCTGGTAGTCTGGTTCCTCGTGGCGTGCCGAGGCGAATGCCATCGCAAGGTTTGCGTAGGACCAGTAGAGCGATTCCCCAATAGTTTTCGGTGTGACTCGGGCCATGGGAACCTCCGCGTTGATTGCAGGTTTTTGTCTCCCGACGCCTGCTGACCAGTAAGCGACTGACAACCGAGCATCTGCAAGACGCAGTTCACGATTGCGACAGCTCGCCGGCATTTCAAATGACGTAATCCGCGCTCAGGTCATCCGGCAGTAGGTCGGCGAGGGTCGTTCCCCGCAGGATATCTTCACGGGCGGCGGAGATGCGCTTCCACACCGAGTTCAGCGCCCCCGTCAGGGCCGACGGGGTCAGGTCGCGGTCGTCGGACCCGTCCTGACGGTCTACGACGGTCAGGATGTCCCACAGGCTGATCTCGTCCGGCTCCTTGGTTAGTTGGTATCCGCCGGTCGCGCCGCGCGTGCTGGCGACCAACCCCGCGCCCTTGAGTTGCAACAGAATCTGTACGAGGAACGGCTTCTTCAGCCCGTGCTTCTCGGCGACATCGCTCAGCCGGATTGGCTTCGGGTGGCCGTGTCGCGCGGCCAGCTCCAAAAGGGCGAGGCAGGCGTACTCGGCTTTCGCGGACAGGAACATTCTCGGCTCCGTTCACCTTGCCAATCAGCCTTTGCCGATAAAGTATATCAACATTCGAGTCCGGAGTCCGGTTCATGCTCCGAAAATCGCTCCTCGCACTGCTCGGCCTGTATGTCCTCGTCGCCGGCGTGTGGGTGGTGGCGTCCGGCTTCACCCGGCACGAACAACTGCTGAACGTCGCCTGCGACCCGACGCGGGAGTTGTGGCGCGACGTGAACAAAGCCTTCGTCGAGAGCCATGAGCGGCAGACCGGCGTGAAGATCGGCATTCGGCAGTCACACGGCGGGTCGGGCAGTCAGGCGCGGGCCGTCATGGATGGGCTGCCGGCCGACGTGGTGACGCTGGCCCTCTGGACCGACACCGACGCCATTCGCAAGGCCGGGCTGATCGACGCGGATTGGGAGACCAAGTTTCCGAACCGGTCGCTGCCGTACATTTCCACCATCGTGTTCGTGGTGCGGAAGGGGAACCCGAAGCGCATCCTCGACTGGCCCGACATCGCCCGGCCCAACGTCGGCGTCATCACCCCGGACCCGAAGACTTCCGGCAACGGCAAGTGGAGCTTCCTGGCCATGTGGGGGTCGGTGGTGACGCGCGGCGGCAGCGAGAAGGACGCCGAGGAGTTCGTGGCCAAGGTCTACCGTCAGGTACCCGTTCTCGGGGCGGCGGCGCGGGAGGCGACCATCACCTTCGCCAAGCACGAGATCGGCGACGTTCACCTGACCTGGGAGAACGAGGCGTTTCTGGAAGTGCAGGAATCGAACGGCGAGTTGGAAATCGTCCACCCGCCGGTCAGTGTCCGGGCCGAACCGCACGTCGCGCTGGTGGATCGCGTCGTGGACGCCAAGGGCAGCCGCGACACGGCCGAGGCGTACCTGAATTTCCTGTACACGCTGGAGGCGCAGCGGATCATCGCCAAGCACCACCACCGGCCGAACAACGTGAGCTGGCTCCGCCGGCGGATCGAGCCCGAATTGAACCGATTCCCGAAGATCGACCTGTTCCCGGCGACAGTGTGCGGCCCGGACTGGGATGCCATCCACAAACGATTCTTCGGCGAAGGCGGGGTGTTCGACCGCATCTGTGCCGACCGGAGGGGGAAGTGAAAACCTCCGCCCGCCGCGTGCTGCCGGGGTTCGGCCTCGGCCTGGGGTACACGATGCTGTACCTCAGCCTGCTCGTCATGATCCCGCTCGCCGCCGCCGTGCTGAAGGCCGCCGACCTGAGTTTCGCCGAGTTCTGGGCGGCCGTGTGGCACCCCCGCGCGGTGGCGGCGTACAAACTGACGTTCACCGCGTCCCTGACCGCCGCCGCCATCAACCTCGTCCTCGGCGTCATCGTCGCCTGGACGCTGGTGCGGTACGAGTTCCCGTTCAAGCGGCTGGTGGACGCGCTGGTGGACGTGCCGTTCGCGCTGCCGACGGCCGTGGCGGGCCTCGTGTACGCGAGCTTGTACGTCAAGGACGGGTGGCTCGGCCAGTTCCTCGTGCCGCTGGGTTTTGAAGCGGCGTACACCCGCACCGGTATCGTTCTCGTACTGGTGTTCACCGGCTTCCCGTTCGTGGTGCGAACCGTGCAACCGGTGCTGGAAGACTTGGACGCCGAGACCGAGGAAGCTGCGGCCGTGCTGGGCGCGAGCCGCTGGCAAACGTTCCGCCGGGTGCTGCTGCCGAGCCTGATCCCGCCGGCGCTGACCGGGTTCACGCTCGCCTTCGCCCGGTCCATCGGCGAGTACGGGTCGGTCATGTTCGTGAGCGGGAACAAGCAGTTCGAGACGGAGATCGCCCCGCGACTGATCTTCGCCCGGCTGGAAGCGTTCGAGTACAAGGAAGCGGCCGCCATCGCGGTGGTGCTGCTGGCCGCGTCGTTCGCGCTGCTGATCGCGGTGAACGTGCTGGAACGGTGGAGCCGCCGCCATGACCAGTGACAACCGGACTTGGGAAAAGTGTTCTGCTCGCTCCGCGAGCGGTCCTTTCCGGGGGCGAAGACCGCTCGCGGAGCGAGCAGAGTACAGTCGGTGGAGCCGCCGCCATGACCAGTGACATCCCGCTGACAGTCGCCCGCCGGCCGCGAACCGACCCGTGGTGGGTGCGGTACACGATGGTCGCGCTGACGCTCGGCATCGTCGGCATTCTGGTCGTCGTGCCGCTGGCGAGCGTGTTCGCCAACGCCTTCGCCGACGGCGTCGGGGCGTACTTCGGCTACCTGTTCGACGACGCCGAGACCCGGCACGCCATCTTCCTGACGCTGATGGTCGCGCCGGTGGCGGTGGCGTTGAATACGCTCTTCGGCATCGCCGCCGCGTACACCATCGCGCGGTTCCGGTTCCGCGGGCGGACGGTGCTGATCACGCTCATCGACCTGCCGTTCAGCGTGTCGCCGGTGGTGGCCGGGCTGGTGTTCGTGCTGCTGTTCGGCCTCGGCACGCCGCTCGGCGGGTGGCTGAAGGACCACGGGTATCAGGTGATCTTCGCCCCGCCGGTGCTGGTGCTGGCGACGGCATTCGTGACCTTCCCGTTCGTCGCGCGGGAGTTGATTCCGGTGCTGGAGGCGAACGGCCCGGAGGAGGAAATCGCCGCGCGGAGCCTGGGCGCGAACGGCTGGCAGATGTTCTGGCGGGTGACGCTGCCGAACATCAAGTGGGGCCTGCTGTACGGCGTCATCCTGTGCAACGCCCGCGCGATGGGCGAGTTCGGCGCGATCTACGTCGTCAGCGGCCGCATCGCCGGTCAGACCGACACCGTCCCGCTGCGGATCGAGAAGCTGTTCCAGGGGATCAACGCCCGCGATCAGGCGGCCGCCTTCGCGGTGGCCTCGCTGCTGACTATGCTGGCCCTGGTCACGCTGGTGCTGAAGGTGGCCGTCGAGCGGAAGCTGCGGGCCGAGCAGGTGAAGCCGAACGTGTAATACCCATTCAAGAAGAGGGAACACGGATGACGCGGATCAAAGCCGGGATCAAACCGAGATTTCTTTCTTTCGGATCCTCTTCATCCCTGCTTTGATCCGCGTCATCCGTGTTCCCTCTTCTTGGACGGTCCTCTTCAAACTCAGGAGCCTCCCATGCCGCGCGGTCACACCTTCGACAGCGTCATCCAGACCGTCGGCGACACGCCGATGGTCCGCATCAACAAGCTCATCCCGGCCGGGCACGCCGCCGTGTTCGCCAAGTGCGAGTTCTTCCAGCCGCTGAACAGCGTGAAGGACCGCATCGGCGTCGCCATGATCGAGGCCGGCGAACGGGACGGGAAGGTGAACAAGGACACGCACATCATCGAGCCGACGAGCGGCAACACCGGCATCGCGCTGGCGTTCGTCTGCGCGGCGAAGGGCTACAAGCTGACGCTGACCATGCCCGAATCGATGTCGCTGGAACGGCGGGCGCTCTTGCGGGCGATGGGGGCCGACATCGTGCTGACGCCGACGGCGGACGGCATGCGCGGGGCGGTGGCGAAGGCCAGCGAACTGGCCGCGACCACGCCGAACAGTTGGATCCCGCAGCAGTTCGAGAACCCGGCCAACCCGGCCGTCCACGAGGCCACCACCGGGCCGGAGATCTGGGAGGACAGCGGGCACGACATCGACGCCATCGTCGCCGGCGTGGGCACCGGCGGCACCATCACCGGCGTCACTCGGTTCATCCGCAAGCACAACCCGGACTTCAAGGCCATCGCCGTCGAGCCGACGACCTCGGCGGTCATCAGCGGCGGCCAGCCGGGGCCGCACAAGATTCAGGGCATCGGGGCCGGCTTCATCCCCAAGAACCTCGACACGTCGCTGCTGACGGAAACCATCCAGGTGACGAGCGACGAGGCGTTCGAGTGGGCGCGGCGGCTGTCGAAGGAGGAGGGGCTGATGGTCGGCATCAGCAGCGGGGCGAACGTGTGCGCCGCCGCGAAGCTGGCCGCCCGCCCGGAGTACGCCGGCAAGCGGATCGTCACCATCCTGTGCAGTCTGGGCGAGCGCTACCTGTCCACGCCGCTGTTCGCCGGCTACACGGGGTGAGGTGGCGCGGAAGAAGTCGAACCGCCAAGACGCCAAGCCCGCCAAGAAAACAGAAAGCAGGAGATAGGAAGCAGAGTCGCTAAGTCCGATTTCAGTCTTCTGTCTGCCTCCTGTTTTTCTTGGCGCTCTTGGCGTCTTGGCGGTTCAACTCTCTTCTCACCCTGTGGACAAGAATGACCGATACCGAGTTCAACTCCGTCCTCGCCAACGCCCGCGCGGCGCTGCTCGCCGAGCGGACGCCGGGCGGGTTCTGGGTCGGCGAGCTGTCCGCGTCCGCCCTCAGTACCGCCACGGCGGTGTTCGCTCTCGATATGGTCGGCGACCCGAAGTACACCCCGCTCGTTCGCAACGGGTTGAAGTGGCTGGCGGAGAATCAGAACGCCGACGGCGGCTGGGGCGACACCACCAAGAGCTTCAGCAACCTGAGTACGACGTGCCTCGGCTGGGCGGTGTTCAACATCCCCGACGCCGAGGGGTACACGGAGACCATCGACCGCGCCGAAGCCTGGATTGGCAACGTGGCCGGCACCCTCGACGCCAAGCCACTCTCGAAGAAGATCGCCGACCGTTACGGCAAGGACCGCACGTTCTCCGTCCCCATCCTGACGATGCTGGCGCTGGCCGGACGACTGTGGGATGGGAACGACCCGTGGCGGCTCGTCCCGCAACTGCCGTTCGAGTTGGCCGCGCTGCCCTTCTGGTGCTTCCAAATCCTGCAACTGCCGGTGGTCAGTTACGCGCTGCCGGCGCTCATCGCCATCGGGCAGGTGAGGCACGCGAAACGGCCGACGTGGAACCCGATCACCCGCTTCTTCCGCTGGCTGACGAAGCGCGAAACGCTTCGCAAGCTCCGCGAGATTCAGCCGACGACGGGCGGGTATCTGGAAGCCGCCCCGCTCACGTCGTTCGTGGCGATGAGCCTGATCGGGGCCGGGCAGGCGAATCACGACGTGGTTCGTCATGCCTTGCGATTTTTGGAAGGCAACGTCCGACCCGACGGTAGCTGGCCCATCGACACCAACCTCTCGACGTGGGTGACGACGCTGGCGGTGAATGCTTTGTCCCCCTCCCCCCATGTGGGGGAGGGGTTAGGGGTGGGGGGTACGAAGCAGTGGCTGTTGAAGCAGCAGTACCGCACCGTCCACCCGTACACGCAAGTCGCGCCGGGCGGGTGGGCGTGGACCGACTTGAGCGGCGGCGTGCCAGACGCCGACGACACGCCCGGCGCGCTGCTCGCGCTGGCCAAGTTCGGCGAACCCGATGACGCCACGCTGTCAGCGGCGGCCGCAGGGGTGACGTGGCTGCTCGATTTGCAGAATGCCGATGGCGGGATGCCAACCTTCTGCAAGGGCTGGACCGGCCTGCCGTTCGACCGCAGCAGCAACGACCTCACCGCGCACGCCCTCCGCGCGTGGGTGGCATGGCGACCGCACCTGCCGCCGAGGCTGCAGAAGCGCATCGACGACGGCACCCGGCGCGGCCTCGCGTACCTGCTGAAGACGCAGCGGCCCGACGGCGCGTGGGAACCGCTCTGGTTCGGCAATCAGCATTCGGCAGAGGTGGCGAATCTGACCTACGGCACCAGTCGGGTGTTGCTTCTCGCGGACGTGCCGGATTTAACTGACACCGTGATGTCGGCGTTGCGACGCGGGGCCGAGTACCTGATCGGTTCGCAGAACGCCGACGGCGGTTGGGGTGGACGCGCCGGCACGCCCAGCAGCATCGAGGAGACGGCGCTGGCAGTGGAGGGGTTGAGCGCACATCTTCGCCGCGACTGTGAGGGAGCGGGCCACATGGTTCGCTCCCTCGCGGTCGCGGCGAAGAGTGGGATTTCGTTCCTCTCTCAAGCGACGAATAGCGGCACCCACTTCCCGCCGTCGCCCATCGGGTTCTACTTCGCCAACCTGTGGTACTTCGAGACGCTCTACCCCGTCATCGACACCGTTGCGGCGCTGACGCGGTTCGCTAACCTGAAGGCAACGGAAGTCCCTCCCACCTGATCCCGAGACCGTCATGTCGAAGACCCGCGGCGACCTGTTTGCCGGCGTCACCGTCGCCATCGTCACCCCGTTCAAGAACGGCGAGGTGGATTGGGACGCGCTCGGGAAATTGATCGACTGGCACGTCGGCGAGGGGACCGACGCGCTCGCCCCGTGCGGCACCACCGGCGAAAGCCCGACCCTGACGCACGACGAGAACGAGCGGGTGGTGGCGTTCGTGTGCGAGAAGGCGGCCGGGCGGATCAAGATCATGGCCGGCACCGGGTCGAACAGCACCGCCGAAGCCGTCCGCATGACGAAGGCGGCGAAGAAGGCCGGCGCGACCGGCACCCTGCAAGTCGGGCCGTACTACAACAAGCCGACGCAGGAGGGGTACTTCCGCCATTTCGGGGCCGTCGCCGAGGCCGTGGACCTGCCCATCGTCGTCTACAACATCCCCGGCCGCACCGCGTCGAACATCCTGCCCGAAACGCTGGCGCGGTTGGCCGATCAATACCCGACGGTCATCGCGGTGAAGGAAGCGACCGGATCGCTCGATCAGGCGTCGCAGATCCTGGCGCTGTGCGACCTCGCCATCCTCAGCGGCGACGACAGCCTGACGCTACCGCTGATGAGCATCGGCGGAAAAGGGGTGGTCAGCGTGGTCGGCAACATCGTGCCGAAGGACATGATGGCGCTGGTGCGGGCCGCCGCCGCCGGCAAGTTCGACGAAGCGCTGACGTGGCACCGCAAACTGTTCCCGCTGTGCCGCGACATGCTCGGCGTAGCGACCAACCCGATCCCGGTAAAGACGGCGATGAAGCTGCTCGGCCGGGGCAGCGGCGAACTCCGGTTGCCGATGTGCGCCATGGACGCCGCCGGCGAGGCGAAGGTGCGGCAGACGCTGGTGAGCTACGGGCTAATGGCAGAATGACTGCAAGGGAGGGCGAGGCTCCCGCCG
>JAYUFU010000329.1:0-13529 GCA_043738505.1 Fimbriiglobus sp. | reverse complement strand
GACAAGTTCGTCGCCATCCGCTCGCTCGTCGGCAGCTCCGGCGACCACGACGCCTTCCAGTGCATGACCGGCCGGCCCCGCACCCCGGCGAACCTCGGCTTCTGGCCGTCGCTCGGGTCGTGGATCGGCAAGACGCAGGGCACCGCGCACCCGTCGGTGCCGGCGAACATCTCGCTCATGTACCCGTGCGGCGAGCGGAAGTGGGGCTACCCCGGCGACGGCGGCTTCCTCGGCATCAACCACGCGCCGTTCAAGGCGGTCGGCGGCAAGGACACCGGCATGAAGGCCGACAACCTCGTCCTGCGCGGCGTCACGCTGGAGCAGCTGAGCGACCGCGTCGCCCTGCGGAACGGCTTCGACGACCTCGACCGGACGCTCGACAAAGGCTCGCCGATCCTGAGCGGGACCGACGCCATGCACCGCCAGGCGGTGGACATCCTCACGTCGTCGCGGCTGAAGGACGCGCTGGATTTGAGCAAGGAAAACCCGAAGGTGCTGGCCCGGTACGGCGTCGATGACCCGGCGTTCGAGCGGGACGGCGCGCCGCGGATGGTGCGGAACTTCTGCCTCGCCCGCCGGCTGGTGGAGGCCGGTGCCCGCGTGGTGACGATGAACTTCACCCGCTGGGACTGGCACGGGCCGGACGGCAAGAACTTCGTGCAGGCCCGCAAGGACTTCCCGCTGCTGGACGCCGGCGTCAGCTCGCTCGTGCAAGACCTGCACGACCGCGGGCTGGACAAGGACGTGACGGTCATCGTGTGGGGCGAGTTCGGCCGCACGCCGAAGATCAACAAGGACGCCGGGCGGGACCACTGGCCGCAACTCAGCTGCGCGCTGATGGCCGGGGGCGGCATGAAGACCGGGCAAGTCATCGGCGAGTCGGACCGGCACGGCGGCCGCGCCACCAAGCGGCCGGTGACGCACCAAGAGATTTTCGCCACCATCTACAAGAACCTGGGTCTGGATGGGGCGTCGATCCGCGAGTACGACGCCAACGGCCGCCCGCACTACCCCATCGACGGCGACGCGCAGCCCATCCGCGAACTGGCGTGAGCGACCGAGAGGACTAACCACAGAGACACAGAGGCACAGAGAAGAGGAGGAAGAGAGAAAACGGGGCTTCGAAACTCTTCCCTTTTCTCTTTCTTCTCTGTGCCTCTGTGTCTCTGTGGTTAGTTCTTCGCCTTCCAACCTCTTTCCCGAACCCCTTCCCCGCCTCCATCGCTCCAATACCGGTAACACCTCCCCCAGAGGTCCGACCGGTCATGGACTTGAATCGATTCACCGAACGCGCCCGCGACGCCGTCCAGGCGGCGCAGAAGCTCGCGTCCCGCCGCGACCACCAGACCATCGAAACCGAGCATTTGCTCGCCGCCCTTCTGGAACAGGAGAAGGGCCTCGCGTCGGCCATCCTGCAAAAGGCCGGCGTCACGCCGGACGCGGTCGCCGGCAAGGTGGACCGCGAACTGGACAAACTGCCGCGCGTCACCGGCACCAGCGGGGCGACCGAGAACCAGCGGATCGGCGGCCGGCTGAACAAGCTGTTCGCCAACGTCGAGGGCGAGACGAAGCGCCTCAAGGACGACTTCGTGTCCGTCGAACACCTGCTCCTCGCCATGACCGACGACGGCGGGGCAGCGGGGCAAATCCTGAAGGAACTCGGCGTCACCCGCGACCGCTTGCTCAAGGCGCTGCAAGAGGTGCGCGGCGGGCAGCGGGTTACGACCCAGAACCCGGAGGAAACGTACCAGGCGCTGGAAAAGTACGGCCGCGATCTGACCGACGCCGCCAAGCGGGGCAAGCTCGACCCGGTCATCGGCCGCGATGAAGAGATTCGCCGGGTGGTGCAAATCCTGTCCCGCCGGACGAAGAACAACCCGGTGCTGATCGGCGAACCGGGCGTCGGCAAGACGGCGGTGGTGGAGGGCCTCGCGCAGCGGATCATTCGCGGCGACGTGCCGGAGGGGCTGAAGGACAAGAAGATCGTCACGCTGGACATGGGGTCGCTCATCGCCGGGGCCAAGTTCCAGGGCGAGTTCGAGGAGCGGTTGAAGGCCGTGCTGAAGGAAGTGACCGGGTCGGACGGGCAGATCATCCTGTTCATCGACGAGTTGCATCTGGTCGTCGGGGCCGGGAAAACGCAGGGGTCGATGGACGCCGGCAACCTGCTCAAGCCGCCGCTGGCGCGGGGCGAACTGCACTGCATCGGCGCGACCACGCTGGACGAGTACCGCAAGTACGTCGAGAAGGACGCGGCCCTGGAGCGCCGGTTCCAGACGGTGTACGTCGATCAGCCGTCGGTCGAGGACACGATCAGCATCCTCCGCGGGCTGAAGGACAAGTACGAGGTCCACCACGGCGTCCGCATCAAGGACGCCGCGCTCGTGGCCGCCGCGGTGATGTCCAACCGCTACATCTCGGATCGCTTCTTGCCCGACAAGGCCATCGACCTGATGGACGAAGCCGCCGCGAAGCTGCGCACCGAGATCGACAGTATGCCGACGGAGTTGGACGAACTCACCCGCCGCGTCATGCAACTGGAGATCGAGCGCGAAGCCCTGCGGAAGGAGACCGACTCGGCGTCCAAAGACCGGCTTTCCAAGTTGGAGAAGGAGCTGGCCGACACGAAGGCGAACGCCGACGCCCTCATGGCCCGCTGGCAGACCGAGAAGGACGCCGTGCAGAAGGTCCGCGCCGTCCGCGAGCGGATCGAGGAGGTGAAGCGGCAGATCGAACAGGCGCAGCGGAACAACGAGCTGACGCGCGCCGCCGAACTCATGTACGGCACCCTGCCGGACCTCCAAAAAGCTCTCGCCACCGTGGAAGAGGCACAGGCGAACACGCCGCACCGGCTGCTGGCCGAGGAGGTCGGCGAGGCCGACATCGCCGCTGTCGTCGGCCGCTGGACCGGCATCCCGGTGAGCAAGTTGCTGGAAGGCGAGAAGGACAAACTGCTCAACCTCGACCTTCACTTGCACCGGCGGGTGATCGGCCAGGAGGAGGCCGTGGACGCGGTGGCCAATGCCGTCGTGCGGTCCCGCAGCGGTCTGGGCGACCCGAAGCGGCCGCTCGGCAGCTTCCTCTTCCTCGGCCCGACGGGGGTGGGCAAGACGGAACTCGCGCGGGCGCTGGCCGAGTTCCTGTTCGACGACGAGAAGGCGATGGTCCGCCTGGACATGAGCGAGTACCAGGAGAAGCACAGCGTGTCGCGCCTCGTCGGCGCGCCGCCGGGGTACGTCGGGTACGACGAGGGCGGTCAGTTGACCGAAGCCGTCCGCCGTCGGCCGTACTGCGTGGTCCTGTTCGACGAGGTGGAGAAGGCCCACCCGGATGTGTTCAACACGCTGTTGCAGGTGCTGGACGACGGCCGCCTGACGGACAACCAGGGCCGCACGGTAGACTTCAAGAACACCATCATCATCATGACCAGCAACATCGGTTCGCAACTGATCCTGCAATACAAAGGCACGCACATCGGCGAGGGGTACGACCGCATGAAGGACGCGGTGCTGACCGAGATGCGCAAGCACTTCCGCCCGGAGTTCCTGAACCGCGTGGACGAGACCATCGTGTTCCACGCGCTGCGGGAAGACCAGTTGAAGCGGATCGTGGACATTCAACTGCACGGGTTGCAGGCGCGGCTGGCCGAGCGCAACATCACGCTGACGCTGACCGACGCCGCGAAGGTGCATGTGGTGAAGACGGGGTACGACCCGAGCTTGGGGGCGCGGCCGCTGAAGCGGGTGATCCAGAAGGAGATCGAGAACAAGCTGGCCAAGATGCTGCTGACCGGCGAGGTGGCGGACGGCCGGGCGGTCACGGTGGACTACGACGCCGGGTACGAGCGGCTGGCCTTCCAGGTGGGGTGATGGGGATTGTAAAAACTTCCACGTGGAAGCGCTGACTATCTTGATCGGAGTTGGCGGGGTTCTCACCCCTCGGCGGTCGGCGTGCGGAGGCCGTACACCGCCGGCTCGTCCAGCGTCTCGCCGACGGTCAGGCGGCACGCCTTCCGCTTGGCCCGCGCCGCGGGCAGCAACTCCGGCGCGCAGGCCGCGCAGGTTAGGTAGTACGTCTTCAACTCGTGGGTGGTGCCGTCGCTCCACCGCGCGGCGATCTTGACCCGCGCGGCCGCGGCGCAGTCCGGGCGGGAGCAAGTCACCGGGTAATGCGGCATGGGCATGGGTCAGCTCGCCGGGTACGGCAGGTCGTCGCCTTCGATCTCGGCCAGCGCGTTCATCGCCGCCCGCAACTCGGCGTCCTTCTTGTTCCGCCCCCACACCGGCGGGTATCGGTGGCCGTCGATCTCGGCCGCCACCCAGAAGCACTTGTCGTGTTCCGGCCCCTGCTCGTCCAGTACGACGTACCGGGGCGTGCCGCCGAATTCCTTCTGGGCCACCTGCTGGAGCCGCGACTTGGCGTTGTTCGACACCGCGTCGTCGGCCACCCGCTCGATCTCCGGGGTGACGAACCCCAGCACGAACGGCTTGGCCGCGTCGTACCCGCCGTCCAGGAAGATGGCCGCCACCAGCGCCTCGAACACGTCGGCCAGGATGTTCGGCGGCACCTCGGCGAACCCGGTCAACCCCTTGCCCAGGAACAGGAAGTCGCTCATGCCGATCCGCCGGCTGAACTCGGCGCACGTCTTCCGACTGACGACGACCGACTTCACTTTCGTCAGGTCGCCCTCCTGGTATTCCGGGAAGCGGACGTACAACTGCTCGCAGGTGACGAGGCCGAGGACGCTGTCGCCGAGGAACTCCATCCGCTCGTTCGACGCCTGCCGGGTGTTCGCGCCGGACGTGTGCGTGAGCGCGGCGCGGAGCAGCTCCGGCCGCCGGAACGAGTACCCGATGGCGGCTTGGCAGTCGTCGAGGACGGTTTGCTCGCGGGAGATGGACGCGGTTCGAGCCATGAGGAGGCACGCAAGACGGGGCGAGGCGGAGGCGAAGAATGTATGATGAAGAACTTAACAATCCGCCCACCGCCTGTCAACGGAGTGGCTTCCCCTGAAATGCCCGGCCCCGGCCGGCGTCTGATACTGTGATGACCGCCGACGCGCTCGCCGAACTGGTCTCCCGCCACGCGGCCGCCCTGGTGCTGTACGCCCGACAGTGGTGCGCCTCGACGGCCGACGACGTGGTGCAGACGGCCTTCCTGAAGCTGGTTCGGCAATCCCCCGCCCCCGCCCACCCGGTCGGCTGGCTGTACGCCGTGGTGCGGAATGCCGCCATGGACGCCAGCCGCTCGGCCCGCCGCCGGAAGAAGCACGAGACCGTCGCCGCCGAGAGAACCGACACGTGGTTCGAGCCGTCCGACGACCCGACCGGGCTGGACGCCCGCGCCGCCGCCGCCGCCCTGTCCGAGCTGCCGCCGGAGACCCGCGAGGTCGTCGTCGCCCACCTGTGGGGCGGGCAGACGTTCGAGCAGATCGCGGCGGCCGTCGGCGGGTCGGCCAGCACCGCCTACCGCCGCTACGTCGCCGGCCTGACCTTACTCCGCACGAAACTGGGTGTCCCATGCCCGACCTAACCGACCCGCTGACCGCCGCCCTCGCCAAGCTGCGGCCCGCCCCCGCCGCCGCCGAGAAGCCGGCGTTCCTGTACCGCGCCGGGCAGGCGTCCCGCGACGCCGTCGTCCGCCGCTGGCAGGCGGTCACGCTCCTGGCGGCGGTCGCGCTGGTCGTGTCGTGGGCGATCGGGTACGTCCGGCAGAGTGAACTGCAACAGCGCGTCCTCGCCGCCGAGGCGCGCGCCCAGGAGTTGACGACGGCGCTGCTGGCCGGGCCACCGGTCCCGCCCGCCCCGCCGACGCCTGCCCGACCGCCGGTGTTCGCGGTCCCCGACGCCCCCGTGCCGCCGACGCCCCCGTTTTACGACCCGGACCCGACGCCGCAGGAGCTGGCCGACGCGCTGCAACTGCGACACGACATCCTCACCGCCGGACTGTCCCTGCTGCCGCCGTCGCGGCCGCCGGTCGCCACCGCCGGCGACCTCCGGCACATCCTCCCCGGCGGGGTGTTCACCACCCCCCGCCACGAGCCGAAGAAGCCGACGCCGATCTTCCCGGACGACGACGAGTGACGAACACGTGTTCTGCTCGCTCCGCGAGCGGGTCGGTTTCGGAAGACCGCTCGCGGAGCGAGCAGAACACTACAACCCAGGAACCCCCATGCGCACCGCCTGCCTTCTGGCCCTGCTGTTGCCGGCGACCGCCGCCGCGCAGCTGCCGCCCATCAAGCTGACCGTCGATCCGGCCGCCGAGCCGAAGCCGGCGCTGAAGTACGAGTTGCTGCCGGCCGGCCGCGACCGGGTGGCGGGGAACGCCGCCTTCCACTACATGAAGGCGCACATGAACCGTCCCGAGCGGGAGCGGGACGTGGCGAAAGTCACGGCGGAGCGGATCGCCGTCGACCGGTGGGTCGAGGCGTCGGTCGAGCAACTGCCGGTGGCCGACGTGAAGGCGCACCTGGAGAAGTACAAGGCGGTGTTCCGCGAGGTCGAGTACGGCAGCCGGTGCAAGACGTGCGAGTGGAGTACCGCCCCCGTCACCGGCCCGGAGGCCATCGAGGCGCTGCTGCCGAACGTCCAGGTCCACCGCGAGATCGCGCAGTTCCTGTCGCTGCGGGCGAAGGTGGAGCTGGCCGAGAAGCGGTACGACGACGCGGCGAAAACCGTCCGCACCGGCATTCAGTACGGCAAGCACATCGCCGAGGGGCCGACCCTCATCCAGATGCTCGTCGGCATCGCCATCACCAACATTTTCCTGGCGCGGGCGGACGACCTGATCGCCGGCCCGGCCTCGCCCAACCTGTACTGGGGGCTGAGCAGCCTGCCCCGCCCGCTCATCGACCCGCGGCCGGGGCTGGACGGCGAGGACGCCTTCAACGAGAGCTTCCTGCCCGGCCTGGGCGACCTGAAGAAGGGGCCGGTGTCGGCCGACCGCGCGATGGACGTGGTGGCGAACGCGGTCAAGGTGCTCCAGGCCGGGAACGGGCCGGGACTGGGCGGCCGGCTGGGGCTGGCCGCCTACGCCGCCGTCGTCCAGAACGAGGCGCGGATGCAACTGATCGCCCGCGGCCACAAGAAGGACGACGTGGAGGCGATGCCGCCGGTGCAGGCGGCGTTCCTCAACTCGTTCGAGAAGTACCGGGAGCTGGCCGACGACCACCGCAAGTGGTTCCTGATGCCGCCGGCCGACGGCCTGCCCGGCATCGCCCGCGCCGGCGAGCGGGCCAAGAAGGTGAAGGCGGACGCCAAGAACGACGTGGTCCTGCAGGTGTTCCTGATGATCCTGCCGGCGGTGGAGAAGGTCCACCACGCGACCGTCCGCCTGGACCGCAAGGTGGCCATGATGCGGGCGGTGGAGGCGGTGCGACTGCACATGGCCGCGACCAAATCCTTGCCGGCGAAGTTGAGCGACGTGAAGGTGGTGCCGGTGCCGGACGACCCGCTGACGGCCAAGCCGTTCGAGTACGCCGCCACCGAGGCCGGGTTCACGCTGACCTGCCCGCCGGGCCTCGGCGCGCAAGGCCGGACGGTGGACTACCGCTTCGAGGTGACGGTGCGGAAGGGCGAGAAGTGACGGGGCAAACCCTGCGGGTGGGAGACGCTCGTTGCGAGAGAAACCGGGGATTCTTACCGGTCGAGGCGCGACAAGGACGGCGGCGCGTCGTACCTTTAGCCCGAATGAGCAGCCTCCCCTATCGCCGACTGTTGGACCGCGAACTGTCGCCCCCGGCGACGGCGTCCGGCCCCTTGGCCGTCGAGCTTTTCGCCGGCTGTGGGGGGTTGGGGCTGGGATTCGCCGCCGCCGGTTTCCGCACGGTCGGCTACGAGATGAATGCGGATGCGTGCGCCACATACCGGACCAACCTCGGCGGGCACTGTCGCGAAGTCGTTTTGACGCCGGTGGCGGACATCGTCGCCGCCGATGTCCTCGTCGCCGGCCCACCCTGCCAACCGTTCTCCATGTCGGGCAAGAAGGCGGGCGCGTCCGACACGCGAGACGGCTTTCCCACATTCCTCGCCGCGGTGAAACGGCTCCGACCGGCGGCGGCGGTGCTGGAAAACGTCCCGGCACTTCGCAGCGAACACGGGGACTACCTCGCGGGGTTCATTCGGAAGCTTCGACGGCTGGGCTATCGGGTGACGGTGGACGTGCTGAACGCGGCGGATTTCGGCGTCCCGCAGAACCGCCGCCGGTTGTTCCTCGTGGCGACCCGAAATGCCTTCGAGTTTCCGACTCCCCCCCGAACCGCCGAACCGCACACGGTGCGCGACGCCCTCGGCTCGATGGTCCGCCGCATCCCCGTCGGTGCCGGCCTCGTGACGCCGAAGATGTGGAAGTACGTCCGGAGTTACGAAGTGCAGTGTCAGTGCAAGAACCCGCGCGACTTGGACCCGGACGCCCCCGCGCGGACGCTCACCTGTCGCAACATCGCCGGCGCGACGGGCGACATGATCCGCTTGAAACTACCCAACGGCGTCCGCCGTCGGCTGACGGTGCGGGAAGCCGCCCGGCTGCAATCGTTCCCGGATTGGTTCCGCTTCGCCGGATCGAAGACGAGCCAGTTCACTCAGGTGGGGAACGCCGTCCCGCCGCTCCTGGCGAAGGCCGTCGCTTCTTCACTGCTGGCTTCGCTGGGGGGGTGACGGGTTTCTTCGTGTGGACAAGAGGAGAGAGAAGGGAATCGGTGTGAGGTCTGAGACGTGCAACGTCCTCTTCTCTGTTGAGGTAGGTTTCGGCCATCCACGTCAGCCGGATGCGGTCGAGTACAACACCACCTGCACCCAACGCGGCCCTCCATCGAGCCGAGTCGGGGAGATGGTATGGCAACGCGAAATATCGGATCACGCCATCGCTTGCCGAGGCCACGCGGACGTTGTATTTTCGTTCAAATTTGGCCAGTTGTAGATCTTGCCATTTCGTTTCTTGCAACGCCTGCTCCCCGCAGCCGCATTGCGCCAACACGAACGGGATTCCGATCCGGTCGTCGGTTGACCCGAATGGCTTCCACACCACGATATCAATCCCACCATCTCCTTGATCTGCCTGTGCGTCGCGTCCCAATCGCTGGGTGAATTCCCATTCGCCGCGAGTTCGCCGGCCGAGTTCACGGATCGCGTCACCGATTTTACCCGGCCTGCGGTCTTCCGGTTCGCCCGGAACTCCGAAGCGGTAGAACTCCGTCCCAGGGCCGAAATGACCCGCGAGGGCGCGCCCGACGAAGCGGTCGAATTCGCGGACGGCTCGGCAGTGCGGCAGTTTGTTGATATCGTGCGGCGTTTCGCACAATGCAAGACAGAACTCGTAGGCCCCGCTCTTTGATCGTTCGCTACGGTATTCCAAATGAGAACCGTCCGGGCTTAAATCGAACGGGTATTCCGGACCGAGCAATTCGGCTCGGCGAAGGAGTTCGTCCGCGACACCTCCCGTTGCCACTTCGACGAGGGCGTCGTCGTCTAGCCACTCTGCGTTTCCGTTCGGGTTGTGTGGGATCTCGCTTTCCTCCGCCATCGGCGCGCCGGCGATCAGTTCGTCGGTCAACCCGTCGCCGACGCGGGCGACCCCGTCGCGGAAGGCCACGGCCTCCACTTGGTCCGCGTCGGTGGCGGCTTTTTGGGCGAATTTTCGACTCGTGCGGCGGGTATCGTCAGACATCGTCGGCGCTCTCGTCGGACTTGCGGGCGATCAGCGCCACGATGTTCGCGGACAGTTTCCGGGCGAGTTTGGCCGGCTTCTCGGCACGCTCGGCTTGCTCGGCGGTCAATTCGGCGAGGGCCCGCTGCGCCTTGTCGAGATTATCGATGGCCGAATTCAGTGACTCCAGGGTGCGGGAAAGAGGTTCTCCTGACGACCAGATCACTTCCTGGGCAGCTTTCCCGTTCCGCAACTGGCTGACCTTGTTCGGATCGTCGAGGCACTCCGCCAATTCGGACAGGAATCGGGATTCCGGGATTACAGGCTGCTTCGCGGTGGATTTGCGACCGAAGAGGAACTCGAACAATTCGACCGCTTGAGGGAGATTGGCGACCGGAACGGGATCGGGGCCGATCTGCACGCCTCTTTCCATGCCGACCCAGTTTTGGACGGACGTGTAACCAAGCGCGTTGTAGACCCAGGAAAATGGCAACTGGGACGAACTTCCCCGCCCCTTGTGGTACGACTCCTTCGGATCGTACTTCCCCGCGTCGGCGAGTTGCCGCACGAGATAGTACCCTTCGAGCAATCGCACGATGGTGCCGCGCCGGTCGCCGGTCATCCGCTCCATATCGGGGATGTCGAGTCGCTTGTTCGTCTCCAGTAACTTGGCGATCCATGCCGCCTTCGCGTACGAGTCCCACGCCTTCGAGCCGATAATGTGTCGCGCGCCGAGGTAGGGAATCAGTTTGGCCGGTTTGGTCGCCTCGTCGTACACGACTACCGGCACCGGGTCGATCTTGGCACCGTCGGCCAACGGGGTGGAGTCTCGCCAGCGTTGCTGGTTTTTCGCACGGGGATCGTTGGCAAGTATGAGCAACGCGGCGAGGCGTCGGTTCCCTTCGAGAATCCGGATGCTATCCCCTGCCTCACGGATCCCCACGAGGGGTTCCGTGGGCATGTAGCCGTTTTCAGCCAACGAGCTGATGACATCTTCGACACCGAATAAGGTCACGATCCGGTCTAGAATCTCCGCATCACTCTTCCCCGATTGCAGATCGCCAAACCGTGCGTTGTCGGGGTCGAAACGAAGCCGCCCAAGCGGAATCGATTCGATTTGTGGTCCTTCGTCCGACGGCTGTGATCGGCTCGTATGCTTCGATTTCGCCAAGTTTTATCCTCTGACTACGTTTGCGGTTCCAGCGAGAACGTCGCCGGTCACTCCTTCAGCGGCAGGGTGTCCAAATCCGTTCCCGTGCCGGGCTGGGCGGTCGGGTGGGCGGCCCACCAGTCGGTGGCGCGGGGTTCCGTCCACTGCGTCGCGCACCCGCACGCGGCCAGCGCGGCGTCCAGGTCGGCGGCCGTGCCGTACCGCTCGCCGGGGTCCTTCGACAGGCACCGCGCCAGCACCGCCAGCACGTCGGCCGCGACATGCGGGTTGGCGTCGGCCACCGGCGCGGGGGTGTCGGTGACGACCGCCATGAGCGTCTTCATCGGGTTGTCGCGGTGGAACGCCTCCCGCCCCGTCAGCAGGTAGTACGCCACGCTGCCCAGGCTGAACAGGTCGCTCCGACCGTCCAGGCTGCCGCCGCTGGCCTGCTCCGGCGACATGTACTCCGGGGTGCCGACGATCAGCCCCTCGCGGGTGATCTTGGCCTCCGGCTCGCCCTCCCACAGCAGCGAATGCACCAGGCCGAAGTCCACCAGCTTCACCTGGTCGTGCGGGCTGCCCTCAGCGAACAGCAGGATGTTGCTCGGCTTGATGTCGCGGTGGACGAGGCCGTGCCGGTGCGCCTCGCGGAGCGCCCCGCACACCTGCCGCAGGATGTGGACGGCCCGCTCCGGCGGCTGCGGGCCGTACCGCCCGACCAGCTCCTCCAGGCTGACGCCCGGCAGGTACTCCATCACGTAATAGAAGGTGCCGTCGTCGGCGACGCCGTAGTCGTAGATTTCGACCGTGTTCGGGTGCCGCAGTTGGGCCGTCGCCTGCACCTCCCGCTCGAACCGCTTCAGTTGCTCCGGGTTGTTCAGGTACTTGGCGTGGATCCGCTTCACCGCGCACGGCCGCTTCAAGAGGCGATGTTCGGCCAGATAGACCTCGCCCATGCCGCCGGAGCCGAGCTTCTTCCGCAGCCGGTACTGGCCGAGTTCCCGCACCGCCTCCCGCGCGCTCTCCACTTCCCGCTTCAACTCGACCGTCTTGGCGGTGCCGAACACGGCCAGCCCCGCGGCGGCCGCCAGCATGGTGGCGGAGATGGCGAACAGGGCCGGGGCGTTCACGGCGGCGGGCATGTGGATGAACGCGGCGAAGGCGTCGATGCCCAGCGCGACGGCGACCATGGCGGCGGTGGTGCTCGCCCCGCGGGCCAGGGTGTTCGGCACCAGGACGGCATGGAACACGATGAGCGCGAACCAGTTGAAGTGGACAATACCGGCCGCCGCCATGACCGCCGACTGCATGTGACGCACCCCCTCGAAGCCGGCCGCCGGCATGGCCGTCAGCACGGTGAACTGCCAGTACGCGAAGAACAGCGACATGGTGCCGAAGGTGGCCACCTCGATCACCCGGAGCGTCGGCTCCGGCAGCGGCGGCAGGCGGAACAGGGTGGCCGCCGTCCCGCCCAGCGCCAGCAGCACCACGCCGCTCAGCACGACGCCCGTCCAGCCGACCGTCTCGCGGCCGAACAGCTCGACGAAGTTGGTCAGCCCGCACAGCAGGAAGAAGGCGAACGGGGCGGCGGCGACCAGGCAGCACAGCCGCAACCGCTCGTGGAACTGGCGGGCGGCGGCGGCGTCCAGGGCGCGGGGCGCGGCGGCGGACGGGGTGGGGCGGAAGCGAATCTGCGGCTGCGCCACCGACGGCGACAGTTCGTAGTCGGTGGTGTCCGGCTCCTCGGCCCCGGCGTTCGGGTTGCGGAGCAGCCGGCGGGTCCGCAGGAAGTCGCGGTCCGGCGCGGACAGGGGCATCGGCGACGAGGCCATAGACGGCGTCCGAGCGAGTCGCGCGGCGGCAGACGGACGTGAGCCGCGCACCCGGATTGTAGTGCGCCCGCCCCCGCCGGGCGAGGCCGGAACACGATCAGGGTAAGGGGTGGCCGAACGACACAGCTCAGCCGCGGCGGGGGCCACAGTGAGCTTGAAGTCCCAGAAACTGAGATGGCCCCCGCCGTCTGCTGCAGCGCCTGGTTCGGCGTGCCTTTCACCCGTCAGTGGCTTCCCGGCGGGACACCGGCGGGAGGAAGGGCACGATCACAAGCCCGAGGTAGCAGGCCAGCGCCGTCAGCCCCCACGCCGCCGACCGCCCCTTCGCCATGGCCAGTGACCCGCATCCGATGACCGCCGCCAGCCCGGCGAGCCCACGGAGAGCCTGCGTAGCGTCCGGCCCGATCGCCTCCATAACACTGCGATTAGTCCCCGCCGCAACAAGGACAACCGCAGCGAACGCGAGAGCGAAGAACACAGCCCACCCCCACCCCGCCGTCCGGGGGGAGCCAGCCCCGCGCCGTGCGTTGTTGCCCGCGGACGTAGGCGCGTCGGTCAGATCACGTTCTGGGGTGTCAGGGTCCGCCATCCGTGTACCTCCTGCCTGCCGAACGACCCAGCTCAGCCGCGGCGGGGGCAACTGAGCTTCGACGCACGCGAAACCTTCCCGCCCCCGCCGTCGGCTGCAGCGCCTGGTTCGGCCATCGCGGCCACGGCCATCGACCCGCCCGCGCTCCGCACCCTGCACATCGCTCCGCGCCGCCCGCCCGTCCAGCGCTGGCCGCGCACTCTGCTTCGCTGTGCTGCCGCCGAACGACCCAGCTCAGCCGCGGCGGGGGCGAAAGAGCCGTCAACGCACGCGAAAACTCCCGGCCCCCGCCGTCGGCTGCAGCGCCTGGTTCGGC
>JAYUFU010000328.1:0-13563 GCA_043738505.1 Fimbriiglobus sp. | reverse complement strand
CTGGCGCGGCGGGCTAACAAAACTCGTCACTTGTTCCCGACGATCACCTTGTTGCCGATGCCGTTGCCGCTGTTCACCACCGTGTTGATGTTCAGCCCACCCGGTTGCCCGTTGCCGACCACGATCGTGTTGCCCACCCCGTTGCCGCTGTTCACCACCGTGTTGATGTTGATCCCGCCGGGGAACACCCCGCCGCCGGGGAAGCTGCCGCCGAACGACCCGCCGGGGAAGCCGGGGAACCCGCCGCCGTTGCCGACGATCACCTGGTTGCCGATGCCGTTGCCGCTGTTGTTGACGAAGTTCTTGCCGAACCCGCCGAACGGGTTGAAGCCGGGCTGGTTGCCGACGACGACCTTGTTGCCGATGCCGTTGCCGCTGTTGCCGACGAAGTTCTTGTTCCACTGGGCCGAGGCGGTCTGCGTGGAGGCGAGGCCGAGGACGGACGCGGCGAGGCCGAGGAAGTAGGTCTTCACGATGCACATCCTTCGCGGTGTTTGAGGGGGTGGTGGGAACCGACCGGCGGGTGTCACCGTCGCCCGTCGCTTCCGTCCTGGGAACGGCGCGGACTTGAGGAATTGCGCGGCTATTCGGGCGGAAATGCGAGCGGGAAAATCTCATCGCCGCGACACGATGGCAGATGGTTTGTCGTCGCCGCGACCGCAGGGAGCGGGCGAGTTCCAGCGCCTGGGTCAAATCGCGTAGTCGTACTCGAAGATGGTGGCAGTCTTCGGCGAGACGAACACCCAGTCGCCGGCGGACAGGGCGAGCTGCCGGTACCGCTCCTGCGTGATGTCCACGTTCACCACCAGCCCGAAGTCGTCGGCCCGCACCCGCACCTTCACCGCCGACCCGGCCGGGTTGATGTGGATGATCTGCCCGCGGATCGAGTTGCCCGGCGTGCCGACGCGGTCGATGTCCAGCTCGTGCGGGCGGACGTACACGTCGGCGGTGCCGGTGCCGGTCGGCACCATCTGGTTGCCCGACACCGGCATGACCACGTCGCCGAGGACCGCGCGGCCCCCTTCCAGCCGCGCCGGGAACACGTTCACGTTGCCGAGGAAGTCCATCACGAAGGCGTTCGCCGGCCGCTCGAACACGTCCATCGGGCTGCCGGTCTGTTCCACCTTGCCGGCGTTCATGACGACGATCTGGTCCGCCACCTCGAAGGCTTCTTCCTGGTCGTGCGTGACGAACAGGCTGGTCACGTGGAACTGGTCGTGGAACCGCCGCAGCCAGGTGCGGAGTTCGGTTCGCACTTTGGCATCCAGCGCGCCGAACGGCTCGT
This sequence comes from Fimbriiglobus sp., assembly GCA_043738505.1. Classification (GTDB taxonomy): domain Bacteria; phylum Planctomycetota; class Planctomycetia; order Gemmatales; family Gemmataceae; genus JALHQU01. Next base: position 12,278 of record JAYUFU010000328.1, on the reverse strand, counting down.
CCAGCAGGATCACCTTCGGCTCGGCGGCCAGCGCGCGGACCAGCGCGATCCGCTGCTTCTGCCCGCCGGACAGTTGCGACGGGTACCGCCCGGCCATCGTGTCCAGCCGCACCAGGTGCAGCAGCTCCGTCACGCGGTCCACGATCCGCCGCTCCTCCCAGTGCCGCACGCGGAGGGCGAAGGCCACGTTCTCGAACACCGTCATGTGGCGGAACAGCGCGTAGTGCTGGAAGACGAAGCCGACGTTGCGGTCGCGGGCGGTGCGGGCGGTCACGTCGTCGTCGTGGTGTTCGATGACGCCGGCGTCGGCCACCTCCAGCCCGGCGATGATGCGGAGCAGGGTGGTCTTGCCCGACCCGGACGGGCCGAGCAGCGCCACCAGCGAGCCGGACGGGGCCTCGACGGTGACGCGGTCGAGGGCGACGAAGTCGCCGAACTTCTTGCACACGTTGCGGGCGGAAATGCTCATGCGGCTGTTGTAGGAAAGGAAGAACTCACCACAGAGACACAGAGGCACGGAGAAGACAGAAGAGGGGGAAAACGAGTTTGAAACCCTGCATTCTCTCTCGTCTTCTCCGTGCCTCTGTGTCTCTGTGGTGAGTCGGCATTGCCTGCCCCACTCAGCAGCGCGCGGACTTGCGCTTCACCCCGACGCGCTTCATCCCATCGACCTTGGCGATGGACTCGGCGGCGAGCGGCACCTTGCAGTCGGTGTCGCCCGCGTCCACGGCCACCGCCCCCATCGCCTTCGCCGCCGTCTTCGCCTCGGCCAGCAGCGGCTTCACATAGCAACCGACGGAAATGACGAACCCGTTCATCGTGTAGCGGGTGCGGTTGGCGGCGGCGTGAACGTCGTCCCGGCAGTGCGACAGCAAGTCCTTCAAGCGGTCCAGGTCGAGGTCGGCGTCGGGGGTGATGGCGACGTACAGCGAGTACGTCGTCCAGCCGACGGTGGCGAGCGCCTCCTTCGGCGAGGCGATCCACTCCTCGGCCAGCTCCACGGCGAACGGCGACTCGGCGGCGACGCCGGCGACGGTCGTCTCGCGGATCATGTGCCACGGCGCGGCCTTCGCCCACTTCTTCAGTTGGGCCTTCGTCATCGTGGCGGGGTCGGCGAGCATCCCGGCCAGGTACATGGCGTCCGAGATGCCGGTGTCGTACAGCGCGAGGACGAGCTTCGGGTCGCCCTTGAGCGCCTTCAGCAGCGGCTTCATGTCGCCGATCCGCACGCCGAAGAGCGGCTCGGTGGCCCCGTGCCGCAGCAGCGTCTTCTTGGTCTGCTCGGTGCCGAGGGCCTTCAGTTCGGCGACGACTTCATCGGCGGTCATGGGCGGGCACTCCGGGAGAGGGGTCAGAGATCGACGACGGGCCACGGGGTGACGTTGCCCCAGCCGGACGGGTCGGTGGCCCACGGCGGCAGGCGCTGCAACTCGCTCACCAGGATGCGGCGGATGGCGATGAACTCCTCGAGTTCACCTTCCCCTTCGACCCGAAACACGACCTCGACCAGTGCGGCGCGACCGTTGGGATAGCGGCACCACAACCCGGATTCCCGGCCGCCGGTTCGCGGAAACTTGGTTTCCTGGGAACAGGTCGCGTAGTTGACGGCGACGCGGGTGAGTTGCTCCAAAACGGCCGGCCGGAGAAGGCCGCGGATCGCGGCCAAATCCCGTCGGGCGGAAGACAGCAAGATTGGCGGCAACGAATTCACGCGGCATCCTCCCGGAGAATGTCTTCGAGCCTGACGAAGTTCCCGGCGGCCAGATCCCGTTCGTACTGTCCCATCACGCCGCGCTCCTCCCCGGTCTGCCGCTCGAAGTCGGCCCCGAAGTGCGCGAGCATCTCGTCGGTCGGGATCGGCTCGTCGGTCCCCCGGCGGGACTTCCACGGGGACGACTCGCGGACCGTTTCGGCCAGCCGCTCGGCGGAGTAACTGCCGAAGTGGTCCCACACCTGTTTCACCGACTCGCGGCCGGCCTTCGGCAAGTCGGGGGCCGCCGACGGGTCTTGGCCGTCCACGCTCGGCACGCGGGGGCCGTCCTCGGCGGCGAGGATCGGCTCGTCGAACAGCGGTCGCCCGTACCACGCCAGGAACCACCCCTGGCACAGGTAGAGGGCGGGGTGGAGGCGCTCCGGCGGCAGCGGCTGGTTGCCAGACAGGGCGGTCAACTTCTTGGCGACGGCGAGCGCGGTCATGGCGGTCCCTCGGACGGCGGGAATCATGCTCCCATCCTACCCGGTGCCGCCGCCGCTTACAATTTCCCCATGGACGCCATCGACCTGGACGCGAACGCGACGACGCCGATCCTGCCGGCCGCCTGGGAGGCGATGCGCGCGGCGGCGGCCGACGCCTACGGCAACCCGTCGTCGGCGCACGCCATCGGCCGCGCCGCGCGGCGGCACCTGGAGGACGCCCGCGACCGCGTGGCCGGGCTGCTCGGCGCGACTTCGGAGGAAGTGATCTTCACCAGCGGCGCGACCGAAGCGAACAACCTGGCGCTGTTCGGGTTGGCCGGGGAACGAGCCGCGACCGCCGGGGAGCGTCCCCCCCACCTGCTCGCCGCGCCCATCGAACACCCGTGCGTGATCGGGCCGGTGAACGCCCTGCAAAAGCAAGGGTTCGCGGTGGACTGGCTGCCGGTGACGGCGGCCGGCGTCGTGGACCAGAAGGCGGTTCTCGACCGCGTGACCGCCGACACCCGCATCGTGTCGCTGATGATGGTGAACCACGAGACGGGGGCGATCCAACCGGTTCGCCACGTCGCCAAGACGGTGCCGAAGCCCGTCCTCGTTCACACCGACGCGGCCCAGGCGGTGGGCAAACTGCCGGTGAACTTCCGCGCCCTCGGCGTCACGGCGCTGACCGCCTCGGCGCACAAATTCCGCGGGCCGAAGGGGGTCGGGCTGCTGCTGCTGAAGGCGGGCACGAAGCTGACGCCGCAGATGCACGGCGGGCACCAGCAGCGGGGCCATCGGCCCGGCACGGAAGCGGTGCCGCTGGCGGTCGGGCTGGCGGCGGCGCTGGAACACGCGGTGACGAACTTGACCGAAAACGTCGCGCGGGTGACGGCGGCCCGCGACGCCTTCCTGCTCGCGCTCCGCGTGTCCGGGGTATTCTTCGTCGTCAACACGCCCGCCGACGCGGTGCCGCACGCGATGAACCTGTCGTTCCCCGGCTGCCGGTCGGAACTGCTGCTGATGGCTCTCGACCTGGCCGGCGTGGCGTGCAGCACGGGGTCGGCGTGCAGCAGCGGGTCGCTGTTGCCGTCGCCGGTGCTGTTGGCGATGGGCGTGCCGGAGGACGTGCTGGAGTCGGCGATGCGGTTCAGCTTCGGCACCACCCTGAGCGAAGCCGACGCGACCGACGCCGCCCGCCGGGTGGCCGACTGCGTGCGCCGCTTGCGGGGTCAGGCTGGGTAGCGGTCGCGGCTCACACCGTTGACGGTGGCGTTACTTCACTTTCGGGAATAGCGCCTTGAACTCCGGCAGGTCGCGGAGCGGCGTCAGGTCGGTGTCCTCTACTATCTGCTGGCGGTCGCCAAGCCGACGACTATTTCTTCCGGATCAGCGCTTTGCACTCACGAATCCGTTGTTCCAAAATCGCCTTCTCCGTCGCGGCCGATTCCACCAAGAGCTTCCGTTCGATCATGCCGTCCAGAACCGCGATTCCCAACTCGTATTGCTGAATCGCGGTGGCGTGGTTCCCCAACTCCGTTTGGACTCCGCCCAGTTTGTAGTAGCTCACCATCAGCCCGCGTTGGGCCTGGGCACTATTCGGGTCGCCGTCGGCCAACCGCTGATCGATGTCCAGGCACTTCCGGTAGAAGTCGAGGGCATCCTTGGTCCGCCCCAGTTTCAGCGTCGCGTTGCCGAGGTTGCTGAAGCTGACTCTCAAGTCGCGTAAAGCTTGGGCGTCCTTCGGGTTCGCGTCGGCCCGCCGACGCGCAATCGCATTACACTTCGCGTAGAAATCGAGAGCGACCTCGCTCTGGCCGAGCTTGAAGGTCGCCGCACCGAGGTCGTCGAAGCTTGCGCTCAGGTCGCGTTGGGCCTGCGTGTTCATCGGATCGGCATCGACGAGAAACTGCGCGATTGCATTGCCCTTCCGGTAGTACTCGAGCGCGTCCTTCGTCTGCCCCAGTTGCAGTGTCACATTGCCGAGCTTGTGAAAACTGACGAGTAAGTCGCGTTGGAGCGCCGCGTTTTTCGGGTCGCCGTCAGCCAGCCGCTGATCGACGTCCAGGCACTTCCGGTAGAAATCCAGGGCGTCCTTCGTCTGGCCCATGAGCAGCGTCGCGTCGCCGAGCTTACCGAAGCTGACGCCCAGGTCGCCTTGCAGCCTGGCGTTCCTCGGGTCGGCAGCGGCCTGGTCTCGAAGTATCTGCCAACCCTTCCGATAGAAGTCGAGGGCGTCCGTGAGCGGGCCAACTTGTTGAGTCACGTTGCCGAGTCTGTCGAAGCTCGCGCTCAACTCGATTTGGTACTCCGCGTTCTTCGGATCGGCTTGGGCCAATTTCCGAAGGATCTGCGAGCAAGTCCGATAGAACTCAAGGCTGTCCGCCACCCGGCCCAGCGTCAGCGTCGCGTCGCCAAGATTCCTGAAGCAGCGGCAGAGTTCGAATTGGAGATTCGCGTTCTCCGGGTCGGCGTTGGCCAGCGCCCGCCGCACGTCCAGGCTCTTCCGGAAGTAGTCGAAGGCGTTCTTGGTTTGGCCCAGCTTCAACGTCGCGTCGCCAAGGCTGTCAAGGCAAAAGCTCAGATCGCGTTGCGCGCGGGCGTTTGTCGGGGCAAGTTCCAAGGCCCGTCGCGCCGATTTTTCCGCCGCTTGAAATGCAGCGAGTACGGATTCAATCGTGTCGTGCTTCTTTGCCCTGTCACCGATCTCGTCCATAATGACAACGTGCTTGTGCAGAGCGTCAGGCCAATCGCCGTCTTGCCGCAGGAGATCTTCGCAATCGTCGCGGGCGGCCGGGTATTCCCCCCGACTGACATGGACGCGAATCGCTCCCAAGATGGGAGCCAACACCTTGCGCTTCTCCTGCGTCAGTTTCTCCGCCTCGGCCAGCAGTCGTTGCTTCTGCGTGTCGATGTACTTTAACGCCTCCACCGGCCCCTGATCCTGGAAGATGCGGGTGAACTCCAGGAACTCCGGCGACGCCTCACCGGACTTGATGGCGCTGGTAATCGATTCCACGAACTCACCCACGCGATCCAGTCGCTTGATCCGCATCACATTCGCGTCCTTCTTCGCCTCGTCTCGCTTTTTCCAGTCCTTCAAGGCGTCCGCTTCCTTCAACTCCCGTTGGTACGTCTCCTCGATGGTCTTGATGAGTTGTGCCCTGATGTCGTCGGGGCGAACCTTCGCCCATTGCTCCTTGATCTCCTTAGCCCGTTCTTCCACGGCGTCCCGGACCAGCTTCACCTGCTCCTTCACTTCCTCCTGGCCTTGCTTAACCTGTTGCACGTCGTCGCGTTGGCGGAAGAGCAGCCAGTAGAGGCCGCCGCCGAGGAGGAGCAGCACGAAGAGAATGGCCAGCACCGCCCGCTGCCAGGAGCGGAACGACCGCCGAAGGCCGCGGAGTTCGTCCTTGAGCCGCTCGACTATCAACTCGAATTCCATTGTCGTCGCGGCAGCGTACCAGAGGTTGGTTTCGCCGCGCAGCTTCTGCCGCCAGGCGTCTTGTAAGCCGCGGCGCTCGGCCTGATACGCCGACGGATCGGGGGGTGCCCCATCGACTGGCAGATCGAGTTGCTCCGGCGGTTTGTCGGTCGGGAAGCCGTCCTCGACGAACACGACCCAAGTCTTCTTGCCACGCTTCCGCGCGTACAGCAGCTCGTACTGCGTGTAGGAAACGCGGCCGAACTCGGCATCGGGCTGCGGCGGTTCGGCACCGTACGCCCGCCCGACGACGTGAACCAACCCGTCGCAGCCGTCGATCTTGTCGCGGAGCATCTGCCGCAAGTCTCCGCCTTCGGTGCCGAAAACGTCCTGCCAGACGGGTTCGTACCCGAGGCGGGTGAGGATGTTCGCGCCGAGCTGACGAGTTTGACGCAATTCGCGGGTGACGGCCGAGACAAAAATAGGCGTCTTCACGGGTGTACTCGACTTGCGGTTCGTGAGTTTCTTCCCGGCCCGATACAGTTTATACAACCCCGTTCAGTGCGAACACGGTCCTCACCTGGATCGTCCTCGCGGCCCGCCGGCGGTCTCACTTATCGCGCGGGGCGAACCGCTTCAGCAGCTCGTCGCGGAAGCGGAGGCGGAGGTCGAACTTGGGCGGCGGGCCGGGCTTGCGGTCCAGCGTCAGGGCGTCGGCGTCGGTGTGCCCGCGCGGGGTGTAGAACTCGTCCGGCTTGGCGGCCGTTTCCGCCAGCGTGAACTCGACGCGGCCGACCGTCTCTCCGTTGAGCTGCTTCGCCAGCACGGCCCGCCGCACCACCTTCGACTTCGGGTCGAGGAACAGTTCCACGTTGTCCAGCCGGATGACCCCGCCGGGGGCCGGCGTCCGCGCGCGGGCGGCGATGTGGATCTCCTCCCCCGGCCGGCCGCCGTCCCGCCGCGCCAGCTCGTGCTTCTCCAGCAACTCGCCGAGCGTGGACGCCAGCCGCAGGCTCATCAGTTCGCAGAAGCGGGTCAGCGGCTCGGCCAACTCGTCCGCCTCGAACACCAGCACCCGCTTGCGGGTCGGCGCGATCCACACCCGCCCGCCGGCGTCCTGCCCCCACGCCCACTCGCCGCCGTCCACGAACTTCGACTGCACCACGAACTGGTCGCCGCGCGTCCAGACGGTCGCCTCGCGGGAGATCGGGCGGAACGGGAACCGCTTCTGGAACGGCGTCACCTCCCACTCGGCCGACACCGAATACTGGCGATCCGTCGGCGCGGCTTCCTGAACCGACTTCGCTTCGCGGACGACCTCCGCCGCCGACGCCAGCGCGATCCGCTCGACCGGCGGGCCGCCGACCAGGAACAGCCCGACGCCGGCCGCCACGGCGAGGCCAGCCCCGACACCGGCCACCGCCAGCCACCGCCGGCGGGTGGGCGTGCGCGGCGACACCGGCCGCACGCGGGCCAGCATCGCGGGGGCGTCCACGGCCGCCGCCGCGCGGTCCAGGTGCGCGCGGACGAGGGCGTCGAGGCGGTCGGGGTTGGAGGGAGTGGTCACGAGTCGTCCTCCCCGCCGAGGAACGGGGCCAGGTGTCGGGCCAGCGCCTGCCGGCCGCGGTGAAGGAGAACGCCGGCGTTCGTCGGCGTGACGCCGAGGATGTCGGCGATGTCCTGCTGCGAGTGCCCCAGGCTTTTCAATTCGACGGCCGCCCGCTGTTGGGGTGGCAGCCGTTTCAGCGCGACGGCGACGGCCGCGCTCAACTCGCCGGCGATGGCCAGCTCGTCCGGCGCGTCGGCGTCCGGGTCGGGCGGATCGTCGGCTTCGTAGTCGCCGGTCGCGCCGTCCCGCCGCACCAGCCCGAACGCCGGCTTGCGGCGAGTCCGCAGGTTGATGCTGGCGTTGGTGATGGCGGTGAGGAGCAGCTTCAGCCCGTCGCGGGGCAGGTCGTAGGTGTCGGCCTTGGCCAGGAGCCGGCAGTAGCAGTCCTGCACGACGTCCTCGGCCTGGTGCGGGTCGCGGAGGAGGGAGCGGGCGTAGGCGACCGCCCGCGGGGCGGTGGCCAGCACCCAGCGGTCCAGGTCATCGGCCGACCCGCCCACCACGGCGACCTCCGCGCGGCGGCACGCACTGAAGGGGAAAACACGGAAGGGACCGACGCATTACACCAAACCCGCCGCCCGCCGTCCGGGTGTCACTTCTTGTACTTCTTCACCATCCGCTGCTTGTGCTTGCGGGCTTTCCGTAGCCGCTTGCTGGCCGTCCGCAGTGCCTTGCTCTTGTGCTGGAAGCCGCCCATGTCATCCTCGGGTTCGGGGAAGTCGAAACGGGCATTATAGCACCGCCGGCGAATCCGGCGAGGCGAGACGGGCGGAAGTCCAGGGCTGCTCATACCGAAGCCGATTGATTCGTTACCGAGGCGTGTGCCGTCGGAACACCTCTCCCCGCCTGGTGCTCTGTTGCGTTCTTGGTTTTCCGGCCTTTCAGGCCGGAAGAATCGCGTCAGCCCAACGGTCGAAGAACGCAACAAAGCACCCGCTTGGGAGAGGTCGGTTGCGCGGCAGCCGGGTGAGTGACTGTGATCGTTGTCAAGCCACTTGTGGCTGCCACGGGCGATTCGTTTGGAGGATGGCATCGGCGATCACCTCCAACTTCCGCGCCACCGCCGTGATGATGACTTTGCCCGCCTTGCCGGCCTTCGCGAGCCGGTCGGCGAACGCCTTCCGCACCGGGTTGTGCCGCCGCGCCGACATCGCCCCCATGTCCAACACCGCCCGCACCGACTTGGCCGCCCACGCCGGGCTGGCCTCGACGGCCGCCGCGATGTCCCGGCCGAGCCGCTCCAACTCCTTGTCGAACGCCCGCTCGAGGGCCGACAGGCTCCGCTTCACCGCCCGGTCGGCGAGCGGGTTCGTCCGGTTCGCTTCCATCGCCCGGTACTCCACCACTTGGCGGCGGCGCGTCACCAGCGCTTGCAGCCGCACGGTGTCGGCGTCGGGCCGCGGTCGCGGGGTGGGGCGGATTCGCTCGGCGTACTCGGCCAGGACGGCGGCATCGACGGCGTCCGTCTTGGCCAGCCGACCAATCGCCTCGGCGAAGTCGCGGGCGCGAGCGGGGTCGGACCCCAAGTGACGGTTCGGGCTTCGCGGCGGACCGAGCGGCGGGGGTTCTCACTCCCCCCACGGCATCGCGTGCCTGAGGGCATACGAACTCACCCGCCGCGGTACCACACGCCAGGGTAGTCGAAAGAGAAAACCGCCGGCGAGAGAAACAGACCAGGGCCGAAACCGTCGACTCTGCCAGAAAGAATTGGCGCACCCTCGAACCCCAGGTGCGGCAAAGTTCCCTGGCACTTTTGGGCGGGATGGGGAGAACGGCGCTTTCCCCCGGCAGGATGCCCCATGACCGCTTCCGTTCCCGTGGACACCGACTTCCAGCGGCTCGTGGTCGAGCAAGCGTTGGCACTGGCCCGCGAGGTCGAATCGACCGCCGGGGCCGCCCCGCACGGCCGCCGCGAGTCCCTCCTGCTCACCCGCGGGCGGCAGTTCCTCGCCGGCGTCCTCCCGTCGATGGCCCGGCACACCGCCGACAGGGCGGTGAAAAAAGGGGGTCCCGAACTTGCGACCGCGGCCACCGCCTCCGCCACAAAGGGACCGCGCCACGCACGGTCGTGACGGCCCTCGCCCCATCGCCGTGACGCGGGTCCACCTCACCTGCCCCGCCTGCGGCGTCGGTCGCCGCCCGGCCGACACCGGCTGGCGGGACGGGAAGATCGGCGCGTTCGCCCGGTTCGGCCGCGTCCCCCGACCGGTGGAACGAGCGGAACGGGGCCGGCGGAACGGGGCCGAGTGGATCGGGAACGCGGCCGCCGAGCCGTTCCCCGGCCACCGCGGGGTGCTCGACTTCTTCCACGCCGCCCTGCACCTGGGACGGGGGGTGAGGGCCGAACCCACCGCCGCCAGATTCCGCCGGCGCACCGGGTCGCGGCATCGACGGTGTGATTTGTCCCCGGCGTCGGTATAACGGCGGTTCCTCCCGGAACGGAGTCCTCCCCCGAGCGCGCCATGCAACAAGTCCTGTTCCACCTGCCGTTCACCGACCTGCCGCTGTACGGCTTCGGGGCCATGCTGTTCCTCTGCTTCGTCCTCACCGCCATGCTGTGGGGGCCGCTCCGCACGGCCCGCGTCGGCCTGTCGCGGGAGCGGCTCCAGGACATGGCCATCGTCGTCTTCCTGACCGGCATCGCCGGCGCGCGGCTGGTCTACATGTGGCAGTACTACAAGGACTTCCCGGACAAGTCGCCGGTCGGCCTGCTGTGGGCGTTCGTCGAGATCTGGAACGGCGGCATCGTCTTCTACGGCGGCATGATCGGGGCCACCCTCGGGTACGTCGTCTTCTACCGGCTGGTGCTGCGAAAGTACCACATCAACACCTGGAAGCTGGCCGACGCCGTCGCCCCGCTCATCGCGCTGGGGCTGGCGGTCGGCCGCATCGGCTGCTACCTGAACGGCTGCTGCTGGGGGCAGGTGGCGTGCGAGGAGTGCCAGGTGGTGCCGCTGTCGGCCGAACTCGGGCAGTTCCCGCTGTTGCCCGCGCACGCCCGCGGCCAGGTGGTCCGCCCGGCCGGATCGGACGACCGCATGCCGGCCATTCACGGCTTGCAGACGTCCACCGGGTTCACGACCGCCGGGTTCAGCGGCTCCGGCGGCAAACTGCTGATGACCGCCGAGTTGCCCGACCCCCGCGTCGTGGTGGCCATCGAGCGCGGGTCGGCGGCGGAGGCGGCCGGGCTGAGGCCGGGCGACCGCATTCTCGCCTTCAACGGAGTAAAGAACCGCATCGCCGTGGTGCCGCGGGGCGACGCGGACATGCTGTCGAAACTCGCCGAACTCGCCCGGTGGGGGAAGGGCGAGCCGATCTTCAAGGAGATCCGGGAAAAAGAGGGGGAGCCGCCAGCCCGCGTCCTCGTCCACATCCTGTTCGATTCACTCGACGACGTGAAGGCGCTGGCGTCGCCCACCCGGCCGGGGTTCGTTCAGGCCGAGGGGCTGAGCGTGACGGACAGCCTGTGGGATGCCGTGCGGGACTGGCCGCGCGGCCAGAAGGCGCTGGTGCTGGAGGTGCAGCGGGGCGGGGAAACGCTGACGATCCCGTTCACGCCGCGCACGGTCACGTTCTTCCCGACGCAGCTGTACGAGACCGTCAGCATGGTGCTGCTCATCCTGCTCATGCTGGCGTTCCAGCCGTTCCGCCGGCACGACGGGCAGGTGATGGTGCTGCTCATGCTCGGCTACGCCTGCCACCGCTTCCTGAACGAGGCCATCCGCATCGAGCCGACGTACTCGTTCGGCCTGACGCTGTCGCAGTGGATCAGCATCGGCATCGTCGCCGCGGCCGTGCTGCTGGAGGTCTACCTGCGGGCGACGCAGCCGAAGCTGCCCGCCGGGATGCAACCGCTGGGCGCGTGACGGGTTGGGATGTTGTTAGCCCGCCGCGCGAGCAAGGGCCAAACCGCCGTGGCGCGCAGACGGGCACCGGGGCACCGCGTCGGCCAGCGGCCCTTGCTCGCGCGGCGGGCTAACTCACGACCCTCGCGCCGCCGGGTTTTCGCCCATCTTGCAAGCCACCGGGGGAATCTTGGACTACGTTTTCCCCGTGGCCCGCCGCCACGCCCTCCCGCCCGAGGTTCGCCGCCCGTGACGCCGTTGACGGAAGCCCCCCCACTGACGGACACGCCACCGCCAGTTCACGCGCCCGCCGCCCTCACGCCCGCACCGCCCGCCGACGCGCACCTGACCGTCATCGAGAACCGCAGCGGCTGGTCCCTGGCCGACTTCCGCGAGCTGTGGCGGTTCCGCGAGCTGTTCTACTACCTGACGCTCCGCGACATCAAACTCCGCTACAAGCAGACGGTGCTGGGGGTCGGCTGGTCGGTGTTCCAGCCGATCGCCACCATCCTTGTCTTTGTTGTGTTCATCGGTATACTAGGCAAGGCGAAAGGCGGCATGGACCAGGCCGAGTACCTGCTGTTCGTCATCGCCGGGGTGCTGCCGTGGACGTTCTTCGCCACCGCCGTCACCAACGCCGGCAACTCGCTCATCAGCAACGAGCGGCTGGTGTCGAAGACGTACTTCCCCCGCCTGGCGCTGCCGGCCGCGAACGTGTTCGCCGCCCTGTTCGACTTCACCATTTGCCTTCTCCTGCTGACCGTCACGCTGATCGGGTTCGGCGTCGCCCCGACGTGGCAACTGCTGCTCCTGCCGGTGTCGGTCGGGGTGCTGGTGGTGCTGGCCACGGCGTTCGGCGTGCTGCTGTCGGCCCTGATCGCCACGCAGCGGGACTTCCGCTTCCTGCTCGGCTTCGGCGTGCAACTGTGGATGTTCGCCACGCCGTGCATCTACCTGCCGGAGGACGCCTACGGGGCGACGGCCAAGCAGTGGCTGGTGCTGAACCCGGTGTACGGGCTGATCGTCAACTTCCGCGCGGCGGTGCTGGGCACCGAGTACCCGCCGGACTTCGCGGCGCTGGGGCTGTCGGCGGCGGTGGCGGCCGGGCTGTTCGCCGTCAGCCTGATCTACTTCCGCCGGGTGGACCGCACCCTGGCCGACACGATTTGAGTGGCGGGCGGCGGCGCTCCCTCCGGTCGCGGCGAAGACACATTCTCTACGCCGC
>JAYUFU010000327.1:0-34614 GCA_043738505.1 Fimbriiglobus sp. | reverse complement strand
CCCCTTGCTGGCGCGGCGGGCTAACAAACCCCGACGAGAGAGTGTAGACGGAGTCGCCCCTGCTTTGGCGCACCCGGCGGGATCAACTCCGGAACAGCTTCACCGGCACGCCGGTCTTCAGCGCGTCCTCGGTCGGCAGGCCCATGAAATCGCCAAGAGCGGCGCGGTAGACGGCTCGGAAGTCGGTGGTCATTTTCGGCTCGCCCTTTTCCAACTCGGTCAGGCTGGGCAGGGTGCCGACGAGTCCGGCGTTCACCGCCGGGCCGGCCACGAAGCACGCGCCGGCGGTGCCGTGGTCGGTGCCGGCCGAACCGTTCTCCTTGATCGTCCGGCCGAATTCGCTGAAGGACAGCAGCGTCACCCGGTCGGCCAGGTTCGCCTCCGCCAGGTCCGCGAAGAACGCGGCCACCGCCCCAGCGAACTCGCCGAGCAGGTTGGCGTGCGCGAACTGCTGCTGCGAGTGGGTGTCGTACCCGGACTGCTGGGCGTAGAACACCCGCGCGCCGATGTCGGCCTTCAGCAGGCGTGCGACGAACTTCAGCCGCTCGCCCAGTTCCGTCTGCGGGTACGTCGGCCCGCCCTTGTCGCCGCTCAGTTTCGCCAGCTTCTCGGCGGCGGTGTGGGCTTCCGTCGATTGCCGCCGCACGAAGTCGAGGAGGTCGCCCGACGCCTCGGAACCGGTGCCCGCCCGCGCCGCGACCGGGTCGGAAAGCAGCACTTCCTCGATCCGCTTGAACGCCACGGCCGAGCTGCGGCGACCCCGCAGCGCGGCGGGCACGTCGCCGCCGACGGCGAACAGGTTGCCGGCCGACGGGTCCATCGCCCGACCGAGCCAGCCGTACCCCTTCCGCTCGTCGGCGTCGAACCGGGCCGTGTGCCAGGTCGCCATGCTCTCGAAGTGCGAGCGGTTGGGGTTCGGGTAGCCGACGCCGGGGACGACGGCGAGGTGCCCGGCCTGAAGGAGCTTGTCGAGCGGCCGCAGGGCCGGGTGCAGGCCGACGCCGTCGGTCAGCTTCACCACCCGCTTCGGGTCCACCTTCAGCCGGGGGCGGAGCTTGGCGTAGGTCTCGTCGGCGTGCGGGACGACGGTGTTGAGGGCGTCGTTGCCGCCGTCCATTTCGACGACGACGAGGACGCGGGCGTCCTTGTCCGGGGCCGCGCCCCGCGCGGTGCGGGCGACGAACAGCGGCACCGTCGGGGCCAGCGCGAGCAGGGACGACTTCAGCAGCGAGCGGCGGGTGAACATGTGATGGTTCCGTGTGTGAAGAAGAATCGGACTAACCACAGAGACACAGAGGCACAGAGAAAACAAGAGAGGGTACAGGGAGATGGATTTCAGAACTGTCCTCTCTCCTCTTCTCTGTGTCTCTGTGCCTCTGTGGTTAACTGCTTCACCCCAACTGCGCTTCGGGGGACGACAGCAGCGCGATTGCCATCTTCGTCGGGGCCAGCCCTTCGAGCCGCTTCCGCGCGTCGCCGGTCGGGTCGGTGCCGAACAGCAGGCGGTGGTGGAACGTCAGGACATCGGCGGCAGTCGAGCCGAAGCCGTGCGTCTTCGCTTGCGCCGCCGGGTCGTAGGGAATGCTGCGACCGCTGTTCGGCCCGGTGACGAGGGCGGTGACGTAGTTCGCGCGGGCGACCACGCTGCGGCTGTGGACCCACTTCTTGCCGCCCGGCCAGCCGCCCACGTTTGGCGGGTCGAACACGTCCTGCCCCATGCGGGCCGACCAGTCGGCCATCGCCAGGGTGCTGGGCGCGGGGTCGAACAACTCCAGGGCGCGGGCCGAACCGACGACGTACTCGACCGGCATCAGCACGCGGGTGCGGACGTTCCCATCGGCGAAGAACAGCCGCGACCTGACGACCGTCTCCACCGCCCAGCCGACGTTCAGTTCCCGCTCGCGGAGGCCAGCGGCCAGTTGCTTCGCCGCGTTCGCTGACACGCCGGTGTCACCGAAGAACTGGCGGACCAGCTTCGCCGCGATGCGATCCGCGACCGCCGGCTGCTTCAGCAGCAGTTCCACCAGGGCCGTGCCGTCGAACTTGCCCTTCGCTCCAAGGATGGTCTTCTCGCCGTCGTCGTGCCGCTCGGAGACCTCGACGAACTTGCCGTCGTCCACACCCCACCCGGTGAGGGCGCGGGCCACCTCCTTCACGTCGGCCTCCGTGTAATTCCCGACGCCGAGGGTGAACAGCTCCAGCAGCTCGCGGCCGAGGTTCTCGTTCGCGTGCCCCTTGCGGTTCGTCTGCGCGTCCAGGTACAGCAGCAGGGCCGGCTCGCGGACGGCGGCGTTCAGCAGGGCGGCGAACTTGCCGGCCGCGTGCGTCCGCAGGGTGTCGTTCTGTCGCCGCATCAGCCCGGCGTCGTCCACCTTGCTGTTGGCGGTGGCGAAGTGGTCGTGCCACAGCAGCGCGAGCTTTTCCCGCAGCGGGTCCGGGCCGAACAGGAAGCGGTAGAACCACCCGGCCTTCAGCCGGCCGATCTCGCCCTGTGTGACGGCGGCGTCGAACAGCAGCGCGGCGGTGGCGTCGAACTCCTTCGCCGCGTGTCGGTTGGCAGTGCCGTTCAGCAGCCGCGCCACCGCCTTGTCCGGGCCGTCCTTCAGGTCGCGTTGAAGTTCGGCCCAGGTGCCGGCGAACGCCGCCCGCCGGTGCAGGTGGACGACCCGCGCCAAGTCCCACGGCTGCTTCGCGTCGGGCACATACGGTGCCCACAGGTTCTCATTCATCGGTCACTCCCCGTCGGTGGTTGCGGGTTCCAGTTTGAGGTCGCCGAGTTTGAGCGTGTCGCCGTGTTTGGCGACGGTGTGCTTCGGGGCCTTGTCGTAGTCCGGATCGTACCGCGTCTTGCCCCGTGAGAAGAAGAGCCGGAACTCCTGGCTGGGAAAGAGCGTGTCGATGCGGAATTCGCCGTTCGCGTCGGTGACGATGGACTCCGCCTTCTTCAACACGTCGGACGCCGCCTGCGCTTCGCGTCGGGGGTACATCAACTGCACCGTCAGTCCGGAGAGCGGTTTGCCGTCCGCGTCCACCGCTTTCCCCGTTACGCTGCCTCCGCTACCGAGTTTCACCTGCGGATTTTTGGTGTCGGCCGTCAGCGTCAGCGTGCCGACCAACTTCCGCGGTTCGTGGATCACCGCCAGCACCCGCTCTTTCTTCGCTTCCAGGTTGAACACCGTCAGCGTGTCCGTGTCTGGGAAGTCGGTGGGGAGGTCAAACGCGATGTGTGTCACCCCCGTCGCCTTCACGCCTGTCATCGGTTTGCCGTCCGCGTCCACCACCCGCACCGGCGTCTTCGTCGCCGGTTCCAGTTCGACCTTCACCGCCACTTCGGTCTCGGTCGGTTTGGTATCGAGAACCTTGCACCAGTTCCCCTGCACGATCCTACGCCCGCGGCGGTACGAATCGTACTCGAGGGTGCCGTCGGAGGGGCGGAACAAGGTCGCATGGTCCGGGTCGGGCTGCGGCGGGCGGAACTCCGTCCGACGGCCCGCGTCGGGTCGGACCATCACGAGTACCCGACCGGGCAGGACGACCAGCCGGAACCCGCCGTCGGTGTCGGTGCGGGTGTTCATGGCCGTACCGCTTCCGGACTGCAACAGGGTGGGGTATTTGTCCACGAACGGGTTGTCGGCCATCACGTCGGCGTCCACGGTCGCCTGCACGGGCCGCCCGGTCGCCTTGTTCGTCACCCGCCCGCTGACGACCACCCCCCGCGCCGATTTCGCGTCCAGAGAGATCGGCTCGTACCCCACGGTGTCTTTGGCGGACGCCTGGAGTGGGAGTTGCCCGCTCTTCGGATCGCCGTCCACCTCCACCGTGTATGCCGGGTACTTCCGCACCCCGCGAATGACATACTTGCCGTCCCGGTCGGTCGTCCCCTCGTGCCAGTACCAGTGGTCGGTCAGTTCGGTACTGTTGGTGCGTGTGGCCCGCACCCGCACCCCGACCCGCGGGTTGCCCTCGTGGTCCGTCACCTGACCGCGGATCAGCTTCTCCGGCTCCACCACCGCCGCGAGGTCCGGGCCGTAAAGCAGCCAGCGGGCGTTGAACTTGTGGTTCTTCCCGGCGTTGCGGATGGCGGCTTCGATGAGCGGGGCGGCGTCGAAACCGTCGCGGTTCACGCACACCAGCCCTTTCACCGCGATGCCCTCGCCGCTCACCTTCAGTTGCACCGTCTGCCCGGCCCCGTAGCCGGCCAACTCGAACCGCCCGTCGGCGTCGGTGGTGGCGGATGGCGCGCGGACGGTCTTCGGATACTGCATCCCGCGGTCGCCGTGGAGCGGGTTGCCGTCGGCTCGCTCGGCCCACTTCTTCAGCTTCGCGTCGAGGCTGGCGTCCGAGTCGTAAGCCGACACTTCGTGCGCCGCCACCGTCGCCCCGGCCACCGGTTTCCCCTCCTGGTTGATCAGTCGCCCCTTCACGGCCCGCCCCTTCGGCAGCTTGAACGTCAGGTCGGCGGTCGGGGTGATGCTCGCCGGCTGCCAGTCGTACCCGTGGTAGTGGAAGTCCGGCCCGCACCCGGCGGCGGTGGCCACTAGTTCTCCACCCATCCATTTCTTCTTCAACGGCAGTGTCAACTTGAACGTGCCATCCGGGTTCGTCTTGCCGAGCGTCTGCACCGTCCCTTCGGTCCAGTGCATCGCCAACTCCGCCGCGACCGGCTTGCCATCGTGCCCGAGTACCTTGCCCGTGATCGTCCGCTCCTTCGGTTTGTCGTCCGACTTCTTCACTTCGTCCTTCGGGTCGGCCTTCTTCTCGGCCTTCATCGCCGGCTTCGGCTGTTCGGCGGCGGTCGGCATCGAGGCCAGCCCGAACCCGACCAGCGCGGCCGTCGCCGCCAGTAACCCCTTGATCGTCCAGGTGTTCACGGTAACCCCCGTTGCGAGAGCGGCCACGGTTTCGGGCGGGTGTCCGCCGACCGTCGCCAGGATCGAATCCAGCAATCGCGGCAGGGACGCCCCTGCCGGGGAGGTGGCCGCGACGGCCAGCAGTCCGGCACCCAACCCGACGCCCCGCTTGGCGAGCGCGTCGGCCAGTCGCTTCCGGCCGCGGTCCAGGCGGCTCTTGAGCGTGGCGAGCGGAACCCCGAGGCGGGCGGCCGCCTCGTCGCGGGTCAGGCCTTCCAGGTGGCACAGCACGAGCGGCGCGCGGTACATCGGCGGCAGCCGGTCCAGCTCCGCGTCCAGCGCGGCGAACGCCTCCCGGCCGGTCATCTGGTCGAGGGCGGACGGCGCGTCCGGTGGGGCCGGCCGCGCTTCCCGCTTCGCCCGCCGCCGAGTCGTCCGGTTGGCGCGCGCCGCGATCCGCCGGGCCGTGCCGTACAGCCAGTTGGCGACGGACGCTTGCCAGTCCCCGGCCGCGGCCTTCCGGCTCAGCACGAGGAAGGTCGCTTGGCAGGCGTCCTCCGCGTCCTGGACCGTCGGCAGCACCCGCCGGCACACGCCCAGCACCATCTTGGCGTGCCGGGCAACGAGGACGGCAAACGCCGTCTCGTCTCCCGCGCCGAACCGCGCCAACAGCTCCCGATCCGTCTCGCCGGCGGCGTTCGCCGCCGACACGAATAGCGGAAGCACCCTTTCCACTCGCGTCGCCATGTCCGTTCCTCCGACTGTCGCGGAACCTCCGTGAAGGTCATCCCCGCCGGCCGGCAAACGGACGCAGCGAATCCGGATGGCGGCCGTTATTCCTCCCCGTCGGTCTTGGAGGGTTCGAGTTTGAGGTTGCCGAGCTTGAGCGTGTCGCCGTGTTTGGCCACCGTCCGCTTCGGCGTTTTGTCGTAGTCCGGGCCGAACCGCGTCCGGCCCTTGTGGAAGAAGACGCGGAACGCCTGACCGGGGAAGAGGCCCTCCACCTTGAACTCCCCGTTCGCGTCGATGCCGATGGCGCTGCCGTCGCGGATGCCGCCCGACGCTTCCTGGACCGGCCGGTTGTCGTAGCGAATTTCGAGGCTCAGCCCGGCGAGCGGCTTGCCGTCTTTATCCACCGCTCGCCCCGTGACGGTGCCGGCCGCGCCGAGCGTCACCACCGGGTCTTTCGTTTCGGCCGTCAAGTTGAGAGTACCGACGAGGTTCCGCTTCTCGTGCCGTACCGCCACCAGCCGTTCCGCCTTCGACTCCAGGTTGTACACGGTCAGCGCGTCGGTCGTCGGGTACTCGGTCGGGTGGTCGAACTCGACGTGGGTGACGCCGGTCGCCTTCATCCCCGTCACCGGCTTGCCGTCGGCGTCCACGACTTTCACGAAGGTCTTCGTGGCCGGTTCCAACTCGATGTCCACTGTCAACTCGGTGTCACCGGGCTTGGCGTCCAGCACCTTGCACCAGCTCCCCTGCACGAACCCTTGCCCGCCGCCGTGGTGGTGGAACATGAGGTGCCCGCCGTGTTCGCGGGTGAAGGCGTCCGGGTACTTCGGGTCGGGCACCGGCGGCTTGAATTCGCCCCGGCGCACGCCTTGGGGCGCGGCCATCAGCATTATCCGGCCGGGGATGACGACGACGCGGTAGCGACCGGCGGTGTCCGTCTGGAAGAGTTTCGAGGCCGACGACGCCCGGTGCAGGAACGGCGGATAGTTCTCGACGAACGGGTTGTTCGCCATGACATCGACGTACAACTGCGCGGCGACCGGCTCGCCCGTGGCCTTGTTCGTCACGCGGCCGGTGACGACCACCCCCTTCGCCGACTTGAGGTCGATGGTGATCGGCTCGTACCCGACGGTGTCGTCGGCGAAGCCCTGGCACTCCAGCAAGCCGGCGGGCGGGTCGGGCGGGATTTCCACCATGTACCCTTTGTGCTTGCGGGCACCGCGGATCTCGTACTTGCCGTCCTTGTCCGTGACCGCCTGGTTCCATTCGTGGGTCAGGTCGCGCTTGTTCGGCCGGGTGAACGCCACCGTCACGCCGGCGCGGGGTTTGCCGTCGTGATCCGTGATCCGGCCGCGGACGATCTTCTCCGGCTCCAGCACGACCGTCGGGTCCGGGCCGTACAGCACCCACTTGCCGCCGAACGAGTACTCCTTCCGCTCGTGGTCCTTGGCCATCTTGTTGACCGGGGCGGCATCGAACCCGTCGCGGTTCAGGGCGACGAGGTACTTGTCCGACACGCCCGTGCCGTGGACCAGCAGGTTAACGAGGTGGTTCGACCCGAGGCCGGCGATCTCGAACCGCCCGTCGGCGTCGCTGGTCGCCGAGTACGGCGACGGGAGAAACTCGTCGGCCTTCGTGTGGTGGCCGTCCGCGAACTCCATGTTGCGATCCCCCATCGGGAAACCGCCGCGCTGGTAGATTTCCATGGCCCAGGTCTTGAAATGGCCGTCCCGCGAGGCGTCGCTGTCGAACGCCGCGATATGACTGGCCACGACCCGCGCCCCGGCCACCGGCTTACCCTGCTGGTCGATCAGCCGGCCTTTCAGCGGCCGCTCCTTCGGCAGCTTCAGCGTGACCTCCGCCGTCGGCGTCATCGTCGCGGCCTGGTAGCTCACGGCGTGCGCGAGGAAGTCCACCCCGTGGCCCGGCGCTTTCGCCACCAGCCAGCCGCCGTATTTGCCCCGCGTCATCGGCACCGTCACTTTGAACGTGCCGTCCGCGTTCGCCTTGCCGAGCGGTTGCGACTTCCCTTCAAACCACACGAGCGCGAGGTCCGCCGCGATCGGCTTGCCGTCGGCGTCCAGCACGGTACCGGTGATCGTCCGTTCCTTCGCGGCGGGTTTCACTTCGTCCTTCGGGTCGGCCTTCTTGTCCGCCTTCATCGCCGGCTTCTCGTCGGCGTGCGCGGCCGGCTGCGGGGACACCAGTCCCACCGTCAGGCCGAATGCCAGCACCACGGCGGCCACCGCCACGGCGACCGGTTTCAACGCGGGAATCATGGGGAACGCTCCGGTGGCGAGCGCGGCGACCGTCGGGGACAGGTGTCCCCCGGCCAGCCGCGCCGCGAGGTCGATCAGGGCGTGCGACGGACCACCCGCCGCACGGGAGCTTGCCATCACCACCGCCAGCCACCCGGCCGAAAGCACGATGCCCCGCTTGGCGATCCGCCGTTCGAGCAGCGCCCGGCCGCGTTCGAGTTGACCGCGAACCGCCCCGACGGTGGTGCCGAGTTCGTCGGCCGCCTCGTCGCGGGTCAGTCCTTGCACGCCGCACAGGAGCAGCGGCAGCCGGTACTTGTCCGGCAGCGCGTTCAACTCCTCGTGCAGCGCGTCCGTCGCCTCCCGCCAGCTCAGGTCGGGTTGCTCGGTCGTCCGTTCGGCCCGTCGCGCCGCTTCCGCCTCGCGGGCGGTGCGCCGGTGCCGATCCGCCCGGCCCCGCACGGCCACCCGGTGCGCGACGGCGTACAGCCAGCCGCCGAGCGGCGCGGGGTTCGCCGCCAGCCGCTTGGCCTTCTTTAGCAGCACGAGGAACGTGGCCTGGAAGGCGTCGTCGGCGTCCGCCGGGTCGGTCAGCACCTGCCGGCAGGCGGCGAGGACCGTCTTGCCGTGCCGGTGAACCAGCGCGCGGAAGGCGTCCTCGTCGCGGGTCCGCACTAACCGGCTCAGCAGGTCGGCGTCGGTGTCGGCGGACTCGGCCTTCGTTCGGGGCGAAAGCCGGATCGTGCGGACCACTTGGGCGAGCGTCGGGTGTGCCACGGGCGGCACCTCGGTGATGGGAAACTCCACCAGTACTGCTCGCACGGGCGACGCGCGGCGCGCGGAATTCTCAATCCGCCTTCGCCTTGAACTCGCCCGCGTCGGTCGTCTCGCCGGCCTTCACCGTGTACCCCGGTGCCTTCGGGTCGTAGCCGGTGTTCAGGTACTTGTTCTTCAAGCTGAACCCGACCAGGTACGCCGCCGGGCCGCCGGGCACATCCAGGGCGAACGTGCCGTCCACATCCGTAACGGCTTTCCGCTCGCTGAGGACGTTGTTGAACGCCATGTACTTCACCGACTCTTTCGTCGAGGCGGACACGCTCGCCCCCGCCACCGGCTGGCCGTCGGCGTCCAGCAGCCGGCCCGTCAGCTTGCCCCACGGTTCCAGCTTCAACACCAAGTCTTTCTCGTCGCCTTTCAGCGTGACGGTGGTGGCCAGCTTCTTCGCGGCGTCGGCGAACAGCAGCGTCCGCGGGTGGTCGAGGGCGATGGCGGTGAAGGTGCCGGCCGTCAGCTTCTGCGGGTAGTCGTAGCAGGCGGTCAGCTTGTACGCCGTGACGCCGGCGGCGGGTTTGCCGTCCGGCGTCAGCACTTTGCCGGTCACGGTCTTGCCCCGGTCAAAGCCGATCTCCACCTCGGCCACGTCGTCGCCCAGCTTCGGCTCGACGAGTTTGTACCCCGACAGGCTGTGCATCGTGATGATGTGCCCGTCGGCGGCGCTGAACGCCTCGCCCAGGTTCTCCAGGTGCCTCATGTCGGCGCGGGCGAGATCGGCCGTGGCGATCCGCACTTGCGTGAACTCGGTGCCGGCGTTGCGGCCCCGCGTCTCGCCCTGGGCCATGACGATGCCAGAACCCGGCAGCACGACGAACTCGAAGCGGCCGTCGGCGTCCGAGTTGTACGCCATGCCGGACTCGCCCGACTTACCCTTCATCAGGTCGGCGTAGTGCTTGTTGTCGGCCAGCGCCGTGTACCGGATGCCCGCGCCGCGAATCGGCTGGCCGGTCGCGTTGTCCACCACGCGGCCCTTCAGCAGCACGCCCCGCGTCAGCTTCAAGTCGGCGGTGATCTCTGTCAGACCGGGTTTGCCGGCGAGCGTCGTGGCGTAGTGGAAGTACGGAGCCTTGATGTTGGGGAACACCGACAGCCGGACGCGATTCGTCTTGGCGATGCCGGTCAGGGTGAACTTGCCGGCCGCGTCGGTCATCACCCCCTGCGCGCCGTTCTCGTACCAGTGCGGGCCGTCGTCGTGCCCGTTCACCTGAACGCCGGCGATCAGCTTGCCGGTCTGGGAATCCGTGACGGTGCCGGTCACGGGCTGCGAGGGTTTGGCGGCGTGGGTGAACGTCGGGCCGTACAGCGCCGGGCCGGGCTGGAAGCCGCCGCCGGGCATCGTCTTCTCGTTCGGCTGCTCGACCTTCTTCGGATCGAACGCCAGGTCCGACACCACCCGGCACGCGGCCGTTTCGATCCCCTTCGCCTCGAAACCGAGGGCGACCAGCCGCCCGCGCCCGACGCCCGCGATCTCGAACCGCCCGTCGGCGTCGGCGGTCACGCTCTCCGGCAGCCCGGCCAGGGCGGGCGTCCACATCGACTTGCTTGCCTCCCGAAGCGCGAGGTACGGGGACCGCGGCCACTCCTCCCACACTTTGCTCAGGTCGCCGGTCGGCGTGGTGGCGATGGACCGCACGCTCACCTTCGCCTTCGGCACCGGCTTCCCTTCGAGGTCGGTGACGCGGCCCTTCAACGGCACGTCGTCGGCCACCAGCGTCAGCTTGATCGCCCCGGCGATGTCGCCGACCTTGACCCAATCCGGGCCGAAGCCGGGCTTGGCGGCGACCAGGAACCGGTAGTCCGGGCGGCCGGCGGGCAGCGGGTCCAACTTCACGGCGAACTGGCCGTCCGCGTCCGTCGTGGCCAGTTCGGTGATGCCGGGCTTGCCCGTGACGAGTCGGACGAGCGACTGCATGAAGTCCGGTTCCTTCTCGGTGCGGATCACCGCGCCGGCCACCGGCTTGCCGTCCGGCCCGACCACGGTGCCGGTGACGGTGCCCGCCTTCGCCTCGACCTTCGCCGCCGGCTTCGGCTCGTCGCCCTTCTCGGCTTTCAGCGCCGGCTTGTCGGTCGCGCCGACTTCCGTCGAACGCATCCCCACCCCGAGGACCGACGCGGCCACCACCGCCGTCACCGCCAGAATCGCCTTGGATTTCCAGGTACTCACGGCAACCCCCCGCGCGAGCGCGGCCACGGATGCGGACGGCGAACCGCCCGCCGCGGCCAGGATGGAATCGAGCAGTCGCGGCGGGGACGCCCCCGCCGGGGAGGTGGCCGCGAGGGCCAGGAGGCCGCTGCCCAGGGCGACGCCGCGCTTCGTCAGCGCGTCGGCCAGCTTCTTCCGCCCCCGCTCCAGGCGGGTCTTCACCGTCCCGGCCGGCACCCCCAGGCGGACGGCCGCGTCGTCGCGGCCGAGGCCCTCCAGGTAGCACAGCACGAGCGGTTCGCGGTAGATCGCGGGCAGGCGGTCGAGTTCGTCGTCGAGCGCGGCGAGCAGTTCGCGGCCGGTCATGAGGTCCACCGGCGGCACCGCTTCCGGCTTGCCGGCTTTCCCTTCCCGCCGGGTCCGCCGTTGTGCGGCCACCCGCGCGTCCCGGCTCACCTTGCGGGCGGTGGCGTACAGCCAGTTGGCGATGGACGGCTGCCAGCGACCGCCGGCCGCCCGTCGCGCCAGCACCACGAACACCGCCTGGGTCGCGTCCTCGGCGTCCGTCGCCGACGACAGCGCCCGCCGGCAAACGCCCGATACTAGGTTGGCGTGCCGCCGCACCAGCGCGGCGAACGCCTCCTGATCGTCGTCCGCCGTGTACCGGCGGAGCAGCTCGCCATCGGTCTCGGCGGACTCGCTCAGCTTCGCCGCCGCGCCGAGTGCCCGCCGCACGCTCGCCTTCGCCATGATCGGCCTCCAAGTCTCGCGGTCCCTCCGCCAACGTCATGGGCACCGACGGCGGGTCGGCGTCAATCGTCCCCGCTTTTCCCTCCCACGTCGCCGAGATTCTTGGCCTCGCCACTCTTCGCGGTGAAGCCGTGGTAGCCGTTCGCCGCCTTCGGGGCCGGGCGGGGCCACCGCAACTCGTACCGCACCCCCTCAACCATGTTCGGGATGACGAACTTGCCGTCCGCGTCGGTCGTGACCTGCGGGAACAGTTTCGTCGCCTTCCACCCGTCCTCCTCGGAGACGGCGTACTGCACCTTGACCGGCGTGAGCGGCATCGGCTTGCCGTCCCCGGTCAGCAGCCGCCCCCGCACCGTCGCCGTCGGCTTCAGGCGGATCTCGGTCGCGCCCTTCTCGGCCGGCTTCGTGATGAACAGCGCGCCCAGGTGCTTCTCGTCGTGAAGGACCAGTGCTGGTCGCGGCCGCTTCGGGTTCACCTGCTCGAACGTCACGTCGGCGGTGTCCAGCTTGGCGACCGCGAATGGCCCCAAGTTGGTCCGCCCCGTGACCATCGCCCCGGCGACCGGCTTGCCGTCCGGATCGAGGAGGCGAACCGTCAGGGCGGTCCCAGGATCGACCGTGAAAGCGTACTCCTTCGCCGCCTGGCCATCCCGCACGGTGACGAGGCCGATGGCGTTCCAGTTCCGCGACACATCGACCGGTGACGATGGGGTGAACGACTCCGGGTCGGGCTTCTTCACGTCGCCTTGCCAGTCGCACTGGTCGGCGGTCAGGTAGCGGCCACCCGTCGCGCGGACAAAGACGTACCCCTGGCCGGGCACCGCCAGCACGCGGAACCGGCCGTCCTTGTCGGTGCCGTACCACGACACATCGTGCAGCCCGCGCGGGATGTAACCGGGGATGTCCTCGGCGGTCGTGTCGAAGGTGTACGGCCGGTAGCTGAGGGATGCGGACACCGGTTTGCCCGTGACCTGATCCGTGACGGTGCCGCTCACCCACACGCCCTTGTGCAACTCCACGTTCGCCGTCACGGGTTGATCGTTCGCCGGTCGCCCGGCCGTGAACTCGCGGAGATAGTATGGCGCGTCGACTGACGGGACCGCGATCAACTTCTGCTCGCCGGTCTTCAGCCCGTCCAGTCGGTACTGGCCGTTGGCGTCCGACACGGCGAACACGCTTTCGTCCCAGCGGTGCGACGCCCGCACCACGACGCCCGCGACCGGCTTGCCCGTCGCCTTGTCGGTGACGGTCCCCACGAACGGCTGGCTCGGCTCGACGGCGAAGTCGAACTTCGCGCCGTGGTAGGTGCGCGGCGAGTCGTTCGACTCCAGCTTGTCTTTCGGCGTGACGACGGTCGGCATGTCGCGGGTCACGGCGTCGAACTCGGCGGTCGCCACGCCCGGCCCGGACACACGCAGCGTCACCAGCCGGTCGCGGCCGAGGCCGGTGACGGTGAACGTCCCGTCCTTCGCCATCTTGACTACGGTGGGAACTCCGTCGGGTGCTCCGTCCGCAAGGCGGATCGAGTGCGGGAAGAACTCGTGGGAGTGGTTGGCGACTTCCTGCGTGCTGCGGCGGGCGGCTTTCTCCCAGGCGTCGAGGTTCTCGGCGTCGGAACGGAGGAGCGCGATGGGGCGGATGGTCGCGCCGGCCACCGGTTTCCCTTGCAAATCGAGGATGCGGCCGCGGATCGGCACGTCGTCCGGCACCAGCGCGAGCGAACACCGGAGGGCGGCTTTGTCGCTGGCATCCGGCCGCGCGAAGCCGACGCCGAACCCGGCCTTCGACGCGGCGACGGGATAGCCCCTCAGCTTCCCACCGTCCGGCGTCTCTTCGACCGCGAACGTGCCGTCGGCGTCGGTGGTGGCGATCTTCTTCGGCGCGGGGTGCTTGGCACCGATCAGCCTGTCGGGGCGACAGAGCCACACGGCCGCGCCCGCCACCGGCTTGCCGTCCGGCCCCACCACCGTTCCCGTCAGCTTGACCGGCGTCGGGGCGACGGGTTGCTTCTCCGCCTTGGCCTTGGCCGGCGGGTCCGTGGCCGCCACGTCCGCCGGCGTCAGTCCGATCGCCGTCGCCAGAAGCCCGACCGCGAACAGGGCGGTCAGGACGTGTTTCGTTCCGAGGGTCATGGGAATGGCTCCGCTGCACAGTGCGGCCACGGCCGGCGGGATCGCCCCGCCCGCCGCCCGCGCCGTTCGTTTGATCAGGTCGAGAGACGG
The DNA here is from genome assembly GCA_043738505.1 of Fimbriiglobus sp. GTDB lineage: Bacteria > Planctomycetota > Planctomycetia > Gemmatales > Gemmataceae > JALHQU01. Next base: position 20,825 of record JAYUFU010000327.1, on the reverse strand, counting down.
ACCACCCGCCGCCGACGCGGAGTTCCCCGACAGCACCGCCAGCAGCCCGGCCGACAGCGACACGCCCCGGCGGGTCAGCCGCGCCGCCAGCATGTCCCGCCCGCGCTCCAGGTGGCCTTTCACCGCCCCCGGCGAGACGCCCAGGTTGGCCGCCGCCTCGTCCCGCGACTGGCCTTCGAGGTAGCACAGGAGCAGCACCCGCCGGTACCGCTCCGGCAACTGGTTTAGCTCCTCGTGCAGCACGGCCACCGCCTCCCGCCAACTGAAATCGGGAGACTCGGCTTCGGCGCTCCGGCGCTTGGCGGCGGCGGATTCGCGGGTCGCGCGACGGGCGCGGGCGCAGCGGGCGTGGACGGCGAGGCGGTGGGCCACGGCGTACAGCCAACTGCCCAGGGTCGCCTGCCACGTCACCGCCTTCGCCTTCTTCAGCAGCACGACGAACGTGGCCTGGAAGGCGTCATCGATATCGGCCGGGTCGGTCAGCACTTGCCGGCAGGCGGCGAGAACCGCCTTGCCGTGCCGATGAACCAGCGCGGCGAATGCCTCCTCGTCGCCGGCCGCGTGCCGGTCGAGCAGCTCCCGGTCGGTCGCGGTGGAATCGATCCGCTTCAACTTGCGGACGGCGGCGGTGAGGGTGCTGGCCACGGCTCGGCCTCGGTGCGGTCGGGTCACTCCGACTGAGATGCGCGGACGCGGCGGTCTCGGCACGGAGAATTCCGGCTTGCTCCGCCGGGACAGCGTATTCGACCTCGCCCTTAGTAGGATAGAACCGTCACGGAGACTCCCGAATGGCCGACGACCCGGACGCCACCTCGTACCGACTGCCAACCGCAGTTCCGTCGCCGACCGTGAGCGCGAGCAGCCAACACCCTACCCCGACCGCCCCGCGGGTCGCCCCGGCGGACGGCTCGGCCGAAACCCACCTGCTCGTCTGGCGGCAACTCTGCCGCGTCCTCCTCCTGATGGTCGTCATCGGCGTGGCGGGGATGGCCGTCCGCGTCTGGTGGTTCGTCCGGACGGTCGACGCGGGCGTCGATCCGGCCGTCCGCTGGTCTACCCTCGGCACGAGCGTCGGCGGGTGCCTGCTGATCCTGTCGGCGGCGGGGTACGTCCGCCGTCGGACCCCGCCGCCGCTCGCGGGACTCCGGCGGGTCGAGGTCCTGCTCTTCGGCACGATCGCCCTGGCGCTCGCCGCGAATCAGTACCTGCTCAACCGGAGCGGGGAGTTCGAGCGGTACGCCGGGTACGGGGCCGACGCGGTGGCGTACCGGGGGGTCGGGCTGGCCGGGCCGTGGGCGGCCGTCATCGTCATCTACGGTATGTTCATCCCGAACACCGCCCGCCGCTGCGCCCTCGTGACGGGCGGGATGGCGGCGGTCGCGGTCGCGGGGACGGCGGTCGCCGTCGCCGGCCGATCCCCCAACCCGGAGGTGGCGTGGACGGCCCTCTTCGTGCCGTCGTTCGCACTCGCGGGGGCGGCCGGGATCGCCGTGTACGGGGCGCACAAGATCGACACCCAGCGGGAGGCGGCGGCCGAGGCGCGGCGGTTGGGGCCGTACACCCTCTCCCGCAAGCTCGGCTCCGGCGGGATGGGCGAGGTGTACCTGGCCGAACACCGCCTGCTCAAGCGGCCGTGCGCCGTCAAACTGATCCGCCCGGATCGGGCCGACGCCACCGCCGTCCTCCGGTTCGAGCGGGAGGTGCGGGCGGCCACCCGCCTGACGCACCCGGCGGCCGTCCAAGTGTACGACTTCGGCCGGAGCGACGACGGCACCTTCTACTACGTCATGGAGTACCTGCCCGGACTCACCCTGGACGAGGTCGTCGGTCGCGGCGGCCGGTTCCCCGTCGCGCGGGCGGTCCACGTCCTGCGGCAGGTGTGCGGGGCGCTGGCGGACGCCCACGCCCTCGACCTCGTCCACCGGGACGTGAAGCCGGCGAACGTCATGCTGTGTCGGCTGGGCGGCCGGCCGGACGTGGCCAAACTGCTCGACTTCGGGCTGGTCTCGGCCGCCGTGGACGACCTCGCCGACGACCGCCTGACGCGGCCCGGTGGCATCATGGGCACCCCGGCGTACATGAGTCCCGAACAGGCGGTCGGGGCCGAGGCCGGGCCGCCCGCCGACGTGTACGCGGTCGGCGCGGTGGCGTATTTCCTTCTCACCGGCAGCCCGCCGTTCGTCGGCCGCAACGCGCTGGAACTGTTGCACGCCCACTCCACCGCCCCCGTCGTCCCACCCGCCACGATGAACCCGTCCATCCCGGCCGATTTGGAAGCGGTGATCCTCGCCTGCCTGGACAAGAACCCGACCCGGCGGTTCGCCACCGCCGCCCAGTTGGACGCCGCCCTCGCCTGTTGCCCGGCCGCCGTCGGTTGGACCGAGGACGACGCGAACCGCTGGTGGGACGACCACCCGCGGTCGGCGGTCGATCCCAAGTAGCGGTTCGACCCGCAACCCCGATGAGGGTCAGTCCAGAATCTCCAACTTCCGCGTGCCGAGGTCGAGCGGTTTGCCCGGCTGAACCGTCTTCCGGCCGAGCTTCGGCACGCCGCCGTAGTTGGTGTTCCCCTTCTGGATGGAGAACGTGAACGGCAGGCCGGGCACTACGGCGGGGATTGCGAACTTGCCGGCGGCGTCCGTCTTCGCTGTGAGGACGAACCCGCCGGCGTCGCCCACCAGCGGCCCCTCGCCGTACCCCTCGTAGTCGATGCCGACGGTCAGCCCCGCCAGCGGCTTGCCGTCGGTGTCGGTGAAGAAACCCGTCACGGGTTGCAGCGGCACGAGCGTCAGCGTGGGCTTCGCGTCCGCGCCGATCAGCATCGTGCCCACCAGCTTCTTGACCGGTTGCAGGACGATCAGCCGCCGCTTCTCCTTCTCGCCCAGACCGTACACGGTGAACGTCGCCTCCGTCGCGGGCAACTTGAAGATGCGCGGCTGATCCACCCCGTCCTGGTTGGTGTGGGTGATGCCCGACACGGTCAGCCCCGACACCGGTTTGCCGGCCTCATCGACCACGCTTACCACGGCCGTCTTGCCGCGATCCAGCTCCACCGTGATTTCCGGCCCGCCGCTTTCGGGCAGGTCGATGTCCAGCGTCTGCCCACCGCGGTAGGGGTGAAATGGCTCGCCGTACAGCGTCTTCGTGGGCACCACGCTGACGTTCACCTTCGACTTGCCCGGCACCGTGACGATGCGGAACGTGCCGCCGCCGCCCTTCCAGACCATGTCGCGGCTGGCGGTTTCGTACTCCGGCAACTTGGCGAAGTCGTTGTCCCCGGTCGGGATGATCTGGAACGAGGCGTTCACCGGCTGCTTGGTTTCCTTGTCGATGACTTTGCCGGCGAACACCGCCCCCGTCGCGAGCGCGAAGTCGCGCGTCGCCATCTCGTACCCCTTCGGCTCCGGCACCTCGCCCCAAGTGGGGAACACGGTCGCCCCCTTCGGCGGCGTCACATGGACGGCGTGGTGCATCCCCTTCGTCAGCCCGTCCAGCGTGTACTTGCCGGCGGCGTCGGTGGCGGTCGTCACCCGGTCCCACCGGCCGGTGTTCACCTCCAGTTGGCAGCCGGCGAGCGGCTTGCCGGTCTTCTTGTCCGTGACCACGCCTTCCACGGCATAGCCGGGTTCGACCACGAACGTCGGGGTGGGGCCGTAGAACACATGGTGCCGACCTTTCTCGGTCGCTCGCGCGCCGGTCGGCCGAGCGTTCAGCGGCGCGACCTCCGCCCCGGTGCGGGTGACGATCAACCCGGACATCCGCGCGATCCCCTTGCCGTAGACGACGAGGTCGACGATCCGGTCGGCTCCCAGCCCGGCGATCTCGAACTTGCCGTCCTTGTCCGTCGTCGTCCGATACCGCTCGCCCGGCGGGTGCAAGGTGGTCTGCCACTGCCCGACCTCGCCGAACCGGCCGTTGGCCCCGTTCTTCAGCAGCTTGTCGAGGTCGCGGTTCGTCGGCTCCAGGACGGTGAACACGTTGACCGTCACCCCGGCCGCCGGCTTCCCTTCGGTGTTCGTCACCCGGCCGGCGATGGGCTGATCGGCGGGCAACTTGAACGCCAGCTTGCCGGCGTCCGCGAACGTGCGCGACGGGTACTCCGGCTCGACCCACGCCACCCCGAACCCCGGCTTGCTGACGTACACCCAGAAGTACGGCGCGGCGTCCTTCGGCACGTCGCCCGTGAAGGTGCCCTCGGCCGTAGTCGTGGCCACCCGTGCGGCGACCGTACGATCCTCGCCGGCGGCCCACCGCCCGCCGGTGCGGTGATAGCCCACGAACACCTCCGCCCCGGCCACCGGCTTGCCGTCCGGACCCGTCACGGTGCCCGCCACGACCGTCGCCGCCTTCGGCGTCTCCCCTTTCGCCTTCGGCACGTCGGCTTTCATCGCCGGCTTGTCGTCCGGCCGCGCGGCGGCGGCGGTGAAGCCCCACCACGCCAGGCCGCACACGCCCACGGCGCAGGCGACCAGCGCGGACGCCAATTTCTTGATCCCGATCACGGTTAACCCCTCCACGAGGGCCGCGACGGTCGGCGGGGCCGAACCCGAGGCGGCGGACAGGACGGCTTGGACGAGCCGAGGCGACACCGCCGCGGCCGAGTTCATGAGCGCGAGCGTGAGCAGCCCGACGGACAGCGACACGCCCCGGCTTTCCAGCCGCGTGCGGAGCAGCTCCCGGCCGCGTTCGATCCGGCCCCGCACCGCGCCGGTGCTGACGCCGAGCGCGACCGCCGCTTCCTCGCGGGTGAGGCCGTCGAAGTAGCACAACTCCAGCGGGCGACGGAACGACTCCGGCAACCGGGCCAGCTCGCGGACGAGCAGGTCGCACGTCTCCCGCCAGCCCGGATCGACATCCGTCTGGCGCTCCGGTTTGGCCGCCTTCGCCTCGCGCTTGCCCACCGCGACGGCCCGCGCCCGTGCCTTCAGCGCGACCTTGCGGGCGACGCCGTACAACCACCGCGACAGTGGCAGCCCGCGCCGGACGGTCTTCGCGTTGCGGAGCAGCACGAGGAACGTGGCCTGGAAAGCGTCGTGAACATCGGCCTCGTCGCGGAGGACCGAGCGGCCGGCCGCGAGGACTGTGCGGGAGTGGCGACGGACTAGCACCTCGAAGGCGGCCGCGTCCCAGACGGGGTGCAGCCGGTCGAGCAGCGCGGCGTCCGTCTCGGCGGACAGCCGGTCGGCCGCCGCCGCGCGGCAGACGGTGTGGACCAGTTCGTTCAGCGCGGTCGCCACGGGCCACTCTCGCTTCGGGTCGGGAACTCACCCAGTATTCCCCACCGCCGGGCAAACCGGCACGACAATTTTCCGAACCGGTTGTCGGCTCGCGAGTCCGATACAATCACCACCTTTGCCCGCCGCTCACGGACTTCCCCTCGTCATGCCCACGGACCCACGGAAGGCGATCCTCTGGCTGATCCTCGGCACGCTCGCCCTCCGGCTGACCTGGGCGGCGACGCTGGAACCGAGCAACGACGAGGCGTACCACTGGCTGTACACCGTCCACCCCGCGCTCAGCTACTTCGACCACCCGCCGATGACCGCGTGGGTGGCCCGCGCCGGCCTCGCCCTGTGCGGCGGGTGGGTGCATCCGCTGTCGCTGCGGCTCGGCTTCGTGCTGATGTTCGCCGGCAGCACCTGGATGCTGTACCGCTGGACGGCCCGCTTCTTCGGCGGCTGGGCCGGGGTGTACGCCGCTGTCGGGCTGAACCTGAGCGCGTACTACACCGCCGCCGGCGGTGCGTTCGCATTACCCGACGGCCCGTTCCTGTTCTTCGCGCTACTGACGTACTGGCAGGCGGGCGAAGCCTTGTTTCCCCAGGGGAGAGGGGGACTTAGAAACTGGCTCCTGGTCGGCGTCGGGTTCGCCGGGGCGATGCTGAGCAAGTATCACGCGGTGTTCCTGCCGGCGGGGGTGGTCGCGTACCTGATCGTCACGCCGGGGATGCGGCGGGTGCTGCTGTCGCCGGGGCCATATCTGGCCGTGCTGATCGGCGCGGTCGGCTTCCTGCCGGTCGTCATCTGGAACGCGAACAACGAGTGGGCGTCCTTCAAATTCCAGGGCGGCCGCGCGGTCGGGTTGCGGTTCCGGCCGGAAGGGATCGCGGCGTGGGCGCTCGGCCCGGTACTGTACCTGCTGCCCGGCATCTGGTTCGCGCTGGTGCGGGAGGTGGCCCCGCGCGCGTGGCGGTTCGGTCGCACCACGGGCGTCGAACGGCTCCTGATCTGCCTGTCGGTCGTGCCGCTGACGTTCTTCCTCGCCGTGTCGTGCCTCCGCTGGGTGCTGCTGCACTGGAACCTGATCGGCTTCGTCCCGCTGTACGTCCTGGCGGGGAAAACCTGGGCCGACTGGACCGCGACGAACCCGACCCGCGCGCGCCTCGGCCTGCGCTTCATGTCGGTCGCGGTCCTGCTGCTCGTCGTCGCCGTGTGGGTTCACATCCACTTCGGCCTGGCCCACCCGCCGGGGAAAGACCCGACCGACGACGTGGCCGGGTGGAAGTCGGTGGCGGCGGAGCTGGAGGCCCGCGGCCTGCTCGCCGACCCGTCGCGGTTCCTCATCACCAGCCGCTGGTACGACAGCGGGCAACTGGCCTTCGCCGTCCGCAACCGGCTGCCGGTCGTCTGCTACAACTCGCTCGACGCGCGGGGGTTCGCCTTCTGGTCGAAGCCGGACGACTGGGTCGGCAAGTCGGGGTACTTCGTCCTGGTCAACAACTTCGATGACGTGCGCGGCCACTCCGATCCCGCCGCGACGGAGGAAGCCGAGCAAGTGACGAAGGAGTTGCGCGGCTTCTTCCAATCCGTGACACTGGCGGCCGAGTTCCCGATGACGCGCGGCGGCCGGCCGTGGCGCGAGGTGCGCGTCTTTCGGTGCGACACTCAACTGACGCCGTACCCGTTCACGTACACCCTTGGGAAGTAAAGGGTCACGCCCCCTCGCGGGTGCTGGGGTAGGCGTGCGGGTCGGGCGGCTGGTTGTACACGGTGGCCGGGAAGTGTTCGACCAGGTAATGCACGATTCGCTTCGCCGACAGCACCCCGACGGGCCGGTTGCCCTCGTCCACCACCGGCAGGTGGCGATATCCGCCGCTCTGCATCCGCACGACGGCGGTGCGGATCGGGTCGTTCTCGGCGACCGACACCGGCCCCCGCGTCATGGCGTTCGCCAGCCGCGTGGTCAGCGGCCGCGCGACGGCGAGGACGCGGGTGAGCAAGTCCCGCTCGGTGAAGACGCCGGTCAGTTCGCCGTCGCGCGTGACCAACAGGCAGCCGACCCGCTCGGCCCGCATCACCTCGACGGCGTCGGCCACCGTCGCCGACTCGTCCAGCGCGCGGGGCGGCGTCGGGTTCAGCCGCCGCACGCTCTCGACCCGAATGTTCCGCATCCACTCCATGACGGCGCACTCCGGAAGGGTGGCGAAGGGGCATCCGGAATTGTGCGAATCAGGGCGCGGTTGTGGTAGGGGCGACAAGACCTTCCAACTTCGTGACCCAGGCGTCGAAGTGCGGGCACTTCGCGCGGATGGCGGTCAGTCCGATGAGGATTGCCGTCTCGGACCCCGCCAAGACTTTGTCGTAGTCGGGAATGTGTTGGAGGATGCGTTTCGACGGCGCGGTGAGTTCGCCGTCATTGATGTCTTCGGGAGACGAGAACTCGGAGGCGATTTGCCGAAGCGCGGCAATGGCGGCAGGTTGTCCGGGATGGGTGAATTCTAGGCATGTCGGATCGGTGAAGAGTAAGGCCTCGAACTCGTGCAACTGGATATGTGGGGTCAGGCGGCGCGGGTCGGTGTCGGCGGCGAGGGCGTCCTGGAGAGCCGCCACCCGCTGCGGCGGGTCCGTGAGTTTGCCGGCATCCGCCCAGCCCGGCGCGTCGGTCGGGTACTTGTAGTAGTCCAGCATGGTCGAGAACGCGACGCCCGGCCGGTCGTGCTGCTTCATCAGTTCGATCAGCCCGCGCCGGAAGGGCCCGTACTTGGTCACGCCGCCCCGGTGGACCCGGCCTTTGCCACGGCTGAATTCGGCGAGTACGGCCCCCATCAGGTACACGCCGAAACCGGCGAGGTGCGGGGTCAGAACCGTCCGCGCGAATTCCTGTTCAGTTTGGCCTTCCACATACAAGTAGATTTGCACCATCAGTTCGGTCCCCCGCCGATCACGTTCTTGCGCCAAAGGTCGCCGAGGGTGTACTCCTCCAGCCAGCCGGTGAGAGAGGGGGCGTCCAGCCGGCGGAACTCGGTCGCGTTGTGAACCCGATCCCGTTCCACCACGATGATTTCCTCGGGGTCGAACTGGTCGAGCAGCGTCACCGATTGCGTGGCCACGATGAGTTGACTGTGGTGCGAGGCTTTGTGGATCAGGGCCGCAAGCACGGCAATCGCGTTCGGATGAAGTCCCAACTCCGGTTCGTCGATGACGATCACCTTCGGCAGCTCGTCTTCGGGTTGCAGAAGAAGCGTCGCCAGTGCGATGAACCGCAACGTGCCATCGGAGAACTGGTGCGGCCCGAATAGGGTGTCCTGCCCGCGCTCCCGCCAGTTCAGGCGGATCGAATTGGGGTCCAACGCCTCGGGTTCAAGAACGAAATCGTCGAACTGCGGGAACACCTGCCGGACGGCTGCCACGATGCGCCGGTAGAACGCCGGCTTCGTTTTGAAGAACTTGTGGAGTACGGCGGCCAGGTTGCTACCGTTCCAGTTAAGAACGGCCGAGTCAGACAGGTACGATTTCTGACGGATCGCTGAAAAGAGCGAAGTGTCGTGGAATACATAGACATCGGTTGAGAGACAGATTGAAAGCGCAGATCGCGTTGGCTCGTTGTACTGAGAGCCTTCTGCCATAAAGGTGAAGTTGCTTTCGTATCGATTGCCGCCTTCACGCTTTGGCGGGAAATCGCCGCTGCCAATCATCGGGCGAATGAAGGTTTCAGATTCGAAGAACAACCGCCCGTCAGCGGTGGGCTCCAATCGGAAACTGTAGCGATACTCACTTGCCAAGTTCGTATCAATTGCCAGCTGGCATCTGATGCTTGCGGTCGCGCTCCATCCGTTCCTCAATATCGCATCGGCACCGCCGAACCGTGGCACATGGTCCTGTAAGCGATGATGCGTTATTGCACTGAGCATCCGGAAGAACGCCACCAAGTTCGACTTGCCGCTGGCGTTCGCGCCGATGAGGACGTTGACGCGGCCCAGCTCCACGCGGGCGTCGCGGATCGACTTGAACCCCTGGATGTGGATCGACTTCAGCATCGCCATGTATTGGTCCTCCACCCCAGATTCTACACTTCCGCCGCCCAATTGCGGGGCTTCAGCCAGTAGTCGGTCAGTTCGGCCTCGCGGGTGCCGGTCGGCGGAACGTAATTGTACCAGTACCGCACCACCGGCGGCAGGCTCATCAGGATGCTCTCGACGCGGCCGTTCGTCTTCAACCCGAAGAGTGTCCCCCGGTCGTGGATCAGGTTGAACTCGACGTACCGGCCCCGCCGGTACTCCTGGAACGCCCGCTGCTCCGGCGTGTACGGGTCGTCCTTCCGCCGCTGCACGATGGGCAGGTACGCCGGCACGAAGGCGTCGGCCGCGTCGCGCACGAAGGCGAACGCCTGGTCGAAGTCGCCACCGCCGTCGAAGTGGTCGAAGAAGAGGCCGCCGACGCCGCGCGGCTCGTTCCGGTGCGGCAGAAAGAAGTACTCGTCGCAGTCCCGCTTCAGCTTGGCGTGGTCGATCATCGGCGCGTGCTTGTCGCACACGGCTTTCAGCGTCTTGTGGAAGTGGACCACGTCCTCCTTCGCCGGGTAGTACGGGGTCAGGTCGGAGCCGCCGCCGAACCACCCCTTCGACCCGTGCGTGAGGTAGCGGTAGTTGCCGTGGACGGTCGGGACGTGCGGGTTGCGTGGGTGCAACACCCAACTGACGCCCGTGGCGGTGAAAGCCAGCCCCTCGCCGGGCATGGTCCGGGCGAACTCCGGGGTGAACTCGCCGAACACCTCGGAGAAGTTGACGCCGGCCTTCTCGAACACCGCGCCGCCCTCCAGAATCCGCGACCGCCCGCCGCCGCCCTCCGCCCGCGTCCAGACATCCTCGCGGAACGTGCCGCCGCCGTCGGCCTCTTCCAGCGCCGCGCACAGCCGGTCGTGCAACCCGCGAAGGAACTGAACCACCTGCTCGTGATTTGTCATGGGCGGTACTCCGGACTGGAAATCGCTTCTTCGCACTGTTCTTGCATGCTTGTCTCCGCCGTCAACTGCCTCACCCGGCGGTATTCGGCCCTCAATCGCTCGCGCACCGGGACCGCCAGCTCCGCCACCTCGCGCTGGCGGCGGACGTACTCTTCGCGGCCGTCGCGGGTCTCGATGAGGATCGGCTCGAACCCGTGGTTCCGCAGGTCGTAGGGGCTGGCCCGCATGTCCAGTTCCCGCGCCGCGACGGCCACGAGGAACGCTTCGGCCGTGACTTCCGCCGAGACGAACGGGGCGAGCTTGTAGGCGAACTTGTACAGGTCCATGTTGGCGTGGACGCAGCCGGGTTGGTCGTGGTCGATGCCGTCCGGCCGCGTGAGGGCGGTGCGGTTCAGCGGCACGGCCGGCGGGGTGAAGAAGCGGAAGGCGTCGTAGTGCGTACACCGCAACGCCGAGCTTTCGACCACTTCGTCCGTGTCCGCCGAAGACAACCGCAGCGGAATCCGGTGTCGGACCTCGGCGGTTTGGTACACCATCGCCCACTCGTGAAGGCCGAAGCAGCCGAATTGCGGGTCGCGGTCGGCAACCGTATCGAGGTAAGCCACCGCCCAATCCAGGTATCCGATGCGGTGGGCCGGGAACGCCGCGGCGGGGATGACCATGCCGCGCGGGATCGGCGCGAACTGCGGCCAGTCCACGTCCTGTGCGGTCGCGCCTTCCAGTTCCACCGCCACGCCCGGCGACCACCGTAGTAGGTGCCCCGGCCGCAGCGAGTAGTACTCGAACAGGAAGTCCCACACCGGGTGCTTCACACCGCGCTCGGCCCGCCGCACGCGCTCGTCCGCCCACGGCCGCAGCCGCGCGACGTGTTCGGCGCGGCGTTCTCGCCAGACGGATTCGGGGAGTGGAAGCATGGGGGTAGTTTACGTCGCACGCTCCCGTCGGTCGCGGCGATGAGTGTCTGCCGGTAATTTCGCCCGATTTTGCCCTTCCCTTTTCCGACACCCACGGCATAACCCCGGCGGGGGAAGGGGACCGTACCGACAGGGGGACATCATGGCCGCAGCGCATCCGACGGCAGGCGACCCGCGCGAGGAACAACTGCGCCGGCTGGCGCAGGAGCTGGCCGTCGCCCGCGAGGAGTTCCGCAAGGCCCGCGCCAAGCAGCAGGCCGAACTGGCCGAGCAGCGGGCGGAACTGGCCGCGCGGCGGGCCGAGGTCGGGCAACTCCAGGCGGCGGCGCGGGCGGATCGCTTCCGCGCCCGGAACCTGTACAAGCGGCTGAAGGCCCGATCCGAGGCCGAGGCCACCGCCGCCGTTCAGAAAGTGGCCGGCGAGCGGGAAGACCTGGAGCGGCGCGAGGAGCGGATGCGCGGCGAGACGGACACCTTGCGGCACGAGCGGGCCGAGTTCACCCTGCAAATGGCCGAACACCAGAAGCGGATGCGGGACGGGTGGGAGCAGTTGAACGAGAACCAGCGGCGGTTGCTGGCCGACCGCGAGCAGGCCGAGGCGTGGATCGCCACCCAGACGGCCACCCTCGACCGCCGCGCCGCCAGCGTGGACGAGAAGCACGGGCAGATGGACGCCCGGCACGCGGCGCTGGACGCCCGCGCCGCCTCGCTGGTGTCCGAGATCGCCGGCCTGGAAGCCCGCGCTCTCAACACCCGCGCGGTGCTGAAACACCTGGACGACCGGCGGGCGCGGGTCGAGGCCGAGATCGCCGTCGGCACCGCCGCCCCGACCACCGCCGCCCTCGTGTGGGACGGCCACGCGACGCAGAGCCTCGCCACGGTGAAGCCGGTGGACCGGCTGATGTTCGAGTTGCAGTCCGGCGAGCAGCAGTTGCAGCGCGACCGCGCCCGGCTGTCCGCCGCCGAGTCCGAACTGGACCGCCGCGAGTCCGATCTCGGCGACCAGCGGGCCATCCTCGTCGAGCAAGTGGCCGCGCTGGTCGCCGCCCGGCAGACGTGGCAGTCGTCGGAAGTGTCCACGGTGGGCGAACTGGAGTCCCTGGCGACGGCGCTGCGGGCGCGGGAACTGGCGGCCGACGAGCGGGAGCGGTTGCTGCTGACCGCCGACCGCGGCCGCCGCGAGCGGGAGCAGGAGTTGTGGAACCTGCGGGCGAAGGTGGAAGGCTGGCAGGCGGCCCTGGCCGCGCACGAGGGCGCGCTGGCCACCCACCGGGGCCGGATCGAGGCCGACCTGCTCGGCAAGCGGGAACACCTCGTCAAGTGGGAGGTGTCGTTGGACGAAGTGGCCCGCGCCTGGGCCGACCTCCGCGAGCGGGAGCGGACGCACCTGGCCGACGAACTGGCGGAGACGGCCGACACCCGCACGCGGTACGCCCGCCGGTTGGGCGAGGTGGACAAGCTGGCCGAGCGGCTGGTCATCGAACTGGACCGCCTCGCCCCGGTCGCGCTGGCGATGGAGGAGGCGGCCGAGTCCGGGGCGGCCGGCAAGCGGCGGGTGCGGGTGATGCGGAAGCGGTGGGAGCGGGTGTTCGCCCGCGTGCGGACGGAACTGGACGCCCGCCGCGTCGCCCTGTCGGTGGAAGCCCTGGACGCCGAGGAGCGGACCAAGGCCCTTCGGGAAGTCACGACCGAGTTGGCCGACCGCATGGCGGACGCCGCCGACCTCCGCCGCCAGTACGACCTGAGCAGCCTGGCGGCCGGGCACGCGGTGGACGACATGGACTGGACGAGCGTTGAAGCCACCCCGCCGGAGGAGTTCGTCCTCGAACTCCGCCGCGAGGTGGACGACCTGGCCGGCGAGGTGCTGACGCAGCCGGCTCTCGCTCGCGCGGCGTGAGGAGTGAGGCGAAGACGCGACGGGGGCACTCCCAGGGGTGCCCCCGTCGCCGTGCGGCGGTCGGGTCGAATGCACTTCTTTCCGACGGTCGTCTCTCGGCATTGACGACTTTTCCTCGGCCGCGATACTACGGGGGAAGCCCACCCCATTCGCCCGCCGAGGGACAGCCGTGCCCGCTCACCCATGACGACGACTTGCTGCGGGACGAACCGAAGAATGCCGACGGGTGGCCCCGAAGCGCACCGGCTTCCACCCCAAAGGTACGACGTGGTCGCGGACGTGGTGGACGATGCGTCATGGACGCCCGTCGCACCGGAGACGTGTTCTTGCTGATGCTCAGAGGCGTTTCGATGTCCGGTGACGCGATGCTCGAAGGCGGCATCGTGGCCGTTCGCCGCACCCGTCAGCCGAACCACGGCGACGCGGAACGGCTGGAAATCGTCGGCGTGGTGGTGGAGTTGGTCCGTCTCTATCGAGGTGCCCGGCTATGTCCGTCGCCGACGATGCCATACGCTTCAAATGCCCGGCCTGCAACAAGCGGTTGAAGGCACCGCCGTCGCTGGCCGGGAAGCCCGTCGGCTGTTCGTTCTGCGCGGCCAAGGTGCCGGTCCCGTTGCTGGAAAGCACATCAGTTGAGCCGCCGTCGAATGTGACTCTGTTGCCGCTGGCCGAACCCGACGAGATGCCGGTCTTACTGCCGGCCCCGGCCCCGTTCGCCGACTTGACTGACCGCCTCCCGGCGCGCCGCACCCGACGGGAGGTTACGCGCTACGATGACGAGGACGATGTGCCCATTCGCACAAGAGGCCGGGGCACCCGTGAAGCTGGTCCGGCTGCCGTCAGCGGGGCGTTCATTGGCAGCCTGCTCGGTGTCGTTCTGTCCGTCCCGGCCGCGCTGTTCTTCAGCCAGTACGCGCCGATCTTCGGCGGCTTCATCCAATCCATCGCCCGCCCTTTCAGCCCGGCACGGTTGGAGTCCATCCCCGTTCATCTGCTCGGCTGCGGACTGGTGGCAATGGCGATGGGGGCTGCGGCTGGGGCCGGGTCGGGATATCTCGGCGCAAAAAAAGGACCGGGCGCTGGCTGGGCCGGGTGCGTCCTGGCTGTGCTGGTCGTCGCGGTGCTGGCGGCCGCCGTGTTCGTCGTCCTCTACTTCCGTCAAGATTACCCGGAACGCCTGAAGTAACCCCGTCTTGGTGCAGATCACCGACACGCTGACGGTCGAATTTGGTCACGGCTCCAGAGCCGTGTCGGCCCTTGGCGGGTTCGCGGTAGCGCTAGCCTGAGCCGTCACCCACAACCGGCCATCCGAACGTATTCACCTTCATATCACGGGTAGATCGCCCGCCCACCGCCGCCGCGCCGGGATCGCTGCTGGCCGTTGCCGAACTGTTTCAGAAGGTGGCGGACGAAGAGCGTGGCGGACGACACGTTCACCACCGCCGCCACGCTCACCGACCTGTCCCTGTCGCCGGAAGAGGCGGCGGTGTTCGCGATCAACACTGACGGGCTGACGGGCTGGGTGTTCAGCCGTGTGAACAAGAAGTTCACTCAGTTTCGGCTGGAATCGAAGAAGTAGTCACCCGCTGTCACCCGCCGCCCTCGACCGGCGGCGGCGGGTCGAACGGCTTCACCCCCAGCCGCGTCTGGTGGCCGTCGAACGCGCCGCCGTCGGCCGTCTTGCCCTGGAAGTAGTCCTTCTGCCAGCCCCGCTTGACGGCCTCCGGGTCTAGCTCCTTCAGCCCCGTCAGGAACCCGGAGCGGCTGGCCTCCCACGCCTTGTACGCGGCGTGCAGCTCCGGCGTCGCGGTCAGCAACTCGACGCGCGGCGCGAACCCCTCGGTGAACCCGCGCGGCACCGGCACCAGGTGGCACACCGGTTCGCCGGCCTCGAACCGCACCCACTCGTTGCCCCGCGTGAACCGCCAGTTCATGGTGAACGTGCTGACCGACCAGTCCGTTTCCACCACCCCTTCGAGCGCCTGGATGCCGTCCTTCGGCGAATTGCTCGGCCCCTTCACCCACAGGTTCACGCCCGGCGGGGTGCGGAACAGCCACGGCAGCGAGAACGTGAGGACGCCGTGGCCGAAGTGGCTGGACACGAACGGGTCCGGCGGGCCGTCGAACTGCACCTCGATGTCGGCCGGGTGCGCGCCGCCGTACCAGAACGCGCGGAAGCCGCTGCCGGCCGTGACGACCCACCCGTTCTGGTTGGCGATGTTCAGCGGCAGGCAGCGGTAGGCGTACCGCTGGGCAGTGGCGTCCATCCAGTCGCGGTCGATGGCCGCCGGGCGGAGGCCCATCGTCGGCGGCACGTCGGCGATCTGGTACGCGATCAGCGGCAGTTCGTCCGGCATCGGTGCGGGAGTCCACGAGGAAGAATCATCGACAGAAATTGTATGGGTCGGACTTTCCAAGCGGCCCGCAGACGACGCAGAAAAGACGCGGATGAAAGCCGGACCAGACTCAGTCTTGTCTGGGCTTCCTCTGCGTCTTCGTCTGCGTTCTCTGCGGGCTGCTTTCTTGATTCCTCACTGCTCTACGCCAAGTCGAACAGGATCGCTTCGCCGTCGCCGGTGACGCTGAGAGTCGCCTCGTCGGCGATCGCCAGCCCGTCGCCGGCGGTCAGTGACAGGCCGTTGACAGTGGCGGTGCCGGTGGCCAGGTGCAGCCACCCGGCGCGGCCGGGGGCGAAGTCGTACCGCACGGCGTCGCCGGGCCGCAACTTCGCCGTGGACAGCACCACGTCCTGGCGGATCGCCATCGACCCGTCGCGGCCGTCCGGCGTGGCCACCGTCGTCCACTTCCCGTGCGGCGCATCGGCGAACGACTGCTGGGCGTACCGCGGCGCGTACCCCTTCTTGTCCGGCACGATCCAGATTTGCAGCAGGTGCATCGGCTCCGTCTTCGACGGGTTGAACTCGCTGTGCGCCACGCCGGTGCCGGCCGACAAGGACTGCCACTCGCCGGCGTTCACGACGCTGCCGGTGCCCAGGCTGTCGCGGTGGGCGATGGCCCCGCTCAGCACGAACGTCAGGATTTCCATGTCCCGGTGCGGGTGCGTCGGGAACCCGCCGCCGCCGGCGATGCGGTCGTCGTTGATGACCCGCAGGGCGCGGAAGTGGGTGTGATCGGGGTCGGAGTACTCGCCGAAGCTGAAGGTGTGCCGGCTGTCGAGCCAGCCGAAGTTCGTCGTGCCGCGGTCGGCGGCGGGGCGGAGGGTGAGCATCCGCGAGTCCTCGGAAGGGGCCACCGGAACGCCCGGCGGTGTGTACGCGAGTTCATACCGAGGAGGTGGGATGGTCTTTCAGGGTGGGTCGCTCCCCTCGGTCGCGGCGACGAGTGTGTACCGGTCGTCGCGACCGAAGGGAGCGAGAAGCGTCACACCCCCTCGTGCGCGGCCTTGAGCGCGTCCACCAGCTGGCGGATGTGGTCGGCGGTGTTGAACGGCCCCGGCGACACGCGAACGGTGCCGTCGGGGAACGTGTGCATGGCCCGGTGGACGTACGGCGCGCAGTGCAGGCCGGGGCGGGTGGCGATGACGAACGAGTCGTCGTCCAGGATGGCCCCCAGGTCCGGCGCGGGGATGACCGTGCTGCGGAAGCTGATGGTGCCGACCCGCCGCGCGGCGTCGCGGTGGCCGAAGAACTCGAACGGCCCGGCGTCCTCCAGCTCGTCCCGCAGTTGGTCGCACAACGCCACCTCGTGCCGCCGCAGCGCGTCGGGGCCGCGCTCCTCGACGAAATCCAGCCCGGCCACCAGGCCGACGATGCCCAGCACGTTCGGCGTGCCGCCCTCCAGGTAGTGCGGGTAGTCCGGCGGCTGCGTCGGAGTGGTCGAGTCGCCGCCGGTGCCGCCCTCCCGCCACGGCCGCACCGTCGCGCGCGGACCGACGTACAAGGCCCCGGTGCCGGTCGGCCCGAACAGGCACTTGTGACCGGGGAAAGCAAGTAAATCGATGTTCATCGCCTGCACGTCGATGGGCACCACGCCGGCCGTCTGCGCGGCATCGACGAGCAATAGCACGTCGCGCTCGCGGCAGAGGCGGCCGATGTCGGCGACCGGCTGCACGGTGCCGAGGACGTTGCTGGCGTGGGTGACGGCGACCAGCTTCGTCTTCGGGGTGAACGCCGCCAGAATCGCGGCCGGGTCAACGGTGCCGGAGGCGTCGGCGGGAACACGGGTGAGGGTGATGACGCCGGCTTCGGCCAGCGCCACTAGTGGCCGGCTGACGCTGTTATGCTCCAGGTCGGTCGTGACGACGTGATCGCCGTCGTTCAGCACGCCCTTGATGGCGATGTTCAGCGCGTCGGTGCCGTTCAGCGCGAAGATGAAGCGGTTCGGGTCGCGGCCCTTGAAGAACCGGTTCAGCCGGTGGCGGGCGTCGGCCAGCGCGTGCTCGCACGCCAGCGCCATGCGGTGCCCGGAGCGGCCGGGGTTGGCCAGGGTGGTGCGGGCGAAGCGGTCCATCGCCACGTACACGGCCTCTGGCTTGGGGAAGCTGGTGGCGGCGTTGTCCAGGTAAATCACGGGAGGATCTCGGAGACGGGGATGGTTCCCACTTGCTTGCCACCCAGCACGACGGGCACGACTTGGCCGGCGGCGTAGTCGGTGCGGGCGCGGTACGTCGGCCTCTTACCCCCGCGCGGCTGGGTATACACCTCGACGATGCCGTCGAGGAGGTTGACGATCCAGTACACGCCGATCTTGTTCTCGGCGTACAGTTCCAGTTGCGACCCGCGATCCTCCGCCAAGCTGCTCTCGGCGACTTCCACCAGCAAGCGGATCTGTTTTGGCGTCGGGTGGGTGGTCGCATAGTCGGGGAAGGCACCGTCCGCCCACACGAGGTCCGGAAGTGGAACGCTGTCCGCAAGGCGAACTGGCATCTGCGCGCGAACGCAAGCGTTCAACCCGAGGAGGCCGAGCAGTTGCATGTGGAGTTGCGACAGGGCGGTGGCGTGCGGCGGGTTCATGGGCGGTTTCTCCACGAGGAAGCCGCGAAGTAGCTCGCAACGGTCTTTGGGGGACAGGAAACCGCTTGCGTGCAACCGCTCATACTCGGCGACGGTGAACTTCTTCAGCCGCTGCGGTGTGAGCGGGGGGGGCATCAGGGTCGCGGTGGCCACGGTCAGTTCCCTCCGGGCAGGATGTCGGAGACGGCAATCGCGCCCACTGGCTTGCCGCCCAGCACGACGGGCACGGACTCGCCGGCGGCGTAGTCGGTGCGCGACTTGTACGTCGGCTTCTTGCCGCCGCGCGGCTGTGTATACACCTCGACCATCCGTTCCACGATATTCACGATCCAATACTCCGGCATCTTCCCGCCGGCGTAGATGTCGAGCATCTCGCCGCGATCCGCCGCCAGCGACGTGTCCGCCACCTCGACGACGAGAAACACGTCGGACGCACCTGCTTTTTCCCGCTCATATCTCGCCGCCGGGCCGAGGACAACAGCCAGGTCGGGTTCGGGCTGACTGTCGGAATTCGGGAAGGACACCGGCTTCTGGATGGAGAGGATGTACTCCAGTGGGAGCATCCGCCAGAACAGCCCTTCCAGCTTCATGGCGGTGCTAATGTGCGGCGTGTTCGTCGGCATCTTGAATCGGATGACCCCGTTGAGCAGGTGGTACGGATCGTTCTCCGCGAGCATCCCGAGTTCGATGAGTCGGTCGTATTCGGCCACGGTGAACCGGCGGATCGGTCCCGGTGGCGGGTCCGCCGGCGGTAGCGGCGCGGGCGGCCGCTGAGGCGGCGCGGGAGTTTTCCGCTTCGGCGAAAGGGTGGCGGACATGCTGGCGAACCTCCGTGAGTGCGATTGCCGGTATTCTACCCGCTCAGTGGCCCACGTACTTGGCGTACAGCACCCGCGCGCGGTCGGTGTCGTCGGTCCCCTTGATGATGGCGCGGCCGTCGGGGAAGATGGTGAACTCGTAGCCGTCGCCGGCGTCGGTCACGCTGAACTTCAAGAGGAACCGGTTCGCCGACACGGTGCCGGACGGCTCCAGTTGCCGCTTCAGGTCGGCGAAGTCGAGCTTCGTGCCGCCGCGGGGCGAGACTTGCACCGCGTTCCGCCCGCACAGGCTGGTCGTCTGCGTGCCGTGGTCGCCGTCCAGCCACTCGAAGATCCGCTTCGCGCAGCACGGGCACTGCCCCTTCCGCCCGGCCAGCTTGGCCACCTTCACCCGCCGGTTGGTGTTGTCCCACAGGTGGATCACGAACAGGTCGCGGTTGATCGCCTCCGACTTCCCGGCCAAGATTTTCAGGGCCTCCGCCGCCTGGAAGCTGGCCACGATGCCGACGATCGGGGCCAGCACGCCGGCCGTCTCGCAGGTGCCGACATCCCCCGGAGCCGGGCCGCGCTCGAACACGCACCGCAGGCACGGCGTCTCGCCGGGGATGATGGTCATGCTCATCCCCTCGCACCCGACCGCCCCGCCGTACACCCACGGCTTGCCGTGCTTGACGGCCACGTCGTTGATGAGGTAGCGCAGCTCGAAGTTGTCGGACCCGTCGAGGATGAGGTCGGTGTCCTGGCACAGGTCTTCGATGTTGGTGCGGTCGATGTTCGCCACCACCGGCTCGACGGTGACGGCGCTGTTGATCTGCCGCAACTTCACCGCCGCCGCCTCGGCCTTGGGCAGGTTGCCGGTCACGTCGGACTCGTCGAACAGCACCTGGCGTTGCAGGTTGCTGGGTTCCACGAAGTCGCGGTCCACGACCCGCACGAAGCCGACGCCGGCGCGGACCAGCGTGTTGGCCAGCACGGTGCCGAGCGCGCCGACGCCGCACAGGGTGACGCGGGACGCCAGGATGCGCTCCTGCCCGGCCTTGCCGATGCCGGGGACGCGCATCTGGCGGGAGTAGCGGTCGAGGGGGGACGGCGCGTCGAGCATGTTGGTGTATCCGATGTGTTGGGCGAACGGCGTGAGTCCGCTGATGGTGTGCGAAGAACCGGCGGACTCACGTCGCGCCGTTCGCCTTGCACCCCTCCCTGGCGGTCCCGGTTCGTGGGGTCGCTCACCCGCCGATCTCGTTCTCTTTCAGGAACTCTTGCAGGAACCGCACCTGCTGCTTCGGCCAGTCCTCGGACTTGGCGAACCCCACCAGGGTGGCGAAGTCCTCCTTCACCCGCTTCAGGTCCGGGCCGGTCAGCCGCTGGAGGTACGACGCCAGGTAGTTCATCGCCTCCTCGGCCACGTTCCCGTTCAGCACCTCTTCCTCCGACCCTTCCAGGAAAACGTAGGCGTGCAGCACCGCCAGCAGCAGCGGGTGAATGCCGAGTTCTTCCGGGATGAGCGGGAACACCGCCGCCCCGTCCGGCGTCTCGTCGAGGCTGGTGTCGTCGTCGTCGGGTTCGTCGGGCATGGCATCAACCCCCGGAGGTGGGCGGCAGGAGTTCCAGCACGTCGGCGTCCGCGACCGGCGTGTCCCACTCGGCGTCGAACGTCCGCACGTCCTCGTCGTTCACCAGCACCATGACGAACGGGTTGAGCGCGCCGGCGGCGTTGTACAGGCGGGATTGCAGCTTCGGGTACTGCTTGGCGAGGTCGCCGAGGGCGGACGCCACGGTCCCGCCGGCCACCGGCACCGTGCCGACGCCGTCGGTGAACTGCCGCATCTCGTTGTCGATCTTGAAAGTCACGGGCATCTCGGTTTCTCTCCAGGTGTCGGGTGCGGGAAGGCGAAGACCTCCTCCGGCCCGGCGCGTTCAGCGGCTGACCAACTCTTTCACCTCCCCTCGTTGAGGGGAGGTCGGCGGCGCAGCCGCCGGGAGGGGAGACTTCGCTTGCGTGCTCTGCTCGCTCCGCGAGCGGTCTTCGGTTAGCACAGCC
>JAYUFU010000326.1:0-4614 GCA_043738505.1 Fimbriiglobus sp. | reverse complement strand
GCGACGACGAGCTCCTCGACGTTATCCGCCAACCACCTGGACGTCGCCGCGACCGAAGGGAGCGGGACTTGCGCCTCGCGGGTACTCGTAAGCCTAGGTGAAAGGCGATCCTCCCATCCGGCAGGCGGCGGACGTTGGTGATGAACACGCCGAACATGTCGGGCGGTCGCGCCCGCAGCCGACGGACGTCCGTCACCTCGACGATGGCGGCGAAGGGGCGCGGGGATGAGCTACCGAAGCAAGAACAGCGGCCGCCCGAAGATGGCCGCTTCGATGCCCCAAATCATGCCGATGCTGGCACAGACGGCCGACAGGATGACGATCAATATCCCGTTGACCGTCGCCCGCTGAGCAAGACAGACGGTTCCGAAGATGAGTCCGGCGAGACCGAGGCCGGGCGGGAAGAAGCCGAGCGAGAGCAGGGCACAGAGGTAGCCGAATACGATCAACGCCGGGTGTGCGGTGCCGATGTGTGGGGATGTCCGTCGGCTTCGGCGGACAGGGCGGTCGTCGTCCTCGGTCAGGTCCGCGAACGGTTGTGGGGCGGGGGCGACCGGGTGCGAGATCGTCACCGGCTGGCGGCAGTGGTGGCAGGTGTACCCTGGCGCGTACCACGGGTCGGGAAGCTGGCTCGCGGCCCGGCAGTGGGGCAGGTGACGACGGGCATCGGGCGGACTCCGGAGGGACGAGGGGTTATCCGAGACGCTTGCGGCACGACTCGATCTCCGCTTGCAAGCGGTCTCGACGTTTCGTTTCGGCCAGCTTCTTCACTTCCGCCTGCTGGATTTTCCAGAGGAAATACAGCGGGCGAGCCAGCAACAACCCAACCATTGAAAAGATAATCCCCCAGAAAGCACCGCCGAAAGCGTCCAGGCCAAATGCGAGGCGGCTAATGCCAAAGGTAGGCAGTCCGACGAGCATGAGGGCAACGACCACTTCTGGCGGGGTTGGCTTTCGCTCGTCTCTTTGGAGCTGAGAGATTTGAGAATCGAGTGATTCAATCCGCCGGTCGCAATCACGAAAGTCGTCTCGCCGCCGGGATAGTTCCAGCTCCTCCGTGATTCGCGAGGTGTCGTCACGAATCGAACTGATCGTCTCTGCAAGCAATTCAAGCGAGACGGTCCCGCCTTCGCGAGACACATACTGCGTGACTCCGCAGTGCGCGCATGCGAATGACTCGGTGCGAGGTGCAATCTTCAGATTTGCCCCGCAACTGGGGCAATCGAGCCGAACCGTCTTCACGGGATCGCTCCGGACGGGACTGGCGAGCTGTCACCCTACCGCGCTCGCTCGCGCCAGTCTGCGCCTCACTTGCGCTTTTGCTGTCACCACGTCGGTACACTTGGTTATATTTTTACAGTAACCCGTTGACTTGTGCGGAACCCCGCCGTACCATTCCAACAGGGTCCGGGAACGATTCGCCAGCGAGTCCTCATCCCGCCGCCTGCGTCGTCCGCCGGAAGTACACGGCGGCGGCGGCCAGCAGCGCCACCGACGCCGGGGCGGCCAGCGTCGCCCCGCCGAGGAACAGGTCGAGCTTGTCGGCCGTCAGGCCGACCAGCTTGTCCGCCACCAGCAGGCCGACGTACCCGAGGTAGCCGAACGAGTCGGCCAAGTACATGAGGAAGCCGAGGTTGCCGACCGACCGGGTCATGGCGATCAGCCGCTCGAACACGCTGACGTGGACGGACACATACGGCAAGTACAGGCCCAGGCCGGACAGCACCACGAACCAGAATCCGCCCAGCCACCCGCCGGCGTGCCCGGCCAGCGCGACCGCCACCAGCCCGAAACCGACGGCCGACGTGACGAGCGAGGCGAAGAAGGCCGTGCGGTTGTCGCGGATCAGCACCGCCGCGCCGGTGGCCACCAGCACGCCGAAGCCGACGAGCAGTTCGGTGAGCGTGAACAGCCACTTCGGGTTCTCGTACCCCAAGGACTTCCACAGCTCCGGGGCGAAGTCGGCCCGCAGGCTGCGGAGGATCGTGACGAGCAGGTACATGGCCACGAGCATCACGAGGCCTGGCGCGTACCGCCGGAACAGTTGCCGGCGATCCGCCCGCGTCATCGGCGTCCGCGCGCTGCGGTGGTCCACGTCGGCGGCCGAGGGCGGCGGGATGCGCGTCAGCATCCAGGCGAACAGGAGAAGTGGCAGGGCGAACACGCACCCGGCGGCGAACGGCATCCACGGCTCGGGCACGCCGAATTCGGTCATCACCGCCTCGCCGACCGTCTTCGTCACCCCGTCGGCGACGATGAAGCTGACGCACAGCCCGGCGGCCAGCGCTTCCGTCGCGCGGCGGCCTTCGAGGAAGCCCATGACCAGCCCGAACACCATCCCCAGCGGCAGGCCGTTCAGAAACAGGCAGGCGGCGTTCCACGGCGCGGGGGCGACGGCGAACAGCAGCAGCGCGAGGTGGGAGAACCCGATCAGTCCGAGGAGCGCCGCCACCCGCCAGCGCGGGTTCATGCCGGCGATGACCGAGATGCCGACGAACTTCGACACCATGTACCCGCACACATGGGCGACGACGAGCAGGTCCTTCGGCGTCAGCCCCCAGATGTCCGCCCCCTCGAATTTGCCGGCCGTGAACGGCTTGCGGAAGCCGTACATGCAGAAGTAGGTGCCGAACGCCGCCGCCACCGCCCACGCGGACAGCTTCCAGCCGCTCAGCCAGTGGGCTGGGGGCGACTCGCCGGCGGGACTCATGGGCGGCTTCCGGTGAGGGGATGTCGCGTCCGCGACGGGGGATGAGGCAGGCCGTTTTCCCACCTCTGCCCAGCGGGTACGCTGCTGAGCCGCCGCTTCCGCCGACCGAACCCGCTCTCGATCTGCACCGCACGGCGTACACCCGACGCAACTCCCCACGCCGTCACTTGGTCACCGGCGGCGGACCGCCGGAGTTCTGGTCGGTGCCTTGCGGCTGCTGCGGCTCGTCGGGGTTCTTCTTGACCACCAGGGTCAGGCCGGCGCGGTTGTGGCCCCGCTCGCCCGTCTCCAGGCCGGGGGGCGTGTTCCGCCACGCCGGACCAGGCTCCTTGAACAGGATCGGCGAGCCGTCCGCGTAGACGTAGTTCTTCTTGTCCTTGTCGGTACTCTTCGGGTCCGCCTTCGGGACTTTGGCGAAGGCCCCGTTCTTCGCCAGCTCGAACCCGGCGTCGAACATCTTCGCCGCCTCCTTGCCGTCGAAGTTGGTGCTGGAGTCCGTCACCTTCAACTCGGACGGCATGATCGCGGAGAAGAAGTCCATGCCGGACAGCATGCTGTACGTGTAGAAGCGGAACAGGTCGTTGCGGGCCGTCACGTACAGCAAGTTGGACACCGACGCCCCCACCACGGCGATGGTGCGGGGCTTGATCCCTTCGGGGTCGGGGTACGCCTTGCCGGCGACGAGGGCGAACACGTTCGACCCGGCCAGCGCGGTCGGCCCGTCCGGCTCCGGCTCGGTGTCCGGGAAGTACGGCGGGCGGAAGAACATGGCCCGCGTCACGCCGCCGTCCACGTGCATCTCCTCGTACGGCGAGCCGTCGATGGTGACGTTGAACTTCACCGGCGGGAAGAAGCCGGGGATGGCGGCGGAGGCGAGGATCACGTCCACGATCAGCGTGCGGGACTCCGGCGTCCCTTTGGCGGCGATGGCCCCGATGTCCCACACCACCAGCCGCTTGGTGTCCAGGTTGGTCGTGCCGACGTACACGCGGCGGCCCTTGGCGTGTTCGGCCGCCACCTTCGCCAGCAGTTCGGGCGTGTACATGTCGTCGATCCGCTTCCGCAGCGGCGCGCTGTCGGCCAAGCTCTCAGCGAAGAAGGAGCGGACGGAGCGGCGGATCTTGAAGATGTCCTCGTTCTTGATGGTGGTGTACAGCGACTTCAGCGTCGGGTCGTACTCCGACCCGAGGAACGCCAGCGGCGCGACGAGCGCCCCGGTGCTGACCCCCGTCACCACGTCGAACGTCGGCCGGCCGCCCTCCGCCGGCGTCTTGCCGGACGCCGTCCACCCGCACAGGACGCCGGCCGGGTACGCGCCGAAAATGCCGCCGCCGGACATGACAAGGATGTTGTACTCCTTCTGCCGGTAGGGTTTCCCGGTCTCCTTCGTCACCTTCGCCTCCCGCTCCCGCCGCTCCCGCGCCGCCTCCGCTCGCCGTTCGACGAACACCTTCTGAATCTCCGCCCCGTCCAGCGGACCGAGCGGGTCGGCCGGGTCGGAGACGAACGCCACGTCCACGAGTTCGTTCGGCTCCACCCCTTGCGGGAGGGGCGTCGGCCGCTTCTCGACGCGGCGGAACTGGCAGGCCGTGCCGAGGACGACGAGCTGGCCGAGCAACACGCTTGCGATCAAGGCGCGGAGGTGCCGGTATCGAGTGCGACTCATGCGTGCCCCTTGCGGTGACGATAGCCGCGGCGAATACCGGCAGGCGGGCGGAAAAGCAAACGGAAAATCGGCGGCGGTCGCAAAAAACCCGCCCCCGTGCCGGCCGCACGTCTTCGCCGCCCTCCGGCGGGGCAACGTGTTCGCCACCCCGTTCCACCTGGAGAAGAGTCAAGAGGTGGGGCGAGTCGCGCTGAAGCACTTCGCGGAGGTGTAAGGGGAAAGCGCGCTCCCCTTCGTG
>JAYUFU010000325.1:0-4621 GCA_043738505.1 Fimbriiglobus sp. | reverse complement strand
GGCGTCAGCCCGCCGGTAGGATCAGAACCGGCGGGCTGACGCCGCGCCGTTCGCCACTCAGTTCGTGATGCCCTTCGTGATCCCCATGAACACGTCCTCCAGGTTGATCTGCTCCTCCTGGAACATCTTCAGCCGCAGCTTCTCGCCGATCAGCACTTCGGGGATGAAGCAGCCGTCGTCGTACCCGTCGTTCAGCGTCACCTTGATCGACTCGCCGTCCTTGCCCACCTCCGCCGTCTCGATCTCGGAACACCGGCCGAGGCGACTGGCGGCCAGCTCGTTCTGGTCCTTGCCGACCGACACCATGAAGACGTGCCGGGTGCGGACCTTGCGGATGGCCTCGTCCACGGTGCCGTTGAAGATCAGCTTGCCCCGCTCGATGATGCCGATCTTGTTGCAGATGTCGGCCAGCTCCGGGAGGATGTGCGACGACACCATGATCGTCTTGTTCATCCCCCGCAGTTCCTTGATGAGTTCCCGCATCTCGATCCGCGCGCGGGGGTCGAGGCCGGACGCCGGCTCGTCCAGCAGCAGCACCTGCGGCTCGTGCAGCAGCACGCGGGCCAGCCCGAGCCGCTGCGTCATCCCCCGGCTGAGGCTCGTCACCAGCGCGTCCCGCTTGTACCCGAGGTCCACGAGGTCCAGCACCTGATCGCACTTCTTCTTCCGCTCCGGCCCCTTGATGCGGTAGGCGGCGGCGAAGAACTCCAGGTACTCGGTCACCTTCATGTCGTCGTACACGCCGAAGAAGTCGGGCATGTAGCCGATGGCCCGACGGATCTCCTTCGACCCGTTGTAGATGCTGTACCCGCACACGCTGGCCTCGCCCCAACTGGGGTTCAGCAGGGTGGCCAGGATGCGCATGGTGGTCGTCTTGCCGGCCCCGTTCGGCCCGATGAACCCGAACACGTCGCCCTTGTCGAGCTTGAGCGTGAGCCGGTCCAGGGCGTACAGGTCGCCGTACTTCTTGGTCAGGTCGCGGCACTCGATCATGGGTGGGGTATCTCTTGGCGAGCCGCGTCCATGAGGGGCGGCATTGTCTTCACCGCGGAGCGGTGGCGGACTGTAGCCAGGGGTGAAACCCCTGGTGGTCTGTCTTCAATTCCTCGCACCCCGGCGGGGTGCCGGACGTTCCGCCACCCCTCCGGGGTGGGTGTCATTTTGCCAACGGTTTCCAGGGGTTTCACCCCTGGCTACAGTCCGCCACGCCTCCGGCGTGAAGAATCCGTTGCGTCGTCCCGGTCACGCCGCCCCCGCCCGCGCCGGCCGCCCCAGTGCGGCGTGGATCAGGTCGCGGAAGGTCGTCAGGTTCCGGTCGCCGAACGCGATCCGGGCGGTCTCGGTGGCGTGGCGGCAGGCGTAGTCGAACAACCCGCCACCGGCCGCCAAGACCACCAGCCCGAAGACGCCGAGCGGATTGTTCCAGACAACGCCGAACCGCCACAGCGCCCAGACGAGGAGCGCCGCACCGCCGAGAACGAACACGCGCCCGAGTACTTCGAGCGGGTTCCAAACGGACAGCATGGGGAGCTGCCCGCCAGTCGCTAACCGGAAGCGACGGAACACGTCCGGGTGTTCGACGACGGCGGCCTTCAAGTCCGACGACGGCCCGATGTCACTCACATCCGCGCCGTCGTCGGTCAGCATTTGCTTCAACGTCAGGAACGCGCCGGCCGTCTCGCACGGTGTGCCGAGGATGGTCACGGATTCGATCA
The DNA here is from genome assembly GCA_043738505.1 of Fimbriiglobus sp. Lineage (GTDB taxonomy): Bacteria > Planctomycetota > Planctomycetia > Gemmatales > Gemmataceae > JALHQU01. Next base: position 2,906 of record JAYUFU010000325.1, on the reverse strand, counting down.
CGGGTACTTCCGTCAGGCTCGCCACGGCCTCGCAGAAATCCCCGACCGTGCGGGCGGGCGGGAGGTTGGCGGACCACTCGCCGTCCGGAAGCGATAAGCCGTGACCAGAGATCAGGTCGGCCAAATCGATCTCGTCATCGCACCTCGCCAGTGCCAGAAGGGATGCTTCCGGGCTGACGTACTTTCGGATGTCCGCTTCGGAGAAAGCCCAATCGCGATAGAACAGCCGGAGTTCGGCCAGCACCTCGTCGGATGTCATGCGGCGGTATTGCACGGGTCGGGTGGTGATCATTTGGCCCCCGCCGGCTTCACCGGGATGAAGATGCGGACGTAGGTCTCCTGTTGCAGGATGCCGGGCACCTCGACGCGGGGGCCGGTGCCGGGCAGGCCGCGGAGCCACAGTTGGGTCGGCGAGGTGCTGGCCGGGTCGGTCATCAGTTGCTCGGCCGGGCCGGTGGCGCGGGCCAGCTTCGCCACGATCACCACCTCTTCGGTGTTCTTCGGGTCCAGCCGCCACGACTGGTCGAGGGTGCGGAGGGAGGCGTTCTGCGACGTGCGGCTGAAGTGCTTCGCCGCCCGGTCGCCGAACAGCACCCCCCACAGGGAGAGCGGCCCGGCCGCCGACACCCCGGACACGCCCCGCGCCGTCCGCTGCGGGCCGGAGGCGTCGTACATGTCGTCGGTCGAGAACTTGGCGTCGAACAGCGTCACCTTCTCCTCCCAGCCGGACACCGTCGCGTTGGTCGAACTGAACGGCACCGCCACCCCCGTCGGCAGGGCGTCCAGCTTGTACGCTTTGCCGGCGTAGAAGGCGTATCCTTCTTGCAGGTTGCCGAGCGGCAGGTTGGCGGTGATCTTGCCCGCCGTCGCGGTGGCTGCCGCCGGCAGGTGGGCCAGGTCGGCCGTCACCGGCGGGTTGGCCGGGTCGAAGTCGGTCGCCCAGTTGGCGGCGAACGACTTGGTGGACCAGACCTGGATGGGCACGCTGACCAGCCCGCTGGTGGCCTTGCCGGTGTCGTCCAGTTCGTACCGGTACGAGCGGAAGCCGCCGGCCCCGCCGCCGCCCATGCGGACGCCGCCCACCCAATCCACCATGCTCGGCGGGGTCGGAGTGCCGTACTGCGGCACGGCCCCCCACGGGGCCTTCGGCTCGATGCCGACGGTGTAGCTGTCCACGCGGGGGCTGAACACGGTGAAGAACGTCCGCCCGTACACCCGCTTGCCGGCCAGGTCGATGTCCACCACGTCGATCTTGTTGATGCGGAGGTCCTTCCCCTTGATGGCGTAGGCGGTGAAGTACGCGGCGGCGGACACGCTCAGCACGATGATCGGGAACGTCACCCACGTCAGTTCCAGCCGGCCGAGGACTTTCTTCAGGAACAGGTACTCGACCGGCCCGATGAGCAGGGTGTAGAGGAAGATGAACAGGGCCACCCAGCCGAACGAGATGACCGGCACCCCCTCGAACTCGTCGATGTGCCGGCGGATGGCGGCGGCCGCCCCGTCCTCCACGTTCACCGGGGACAGTCCGCTGCTGTAGTTCGGCCGGTCGCGGTCCGCGCCGGACACGCTGGCGGCTCGTTCCGACCCGGCCACCCGGATCAGCCAGTCCCACAGCGGTTGGCGGAACTGGCGGTCCAGGGCGGTGAATGGCGCGGCGTCCAGGTCCAGGCCGACGACGGTGACGCGCCCAAGGCCGAGCGGGGCCTGGGCGACGATCAGCGCGCCGGACTCCGCGTCGCGGGACACGGGCAGCGGCGTCCGGCCGGGCTTCGGCTCCAGTGTCGCCACCCAGAACGGCTGGTCCAGCTTCGGCCGTTTCGTCATCGGGTCGATGACGGTGTTCTTCACTTCGATGGCCGTGCCGGTGCCGCTGGTGGGCGTGTAGTTGACGGTCCGCTTGGTCACTTCCGTGTGGCCGAGGCCGCCGAGTCGGACCGGCAGCATCTCCGCGAACGCCGGGTACTGCTTCAGCTTGTTGGCGTCGCGGCCGACGGACACCAGCAGCTTGCCGCCCCGCCGCACCCACTCCAGCAGTGCCTCCCGCTTACGGGTGTAGGGCTGGGACTGCTGCGGGTCGAACAGTTGCTCCAGGAACCCCTGGCGGGAGTCGGCGGTCGGCAGCACCACCAAGTCGGCGGCCTCGTAGGCGAACCAGTGGTCGGGCATCTCCGCCACCGAATCGAGGACGGCCGTCTCCACCCGCCCGCCCCGCAGCCCGCCGCGGTTCGACTGCCCCGGTTGCACCGGCCCGCGGTCGTCGTCCTTCAGGTCGAAGCCGGACAGCTTCGAGCCGAGCGACAGGACGACGTACACCGACGGGTCGCGGAACTGGCTGCCGTCGATCTTCACCGGGTCCGAGATTTCGTCCGACCGCTCGTCGCGGTTGTTGGTCATGACCGTCAAAGTGATCTCGCCGTTCGACCCGCCGGGCCGGGCGCAGGCGCGGAGCGGCAACTCGACCGGGAAGACGGTGGCGTTCACCGGGCGGGTGTTGTCGCCGGGGTCGGCCGGGTTGGGCACCGGGTTCGGGTCGATGAGCGGCTGGCCGAGGGGGAAGTACGCGGTGTACCGCGTCTCGTCGGCGTCCCGCCCCTCGACGCGGAGCTTCATCTGCATCTGCTTGGCCGGGTCCAATTTGCGGAGGACTTTCAGCTCGAACGAGACCGGTGCCCACTGGCCCTTCTTCGCCACCGGCACCGACCGCTGCCCCTCGCCCTGTTCGTTCACGTACAGGCCGGGCTTGAACCCGACCTGCGCCTTCTCGATGGCCACATACAGGCGAAGTTGGGCCGCCGCCGGAGCGACGGCGAGCAGAACGACCGCCGCGGCCGGCAGGAAACGCGAGTGCGACATGGGAACCCCAGGCGGGTGTCGGTCGTCGTCGCTCGCTCCGCGAGCGAACG
>JAYUFU010000324.1:0-13598 GCA_043738505.1 Fimbriiglobus sp. | reverse complement strand
CCGGTGGTCCGCCACGAGTACCGGCGGACTCACGTCGCGCCGTTCGCCGAGACTTCCGCGTTGGCGTAAGGAACCGAAATGATGGCCGCCGACCGCCAGTTCTGCACGTTCCACCTCGGCGAGTTGTACCTCGGCGTGGACGTGCTGCGCGTGCAGGAGGTGATCCGCCCCCAGCCGCTGACGCGGGTGCCGCTCGCGCACCCCGTCGTCCGCGGGCTGATCAACCTGCGCGGGCAGATCGTCACCGCCCTCGACCTGCGGCGGCGGCTCGACCTGCCCGACCGCCCGGACGCCGCCCCCGCGATGAACGTCGTCCTGCAAACCGACGACGGCGCGGTCAGCCTGCTGGTGGACGAGATCGGCGAGGTGCTGACCGTGTCGGACGACCTGTTCGAGGTGCCGCCGGAGACGCTGCGGGGGGAGGCCCGCGAGTTGATCCGCGGCGCGTACAAACTGCCCGACCGCCTGCTCCTCGTCCTGGACACCGACCGCGCCGTCGGCCTGCACGCCAACGGCCCCCGCGAGTGACGCCGACCACTGCCCGCGCCTTCCACCCCGCCCCCGAGAACCGCCGTGACCGACGCCCCCACCCCGCCCGCCCCCGCCGCCAAGCTGCTCGCCGCCGCCCTGGCCGACGTGCGGGCGAACGTGTTCGTCGCCGACCCGTCGCTGACCATCGTGTTCGCCAGCACCGCCGCCCTGGAGACCCTCCGCGAGATCGAGGGCGAGTTGAAGGCGGCCTTCGGGGTGACGGCCGACGAGGTGGTCGGCGCGAACATCCACACCTTCCAGCTCGACCGCAAGCGGGTGGAGAAGATCCTCCGCAGCCCGACCGGACTGCCCCACCGGGCCGAGTTCGCGTTCGGCAAGGTGACGCTGGAGGCCCACATCAACGCCGTCACCGGGGCCGGCGGCGCGGTGATCGGGTACGTCGTGGCGTGGGAGAACGTGACCGCCGCCAAGCTCCGGTCGGCCGACCGCTCCGGCCAGCTCGACGCCATCGGCAAGATTCAAGCCGTCATCGAGTTCACCCTGGAAGGCAACGTCGTGTCGGCCAACGACCACTTCCTGACGGCGATGGGCTATCGGCTGGAGGAGATCAAGGGGCGGCACCACGCGATGTTCGTGGACGCGGCGCAGGCGGCCGGGAGCGAGTACCGCCAGTTCTGGGCCGACTTGGCCGCCGGTCGGCCGCAGACGGGCCGCTTCCGGCGGGTCGGCAAGGGCGGCAAGGAGGTCTGGATTCAGGGGTCGTACTTCCCCATCCTGGACGCCGGCGGGCGGCCGTTCAAGGTGGTCGAGTACGCCACCGACGCGACCGCCTTGCGGGGCGTCGAGCAGTCGCTCGGCGAGACCGTCACCACCCTCGCCTCGGCCTCGCACCAGTTGACGGCGGTCAGCCAGGGGATGGCCGCGAACGCCGAGGAGACGGCCGCGCAGGCGAACGTGGCGGCGGCGGCGGCCGAGCAGGTGAGCCGGAACGTGGCGACCGTCGCCACCGGCACCGAGGAGATGGGGGCGAGCATCAAGGAGATCGCCAAGAGCGCGCACGACGCGGCCCGCGTGGCCACGGCGGCGGTGAAGGTGGCCGAGAAGACCAACGCCATCATCGGCAAGCTGGGCGAGTCGTCGGCCGAGATCGGCAACGTCGTCAAAGTGATCACCTCCATCGCCCAGCAGACGAACCTGCTGGCCCTGAACGCCACCATCGAAGCCGCCCGCGCCGGCGAGGCCGGCAAGGGGTTCGCGGTGGTGGCCAACGAGGTGAAGGAGCTGGCCAAGCAGACGGCCCGCGCGACCGAGGACATCAGCCGCAAGATCGACGCCATCCAGTCCGACACCAAGGGGGCGGTCGAGGCCATCGCCCGCATCAGCGGTATCATCCTCCAGATCAACGACATCCAGAACACCATCGCCAGCGCCGTCGAGGAGCAGACGGCCACGACCGCCGAGATCGCCCGCAACGTCACCCAGGCGGCGACCGGCAGCAGCGAGATCGCACGGAACATCACGGCCGTCGCCCAGGCCGCGCGGGGAACCACGGAAGGGGCGGCGAACACCCGGCTGTCGGCCGACGCGCTCAGCAAGATGGCCGTCGATTTGCAGCGGCTCATGGGGCAGTTGAAGTCCTGACCTGTCGGGCTGCACAACCGTGGGGGTGATCGATGCCGCGCATCCGGGTGCTGGTGGTGGACGACTCGGTGGTCATCCGCCGCGTCGTCACCGACGTGCTGTCCGCCGACCCGGACGTGGAAGTCGCGTCCGCCGCCACCGGCCGCATCGCTCTGGCGAAGCTGACGCAGGCGAACTACGACCTCGTCATCCTGGACGTAGAAATGCCGGAGATGGACGGGCTGGAGACCCTGGCTGCCATCCGCAAGACCCACCCCCGCCTGCCCGTCGTGATGTTCAGCGCCCTGACCGAACAGGGGGCGACCGCCACCCTCGACGCGCTGGCCCTCGGCGCGACCGACTACTTCGCCAAGCCGAGCGGCCCCGGCGGGCTGGACGAATCTCGCCGCGTCCTCCGCGAGGAGCTGCTTCCCGCCATCAAACAATTGTGCCCGCAAACGGTCGCCAAGCCCCCGGCTACCCTCTTCGCACCGGTGATGTCCGCCGCGACCGGCGGGGCGGTGACGGCCGTGGTGATCGCGTCGTCCACCGGTGGGCCGAACGCCCTGCGCGACGTGTTCCAAACCCTGCCGGCCGACCTGCCGGTGCCGATCCTGATCGTCCAGCACATGCCGCCGATGTTCACCAAGATGCTGGCCGAGCGGCTGACCGCCTCGTCGCGGGTGCCGGTCGAGGAAGCCACGCACGGCTCGCTCGTCCAGCGCGGCCGCGCGGTGATCGCGCCCGGCGACTTCCACATGACCGTCGTTCGAGACTTGACCGGCGTCCGCGTGTTCCTTCACCAGGACGCGCCGGAGAACTCGTGCAGGCCGGCGGCCGATCCGCTGTTCCGCTCGGCCGTGAAAGTGTATGGCGGCGGGACGCTGGCCGTCGTCCTGACCGGCATGGGGTCGGACGGGCTGCGCGGGTGCGAGGCCGTCCGCGCCGCCGGCGGGCGGGTGCTGGCGCAGGACGAGGCGACGAGCGTGGTGTGGGGGATGCCGGGGGCCGTCGCGCGGGCTGGCTTGGCCGACCGGCTGCTGCCGCTGGCGCTGGTCGGCCCGGAGATCGTCCGCCGCGTGACCGGGGGGAATGGCCCGCCATGACCGCCGCCGACTTCGCCTTCGTCGCCAAGCTGCTCCGCGACCGCACCGCCATCGTCCTCGAACCGGGCAAGGAATACCTGCTCGTGTCCCGGCTCACGCCCGTCGCCGAGCGGCACGGACTGACCACGGCCGAGCAGTTCATCGACAAGCTGCGCGGCGGTGCGGAGGAGTCCGTCCGCGACCTGATCGAAGCGATGGTGACGACGGAAACCCTGTTCTTCCGCGACGCCACCCCGTTCGAGACGCTCCGCGCGGCAGTTCTGCCGGCGCTGATCGCCGCCCGCCGCGACACCCGGCGGCTGAACATATGGTGCGCCGCCGGCTCCAGCGGGCAGGAGCCGTACTCGGTGGCGCTGACGGTCGCGCACCACTTCCCCGAACTGGCCGGCTGGGATGTCCGCATCCTGGCCACCGACATCTCCCGCGACATGCTCGCCCGCTCGGCCGACGGCCGGTACTCGCAGATGGAAGTGGACCGTGGCCTGCCGCCGGACCTGCTCAAGCGGTACTTCCACAAGGACGGGACGGCCTGGCAATTGGCCGACGACGTGCGGCGGCGGGTCGAATTCCGCCCGCTCAACCTGGCCCAGCCGTGGCCCGCCCTGCCGACGATGGATCTCGTGTTCCTGCGGAACGTGATGATCTACTTCGACGTGGAGACGAAGAAGGCGGTCCTCCGGCGGGCGGCCGACGCGCTCGCCCCGGACGGGCTGCTGGTGCTGGGCGGGGCCGAAACGCCGTTCAACCTCGTCGATTGCTTCGTGCGGGCCGAAGACCTGTCCGCCGGCTACTACCGCGTCGTCCGCCCCCCGCTCGGCGGGCGCTAGGCCGTAACCCGAAGAATCCGCCCGCCGCCGAATTCAACTCTCTTTTCCGCCCGTGGCAATTCCGCGCCGCACCTGCCCGATACTCCCGTGTCCCCGGTCGATCCGCCCGACGACCACTCACGCCCACGTCCCCTTGGGGAATCCTGATGGTGCCGCACGACGTGGTGACTTCGACCTACCTGGCGTGCCTGGTCGAAACCGTCGGTCTGTATTCGGGCGTGACGCCGACTGCTCGGCCGCTCTCGGCCCTCGGACCCGCACCGGGGCCGGACGCCGCCGCGGACGAGCCGCCGACTGCCACCCTCGTCCGGTTCGGCGAGGAGCGGGTGTGGGGCAGTTCCCTGCTGATCGCGGACGGCACGTCGGTCCTCGGCCTCTGCGATCTGCCCGACGCCGATCCGTCCGACTGGCTCGGCGAGCTGAACAACCAGCTCGTCGGGCGGATGAAGAACCGCTTGCTCCGCAGCTCCGTCAACCTGCAAATCTCGCCGCCGGTGCAGGTGGTCGGCTTCATCCGCGACCGCCGGGCGGTGGTCGGCTGGGAGGTCGAGTGGGCCGGCGGGCGGCTGACGGCGTGCCTCGGCCTGACGGTCGCGCCGGGGGTGGCGTTCGAGACCGACGACGCGGTGGACGTGGCGGCGGAAGGAACCCTGTGCCTGTTCTAACATCCGGAGGCGTGCGATGGCCGCAACAGTACTGGTGGTGGACGACTCGGCGACCATCCGCCAGCAGGTCGGGGCGGCGCTGACGGCGGCCGGGTTCGCCGTGGCCGAGGCGTGCGACGGCGTCGAGGGCAAGGCCCGCGTCGCCGCCGGCGGCATCGGCTGCGTCATCTGCGACGTGAACATGCCGAACAAGAACGGCATCGAGATGGTCGAGGAGCTGAAGGCGGAGGCGACGGGCAAGTTGCCGCCGATCATCATGCTGACCACCGAAGGGTCGCCGCACCAGGTGCAGCGGGCCAAGGCGGCCGGCGCGTGCGGGTGGATCGTCAAGCCGTTCAAGGCCGAGCTACTGGTCGCCGCCGTCCGCAAACTGACCGCGTGATCGCCGTCCGCCACCGCCGAGACCCGCCATGAGATCGATTCTCCGGTATCTCGTCTTGCCCGCCGAAACGAGCGAGTTCGAGGCGCGGTACCTCGCCCGCATGAACCGCGTCGCGCTCTGGTTCCTCGCCGCCCACCTGCCGCTGTTCGCGGCCGTCGCCGCGCTGAACGGCACCGGCACGGCGGACGCCGTGCTGCTCACCGTCGCGGTGCTGGTCGGCCCGCTGGTGGCGGTCGCCCGCTGCCCGCGGCGGGTCGCGTCGGTGGTGGTGGGCGTGGCGGCCATGTTCCTGGGCGGCATTCTGGTCCACATCGGCCGGGGGCCGGTGCAAATCGAGATGCACTTCTACTTCTTCGTCCTGATCGCGCTACTGGCGGTGTTCGCCAACCCGATGGTCATCCTCGCGGCGGCGGCCACGGCCACCGCGCACCACTTGGCGACCTGGCTGTGGCTGCCGGCGAGCGTGTTCAACTACGACGCCCCCCTGTGGGTGGTCGGCGTCCACGCGGCGTTCGTCGTCGTCGAGTCGGCGGCCGCCTGCTACATCGCCCGCAGTTTCTTCGACAACGTGGTCGGGCTGGAGAAAATCGTCGCCGCCCGCACCGCCGAGGTGGACGCCCGCAACCGCGACATGCGGCTGCTGCTGGACGCCGTCGAGCAGGGCTTCTTCACCGTGAACCCGCAGGGGGTGATGAGCGACGAGCGGTCGGCGGCCGTGGACCGCTGGCTGGGGCCGGGGGTGTCGGGAACCACCTTGCCGGAGCGCGTCCGCCCGCACGACCCGATGGTCGCCGACTGGCTGGCCCTCGGCTTGGACGACGTGTTCGCCGACCTGATGCCGGTCGAGGTGACGGTGGACCAGTTGCCCAAGCGGCTCCGCCTCGGCGACCGCACCCTGAAGCTCGAGTACGCGCCCATCCCCCGCGAGGGGCCGGCGCGGGCGCTGGCGGTGATGATGACCGACGTGACGGCGACCGTCGCCCGCGAGCGGCTGGAGGCCGAACACCGCGTCCTTCTGGCGATGGTGGACCGCATCAGCCGGGACAAGGCCGGGTTCCTGGAATTCGTCAAGGAGGCGGACGAGATCATCGGCGGGATGGCGGCGGAAGCGCCGGACGACTTGGCCGCCATCAAGCGACAGGTCCACACGCTAAAAGGGAACGCGGCCATCTTCGGCCTGGACTCGGTCGCCGCCGCCTGCCACGCCATCGAGGACCACATCGCCGACACCGGCACCCCGCCGGAGGCCGCCGCGTGGGCGACGCTGCATTCCCAGTGGGAAACGGTGCGCGACAACCTGAAGCGGCTCGTCGGCGACGCACCGACGGGCATCGCCCTCGGCGACGGCGATTACGTGGTCACGCTCCTCGCCGTCCTGAACGGCGCGCCGCGGGAAGAGGTGGCGCGGCAGGTGGCCGAATGGCGGCTGGAGCCGACGGCCGTCCGCATGGCCCGCATCGGCGACCACGCGCGGGTGCTGGCCGCGCGGCTTCAGAAAGGGGACATCACCGTGCGCGTGCGCGGCGGCGAGTTGCGCACCGACCCGGAGCGGTGGGCGTTCTTCTGGTCCGCGTTCGTCCACGTCGTGCGGAACGCCGTCGATCACGGGCTGGAGCCGCCGGCGGCACGCGGCGCGGCGGGCAAATCGACGGCCGGCGTCATCGACCTGGCCACCCGCATCGCGGGCGACCGGTTCGTCATCACCCTGGCGGACGACGGTCGGGGCATCGACTGGGGCCGGGTGGCGATCGCGGCCGCCGCCAAGGGGCTGCCCGCGACTACCCACGACGACCTTGTTGAAGCCCTGTTTCACGACGGTTTGAGTACGGCCGCGACGGTCAGCAGCGTGAGCGGCCGGGGTGTCGGCATGGGGTCCGTCCGCGCCGCCTGCCTCGACCTCGACGGCCAGCTCCACGTCCGCTCGGAGGCCGGCCAGGGGACCACGTTCGAGTTCAACTTCCCCGTGGAAGCGATGGCCCCGGACACGCACGAACTGCTCCGCCTGCACGGCGTCCGCTATCCCGACCGACCGCCGGCCGAAACGGAGAGCAGCACCGCCGACCGCGCGGCACCGGTCGGCGAGCTGCTGCCGCATTCGGCGGTGTGAGGCCGGCGTGCCCGCCGCCCCTCGACCGCCCGCGCCGCGCCGAACCGCCCGTTTTCAATTGCCTTCCCCGTCGCTTCCGGGATAATCCCCTCACCCCTTTCCCGGAGGCTCTCCCGCCATGACCCCCGCGCCCCTCGACCGCCGCTCGTTCCTGATCGGCTCGGCCGCGCTCGCCGCGTCCGCCGTCCTGCCCCGCCCCGCGCCGGCCGCCGACGCCGACCCGTATGGCGGCTTCACCGTCGGCGTCCAGTCGTACACGTTCCGCAACTTCGACCTCGAAGGGATGCTCAAGCGGACCAAGGAACTCGGCCTGACGCACGCCGAGTTCTACCAGAAACACATCCCGATGGGCAGCGACGGCGACAAGCTGAAGGCGATCCAGAAACTGCTCGCCGAGTACGGCGTCACGGCCGTCGCCTACGGGGTGGAAGGGTTCACCAAGGACCACGACGCGAACAAGAAGAAGTTCGACTTCGGCGCGGCGCTGGGCATCAAGGCGTTCTCCGCCGACCCCAACCCGGACAGCCTCGACAGCCTGGACAAGCTGGTCGCCGAGTACAAGATCGCCATCGCCATCCACCCGCACGGGCCGGTCGGCAAGGGGATGCACCGCTGGCGGGACGCCGAGTCGATCCTGAAGGCGGTGAAGGACCACCACGCGCTGGTCGGCACCTGCCTGGACACCGGGCACCTGATCCGCGCCGCCCAACTCGACATCAAGCTCGACCCGGCCGAGCAGGTGACGATCATGGGTGCCCGCAACTTCGGCCTCCACCTGAAGGACCACGACAACAAGAGGAAGACGGACGTGCCGTTCGGCGACGCCACCGGCGTGCTGGACGTGGCTGCCGTGCTGAAGGCGCTGAAGGCGGTCAAGTTCGCGGGCTTCATCAGCATCGAGTACGAGGCCAAGGCGGACAACCCGACCGCCGACGTGAAGGCCTGCCTGGACTACCTGAAGGTCGCCATCAAGAAGCTGGGGTGAGGCCGGCTGGCGAGTCGAGGCGGCGAACCCCGGCCCGCAAGGGTGGGGCTCGCCTGCCGACGCCGCAGCGCCGCCCTGTCGGGGCTGGTTTCCGCGAACTCACTTCATGCCGTCGATCCGTTTCCAGATTTTGGCGAAGCGTTTCGGCTGGTCATTCTTCCATCTCTGCTCGTCGCCGTTGACAATCCCTCCCGTGGGGTGGAGTTCCTTGAACCAACTGTCGGACTTTGCTTTCACATCGTCTTGCGTAGCGGTCGGTAGGATCACGAAGTCCTTGTAGACGATCTCGATGGCCGCGTTCAGCTTCTTGAAGTCGGCGGGCTTGAAGGTCGCGGGGTCGAACTCGTACCTCGCCAGCCACGCGCGGTGCAGCCAGTAGAACTCGCGGTTGAGGTTCCGCGGCACCCCCTGCCCGTACTCCGGGTCGGCCCACGCGACCTTCTCTTTCTCCCACCTGTTCTTGAGGGTGACGGGGTACTTGTGCCGTGCCTGGTGGGAGTCGGGCAGTTCCGTGTTCTGCTTCCCCAATCGCTTGCCGAATGCGTCCCGGAAGTCCCCGTCGAGTCGCTCGCTCTCCGGGATTTGCTTGTCGGCTTCTACGTCGGCCAGCACCGGGTCGGCGGGTTTCGGGTCGGCCCCGCGGGAGACGGCGACGAGCAAGACAAGCGCGACCGCGAGCAGGTACAGGCGGAGCATCGGAGACCTTGACGAGTGTGGCGGCTGGGGCGACGTGACGTATCATCCTACGGGTAGTGATTCGCCGAATCGGTTCCACCCGATAGGGGAACCGGTCGTTCCGCCGGAGGTGTGCCGATGGCGCTGGGATCCGTGGAACGCATTTGGCTGGTTCGGCACGCCGAATCGACGCACCCGCACGTCTTCAACGGGGCCGAGACGGATGTCGAGTTGAGCGACACGGGATACCGCCAGGCGGAGGCCCTCGCGATGTGGCTCCGCAAGCGGCAGCCCACGGCCGTCGTCTCCTCCGGCATGAAGAGGGCCATCGACACCGCCGCCCCGGTCGCGCGGGCGTGCCAGGTGCCGCACACCCTCGAACCGGATTTGCACGAGCGGCGAATCGGCATCCTGGCCGGCACCGAATTCACGTTCGACGCCGGGCCGTGGCCGGAGACGGTGAGGCAATGGACGGCCGGGAACACGAGCTACACGACGCCGGGCGCGGAGTCCTTCGACGACATCGCCGAGCGGTGCCTGGCGGCGTGGCAGCGGGTCGTGGCCGCGCACCCCGGCGGGCGGGTGGCGGTGGTCGCCCACGGCGTCGTGTGCAAGGTGCTGCTGCTGCGGTTGCTGAACGGCTACGGCCCGACGGACTGGACGCGGATCGGCCCCGTGGCGAACGTGGCGGTGAGCGAACTCGTTCCCGACGGCGACGGCTGGCGGGCCGAGCGGCTGCTCGAGGTGCCGGAGACAGTGCTGTCGCTGACGGTGCAACTGCCGCCGAACACCCCGTCGCCGCGCCGTTCCGAGGGGTGATGTCACACGTGGGAGGGCGAGGCTCCCGCCGAGCCGCCAGCCACTTCGGCGGCTCGGCGGGAGCTTCGCCCTCCCAAGAACTCAGACCGGCTTCGTCCCGACGTACAGCGTGGCGACGCCGAAGGTGAACGGCGTGAAGGTCACATCCGTCAGGCCGTGGGCGCGGAGCTTGTTGGCCAACTCGTCGCCGTCGGGGAACCGCATCACGCTTTCCGGCAGGTACTGATAGGCACTTTCCTTGCTCCGCGACAGCACCTGGCCGACGCGGGGCAACACCTTCGTGAAGTACCACGAGTACAGCCCGCCGAGAATCCGCCCGCGCGGCCGCGAGAACTCCAGCACCGCCAGCCGGCCGCCGGGGGCCAGCACGCGGACCATCTCGGCGAGGCCGCGGTCGGTGTCGGTGACGTTCCGCAGGCCGAACGCCACGCTCACGAGGTCGTAGTGGTCGGACGGGAAGGGGAGCTGCTGGGCGTCGGCCTCGACGAACCGGATGCGCTCGGCGGTGCCGCGCGACCGGCCCTTCTCGCGGGCGAGTTCCAGCATTTCCGGGCAGAAGTCCGAGCCGGTGATGTCGCACCGGCCGCCGGCGGCGCGGTCGTAGGCGAACGCCAGATCGCCGGTGCCGGTGCAGAGGTCCAGCACCGGCTTGCCCGGCGTCGGCGGCACCAGCTTCGTCGTCCACCGCCGCCACAACTTGTCGATGTTCAGGCTGAGCAGGTGGTTGAGGAAGTCGTACCACGGCGCGATCTGGCCGAACATCCGTTGGATGCGGACTTCCTTCTTGTCGAGTAGGTCGGCGGGCACGGCGGCGGTTCCCATGACTGGCACTCCGGAGGCTGTGCGAAGAACCGAAATCGACGGCGGTAGGCAACGGGACGGCGACGACCAGACCGCTCAAAACGAGGAACGCGGACGACACGGATCAAAGTAGGGATGTCGAGGATCCGAAAAATCCCGGTCTGATCCCGGCACGGCTCCGAATGGCGTGCCCTCGCGTCGCGCCCTGGGGTTATCCTCGTGGCGAAACTCGTGCCCCGCATCACCCGCCGTCGCTACCAACCTTCCGTTCGCGTCACTTGTGTGTTGAAATACTCCACTCCCCGGAGGTGCCATCCATGCTCGGTCTTCTACAGGCGTTCGTCGAACAGGTCGGGCACATGGGCGTGAAGGGCCTGGCCGAGGCCGTCCACCCGGCGGCGGGCAAGGCGGTCGATCTCTTCGGCGGCGTCTGGAAGCGGTGGCAACTGAACCGCCAGCGGAAGCAGCAGTTGGACGAGATCGAGGCGATGGCGAAGATGACCGCCGCGCAGGTGGCCGACGAAATCCGCGAGCAACTGGCGGCGTCGATCCCCGACAACCCGGCGCTCCGGGGCGAAGTGGGACTCTACCTGTCGCTCGCACCGGCGGCGATGCGCGCCAGCCTGAAGCGACCGGCCGATCCGACCGGCCGGAGCATGCCCGCCGGGTTCAACCTGCGTTCGGCCGACGATATCGTGCAACTGTTCCCCGCCAGCGTGCCGCAACTCCGGCCCGGCGATCCACTTCCCGGCATCGACTGTTGGGTTCTCGTGGAACTGCTGGGAGCCGGCGGCTTCGGCGAGGTCTGGCTGGTGAAGTCCGAAGTGGATGACACGCTCCGGGCGGTCAAGTTCTGCACCGATCCGGTTTCCCGACAGCGGCTGATCGACCACGAGCGGGCGCAAGTGATCCGCGTCATGCGGGCCGGCGGCCACCCCAATCTCGTCCCGCTGCACCAGTACAGCCTGACCGGGGACAAGCCGTGGCTGATGTACGAGTACGTCGGCGGCGGGACGCTGGCCGATGCCGTGATCGAGTGGCAGGCACTCGCGGCCGAGGCACGGGTGGCGAAGGCGGTCGCGGCGCTGCTGGAACTGACCGCTGCTGCCGGACACCTGCACCGCCTGACGCCGCCGCTCGTCCACCGGGACTTGAAACCGGCGAACGTGCTGCGGTGCGGCAAGACCGGCTGCTTCCGCGTGACCGACCTGGGCCTCGGCGGATCGGCGGCGGAGTACGAACTGAGCCTGGAATCGCAGGGCGGGCGGTCGATCACGGGTCGGCTGCCGTCGATGCTCGGCGGGTCGCACACGCCGCTGTACGCCAGCCCGGAGCAGCGGAAGGGCCACCCGCCCGACCCCCGCGACGACGTTCACGCCCTCGGCGTCATCGCCTACCAGATGCTGACGGGCCGACTCGATGCGGGACCAGGGGCACGGTTCGACCGCGAGTTGAAACTGGCCGGGGTTCCGGACGTGCTGATTCACTTGATCGGCGACTGCGTCGATCCCGAAGCGGGCAGCCGACCCGCTACGGCCGGCGCGGTGGAGGACGCTCTTCTGGCCGCAGGCTTGGCGACCGCTCCGGTCGTCGCTCCGCCGCCGGCCGCTCGGCCGAAGCAGCAACAGCAGCAGCAAACGCTGTTTCCCACAACGCCGAGTGGTCGAACCGCGAACCCCGTCATCGACCTCCGCGTGCGGGGCAAGTGGTGGTGGCGGCCGCTCGGCAACGCGAAGGCGACGTGGAAGGTAGACGTGGACACGCCCGCCAAGGTGGACGTGGACGCCGCGCGGGAGTATCGGCTGGAGGTGGCCTCGACCGTCACTGACTCCGAGTTGGCGTCCCTTCTGCCGCTGGCCGCGATGGCGAACTTCCGCCGACTCGATCTGAGCGGGTGCGTGCGGCTGACCGCCGTCGGCTTCGGATACCTCACCCCGTTCGGGAAACTCGAACAGTTGAACTGCTACGGCTGCACCGAAGTCACGGATGTCGCCGTCGCAGCCGCGTCGCGGCTCGCCGGCCTGACCCGACTCGACCTGACCCGATGCAAGCGGATCACCGACGCCGGCCTCGCGCACCTGCCCGCGCTGGCGAAGCTGGAACACCTCGACTTGAGCGGGTGCGAGTGGGTGACGGACGCCGGGTTGGTACACTTGGCGATGATGCCGGCGCTGCGGCACGTCGGCCTGCGGAACACGCAAGTCACGGACGCCGGCGCGGCCCGCCTTCTCCGCGCGATCCCCGACCTGACCGTGGACCGCTGACACCGCCCCCGGAACCCGCCACTCGTGCCCACCCTCATCGACACGCACGCGCACCTGGACGACGAGCGGTTCGCGGCCGACTTGCCGGCGGTGCTGGACCGCGCCGAAGCGGCCGGCGTGACGCGCATCCTGACCATCGGCATCGACCTGGCGACGAGCCGCAACGCGGTGAAGCTGGCCGCCGAATACGCGGAGGTGTTCGCCGTCGTCGGCATCCAGCCGAACTACGTCGGCGAAGCCGGGGCCGGGGACTTCGAGGAAATCGTCGCCCTCGCGGAGGCCGCGCCGAAGGTGGTCGGCATCGGCGAATCCGGGCTGGATCGATACTGGGACCGCGCGCCGTTCGACCTGCAAGAAGTGTTTTTCGTTCGACACTTGGCCCTGGCCCGGCGGTTGAACAAGCCGATTGTCGTCCACTGCCGGGAAGCCGAGGCGGACGTGGTGCGAGTGCTGCGCGCCGAGTTCGAGACGCGCGGGCCGATGCGGGGCGTGATGCACTCGTTCAACGGCGACGCCGCCACCGCCGCCGCGTGCCTGGAGATGGGCCTGCACATCTCCTTCGCCGGAATGCTGACGTTCAAGAACAACGACCCGCTGCGGGCGGTGGCGAAAACCATCCCGCTCGACCGCCTGCTGGTAGAAACCGACAGCCCGTACCTCGCGCCGCAACCGGTGCGCGGCAAGCGGAACGAGCCGGCGTTCGTCGCGCACACGGCGGCGGTCTTGGCACGGGTCAACGGCGTGACGGTCGAAGAGTTGGCCGAGGCGACGACGCGAAACGCGGCGGCGCTGTTCGGAGTGTGAACGGAGTGGGTAGCACCGCGCGCCGACGGGTATCTTGGCCAACCCGGCCCG
>JAYUFU010000323.1:0-13623 GCA_043738505.1 Fimbriiglobus sp. | reverse complement strand
AACGACTGCGAAAAGTCACTTGCCGACGATCTGCTGCAAGATCGTCGGGTCTTGGATCTCCTTGTCGCGGGCCAGCAGCAGCACCTTCGACACCACCTCGGCGGTGCGGGGGTCGTCGTCGGCGAACGGCAGGAACAGCCTCCCCCGGTGCTGGGCGTTCACCGGCACCACGCACAGCGAGCCGCCCGGCTGCTTGTGGACGACGCCGCTGCCCAGGTGGACCGAGTACTTGCCGTACTCGCCGAGGATGAGCGCGTGCTTGCCGTCGAGGGTGACGTTCTTCACCTTCAGGTAGCCGAACGTCGTGGTCAGCAGCGCGGCCCGCATCGCCACCGTCGATTGCGTCGCCTCCGGGTCCACCCCGCCGACGTGCGCCACGCTGACCACCAGGTCGAGGTCGCGCATCACCTCGCTGAAGACGGCCTTCGGCACCGTCGCTAGCGGCACCGCCTTCCAGTCGCCCCGGTGCCGGAACTCGACCTGCCCGACGGCCGGCGCGGCGGCGTCGGCGGGCGTGGAATAGCCGTGGTCGAACGACACCAGCACCATCAGGTTGGCGTCGCGGAACAGCTTGACGATGCCGTCGCGGGTGGACCAGCCGCGGGTGGCGAAGAGCGCCTTGCCTTGCGTCTCGTTCACCTGCTGGCCGGAGTAGCGGCGGGAGAACAGCGCGTCCTCCAACTCGGCCGGCGTCGGGACGTACACCTCGCGGAACAGTTGCTTGAACGGCTGGATGCGCTCGACCTTGAAGCAGTCGGCCTGCCACGCCGGCCAGTCGCCGGACGCGAGCAAGTCCAGCGGGTGCGCGACGGCCCACTGGTCGGCCGCCTTCACCGGCACCGCCTTGCCGGTCGGCCCCTTCAGCGCCGTGCCGACGGCGTTCGGGTAGCCCATGCCGCCGGGCGAGATCAGCACCAGCCGTTCGAGCAGCGGGCGGACCAGCGGGTGGCCCATGAGCGTCTTCAGTTCGTTCCCGGTGAACTTGCTGCCGGCGCACATGGCCTGTTCCAGCGCCCGCTTGGTGCTGCTCACGGTGCGGGTGAGCTGCTTCTTCCGCTCGACCAACTCGGCCACCTTCGGGTTCTTCCGCACCTCCGGCGGCACCTTCGTCAGCGGCTTCCCGTCCCTCTCGTACCCGAGTTCCGGCTCGCCTTGCTCGGTCAGCGTGAGCGACGCCGTCACCGGCCCCGCCTTCGCCGTGGCCTTGCCCGCCACCACGTCGGCCACGTCCTTGGCGGTGACGGCCCACTCCAGCCGCACCGGGTCGCCGTACCCGGCGGTGACGGCCAGGTTCTCCATCCCCAGCCGCGCCGCTTGCAGCGCCGGTTCCTTGGACAACGACGACAGCCCCCGCGCGTACCGCTCGTACTCCTTCAGCACCTTGTACCGATCGGCCAGTTCGGTTTCGAGTTTGGCCGGGTCGGTCGGCAGCGGCAGCAACCCCAGCAGGCGGACGTTCTCCTTGAGGAACTTGCCGCGGATGCCGTCCACCAGCTCCTTCCGCTTGGTGCGGCCGAGCAGCACGTCGGCGAGGCGGGTGGCCTTCTTGTGCGCCTGCCCGTAGCCGAGGAACTTGGCCGCCCCCTCGATGGCGTCCCACCGCGCGTCGTCGCCGACGGCGGCGTAGGCGGCGTGGAACCACTGCACGTCGATGAGGCCGTCGGCCAGTTGTTCGGCGGTCAGGTTCGTCCGCGCCCGGACGATCTGCTGCCACGGGTTTTCCTTTGGCGGCTTCGCGGCCTGCGGCTGGTCGTCGTCCTCGTCGTCGTCGGCGTCAGCCTCCGCCCCGTCGGTGCCGAGCTGGTTGCCCCAGCCGCTGCCGGTGTGGGCGATGAACCAGTAGACCGCCTCCTCGAAACCCTCCCAGTCCGTGGCGGCCGCGACGTGCGCCACCCAGCGGGGGTTGACCAGCCCGAACTCGGCGACCCGCTCCACGGGGAACAGCCCGTCGGCCACGGCCTTCGTCATCGCCTCGGCGAACGCGGCCGGCGTCTCGGCCGGGCCGGGGATGGCCCGCTTGATGAGCTGCGTGAGGACGGCCGGCTTGTTCTCGCTGTTGCCGTAGCGGGCACCCTGGTTGAAGCCGTTCTTGCCGAGCGCCGCGAGCAGCCGCACCAGCGTGGCGAGGCCGTGGACCTGTGCCACCTCGTTGGCCGCCTTGGTGGCCGGCGTCGGCGTCTCGCCCCGCACCAGTTCGCATTCGATGACGCGGGCGACGACTTGTTCCAGCGCGGCCGTCAGTTCCGGCGTCAGTTTCGGCTTCGACCCGGTGAGCGTGCCCAGCGAGTCGAACGAGCGGCCCCACGAGTACCGGCTGGCCGGGCGCGGGCCGATGAGGTGGTCGTAGAAGTCGGTCTCGTTCGCCGCGCCGGCATCGTAGGCCGCGAGTAGCACGGACAGGTCCGGACGGAGGCGGTTCACGCCCGGCACCGGCTCGTCCCGCCAGCGGGAGAGCTGCCACAGCCGGGCGCTGTGCGCCGGCGTCCACTCGCCGGAGCCGGCGACAGCCGCCGCGCGGCCGAGCCAGCTCGCGAAGGCGCTCTTCTCCCGCCACTCGGCGAGGTCCGCGTCCTCCTTATCGTCCTTGTCGTCGTCGTCGTTTTCCGGGCCGTCCTTCCGCTGCGGCAGCAGATCGACGAGCGTTTCCGGCACGGTGGCGAGCGCGGTCTCGGCGCAGTCCAGCAGGAAGTCCGGTACCCCGGCCGGCGGGAACAGCTTCTGGAACCAGGTCAGCAGCATCTGGATGAGACCGTCGTACCGCAGCTTGACGGACTCCGGCGGGCGGACGGCGGCGACGGCGGCATCGAACGCCTTCCGCGCGGCCGACGGCTTCTTCCCCTTCCGGTCATCGTCGTCGTCATCGTCGTCGATGTCCTGCTCGCCGTCGCGGACGCGGACGGTCGGCAGCACGGCGGCGCGGATCAGCTCCAGCCCGTCGGCGTCGCGGAGGGCCTTCGGCCGGTCCTTCCACCACTGCTCCCACAGGTCGAGCAGTGGCAGGTTGGCGCGGTCCTCGGCGGCGGTCAACTTGACGTTCGGCGACGGGAAGTGCCACGAGTATTCGATGGAGCCGAGGACGCGCTCCTCCGGCCGGTCCTTGTTCCGCGCGTCGGTGAACGTGGTGTCGCGGCGGGCGTGAATGAACTCGTCCAGCGCCGTCAGCAGCGCGACGGCGGCGGGGGTGGTGAACGTCACCGCCTTCTTCTTCGGCGGCACGGCGGCGCTGCGGTGGGCCGGGTTGAAGGTGCCGAGGCCGTCGTCCAGCGTCGGCGACCGGGCGGCCGGGTTCAGCACGATCTCGATGGCGTCGGCCTCGGCGGTCGGCAGCCGCTTGCCCTTCGCCTCCTTGTACTCCACCAGCCGGGCGCGGATCGGCGCGGCGGCGCGGTCGCCGTCCACCATGCGGCGGGCCAGCTCGATGCCCGCGCCGCGGCTGTTCGCGTCCCCGGCACTCAGCAGCCGGTCGATGGTGCCAGTCATCAGCTTGTCGCCGCGGGTCAGCAGCAGTTCGAACACGCTGCGGCGGAAGTCGGCCGTCTTGCGGGTGAGGTAGCCTTCGAGCGCTTGCACCTCGTCCTCGGCCAGCTTCAGCTTTTTGAGGAACTTGAGCGCCGCCTCGCGGACGTACCGGTTCGGCTCGCCGGCGAACGCCAGCAGCGTCTCCCGCACCTCGCCCGTCAGCGTGCGCGGCTCGCACAGCAGCCCCAGCGCTTCCACCCGGCGGTAGTCGCCCATCATCTTCAGGTACGGCAGCAGGCGCTCCGGTTTTCGCTTGTCCAGCAGGGTGATGAGCAGTTCGGCGGCATCCTCTTGGCCCAGCGACGGCACGTCCCAGCCGTCCACCAGCGGCTTGAGTTCCTTCTCCTTCGCCGGCAACTTCGGGATCAGTTTCTCGACCCGCTCGAACAGGTCCTTCGGCGGTTTGGCGGTGCCGTCGTCCTCGTCGTCGCCCTTGCCGGCATTGCGTTGCAGATAGTGCAGCGCGATCGCCACCAGCCGTTCGTCGGGATCGTCGAGCAGTGGCAGCATGAGCGGCAGGGCTTCGGGCAGGCCGGTCTCGTCGGCCAGCTTCGCGGCGGCGTACCGGCGCGCGGGCAGCTTGTCCTTGAACAGCGGCGCGGCGGCCGTCAGCGCGGCTTCCGCGTCCTCCGTGGCCATCGCCCAGAGCGCCCGGTACGCGGCCTCCGCGTCCCCCTTCGCCACCGCCTTCTTCTGCGCGGCCGGGTCGCCGAGCAACTCGCGGGCGGCTTCGATGTCGGCCTTCAACTGCTTCGGGTTCTCGACCTCCTCCTCGTGCCCGAACCAGACGCCGGCGGCGCGGGCGACCGACGCGAAGCGGATCAGGTTGTTGTCTAGCACGACGCCGAGCATCCGCCGGAACGCCTGCGGGTGCGCCTCGTCCACTGCTTCCAGGATGGTCTGCCGCAACCCTTCCTGCCGTTGGGCGGCGAGTAGAAGTTTCTCCATGAATTCCCAGGCGTCGGGCCGCGCGCAGCAGAGCAGGCCGCGCGTGGCGTGCCCGCCGGGGCCGCCGATCTCGTGGCGGTTGGCGGCGCAGTCCTTCAGGATGCCGAACACCTCATCCGCGTCCTTCCCGCCGGCGTCGATCACCCCCGCCAGCAGGTAGCCGAAGTCGTCGCTGCGGTAGCCGAGGTGGACGGCCCACGCCGCCAGCCACCCGGCCGACAGCGTGTCGTCGGGGAACTGCGCCACCTCGTCGTACACGTTCTCCAGGTAGGTCTGCCGGCACGAGGCGTACATGGCTTGGCGGTGCGGCGCGCGGAAGCCGCGGCGGTTGTGCCCGGCCGTGTACGGCAGTGTGCCGCGCAGCTTCCAACCGGCTTCGAGGGCGACGTGCAGGGTCGGGAAGAGCGCGGCCAGCACCTTGGCGCGGCCCTTCGGGTCGGCGTCCAGCTTGGCGGCGGATTGCGCCTCCAGCTTCCGCCGGGCGGGCCACTCGCTCGGCGGCTTCATCGTCGGCAGCAGGCCGAACACGCCGAGGCCGACGGCGGCGAGCGGTTTGGGCAGCTTGGCCACGCGGTCGAGTCGGGCCTGCTGGTGCTTGACGGAGCGGAGCTTGCCGAGGTGTTCGCGGGCTTGGTCGGGCTTCATCATCGCTCAGCCCCCCGCCAGCATGGTGAGACGGACGAACGTGAGTCGGCTGTCGGCCGTCAGCGCGAGGGGCGTGTCGAGTTCCTTCACTTCGGTTTCGTCGAGGATGACGAGGAACAGACCGTCGGCGAACGCTTCCACGGCGGTGGCGACGGCGTCGTCCACGTTCACTTTCTGGTCGAGGTCGCTGCCGCCGGACGCCACCTTGCCGGCCGCGAGGCCGTCGGTGATGTCGGCCTTCGACAGCACCTTCAGCAGCCGGCGGTCGGCTTGGCGGGTCTGGAAGGCGTCCACTTCGCTGCGGACGACGTGCGCCAGCAGCTCGCGGAGGGAGACGGTCTTGCCGGCGGCGAGGGCCGGCGGCGGGGGAACCGAGAAGTCGTCGAGGACCGGCTTGCGCCGGCCGACGGCCTGGGCCGAGACGGTGAGCATGGGGAACACCCGCACGGGAGGGAAGGCAACGGGGGAAACTCTACCGGCGGCGGAAGCGGGTTGCAAAGTCGGAAGGTCGGGATTCCGAAACTTCACGAACACCGCGCCCTATCGCACCTTCTTTCCCGCCGCGATGGCGGCGTTGTTGCCTTCAATCGTCAGCGGGTTCGTCGGGCTGCCGGGGTAGATCGGCCGGCGGGCGTGCGCGTGCGTCTCGGTGCGGAGGTGGCCGAGCATGTGGTGGCCCATCCGCCGCTCGCGCTCGGCCCGCAGCGCGGCGATGTCGATGGGGGCGATGACGATCTTCTCGCCGGGGCCGGGGTCGGCCTGGGCCAGCAGCCGGCCGTCGTAGTCCACCGCCATGCTGCCGCCCGGCCACGAGAACGGCGGGTAGTGCGCGAGCCGCGCCCCCTGGTTCGCCGCGACCACATACGCCACGTTCTCCAGCGCCCGGCAGCGATTGACAACCGTCCACCAGTCCATCGGCGGGGTGGCCCCCCAGGGGTCCATGTACGCCGATACGCGGATGAGCACTTCGGCCCCTTGCAGGGCGAGCTCGCGGATGGCCTCCGGGAACAGCCAGTCGTAGCAGATGGCGGTGCCGAGGACGCCGATCTCGGTGTCGGCGACGGGGAAGAACGGTTCGGTGTAGCCGGGCACGTCGTGCGGGCTGCTGTGAACCTCCCACGGGATCCACGGGTTCACCTTGCGGTACTTGAAGAGCAGCCCGTCCGGCCCGATCAGGCAGGTGGTGTTGAACACCCGGCCGGGGTACTTCGGATCGGCTTCGAGGAACGACCCGGTCTGGATGAACAGGTTCCGCTCCTTCGCCTTGCGGTGGTAGCGGTCGGTCTCGTCGTTCGGCAGCGGCACGGCCAGCTTGTCGAGTAGTTCCTCGACGGTCAGGTAGATGGGGGCGGCGTGGGCGAACTCCGGGAAGACGACCAGCCGCACGTCGCCGAACGGCTCGTACCCGACGGCGGCCATGTCGATCATGGCCAGCATCCGGCCGCACCGGTCGGGGATGTCGGCGCGGGTGGCCGGGTTGGGGAAGTCCGTCTGGCAGGCGGCGGCGAGGTAGCGGAGCGGGGTGGGCATGACGGACTCGGCGGGGAAAGCGGGCGAACGGACGGCCCGCCCCGGCGTAGTAATACAACCGCGACCCCGTTCCGGTAGCGGCGAGCGCGTGGTCTTCTTCTCTCCCCTACCATCGGTTCCCGCACATGCCCTCTTCCGCCCGTTCCCGCCGCGTCCGGTTCGCCCTCGTCGCCGTGTTGCTCGCCGGCGGCGCGTTCGCGGTCTGGTGGTTCGCCTTCCGCACCGTCGCGCCGAAGGGCGATGCCGTCGCCGCGACCGCCGCCAACAGCCGGGGCATCGGACAGATGGAACAGTTCGAGTACAAGAAGGCGGAGGCCGAGTTCGCGGAGGCGTCGCGGCTGGCCCCGGACTGGCTGCCCGCGCGGATCAACCTGGGCATGGCCATCTACAACCAGGCCGGCGACGTGGCCGACCCGGTGCTGACGCGCGCCGTGGCCGTCTTCGAGCGGGTGCTGACGGAAGACCCGAAGAACCCCTACGCCCACTTCAACCTGGGGATCATCCGCAAGTACACCGGCGACTTCGACCGCGCGTTCGGGCACTTCAAGACGGTGACGGAACTCGACCCGACCGACGACCGGGCCTGGCTGTACCTGGCGCAGTCGCTGCCGAACCGGGCCGACTCGCCCGACGCGAAGCGGTACTTCGAGCGGGCACTGGAACTGAACCCGGCGCTGGCGCAGGCGTTCTACGGTCTGTCGGTCCACTCGCTGACGACGGCGGAGGAGCAGGCCAAGCTCCAGGACACCTTCACGCAGCTCCAGCAAGCCAACTGGGAGGACGAAGCGAGATCCGAGCGGCACTCCGAGCAGGGCCGGTACGCCACCTGCATCGGCAAGGGTCTCGTGTCGCCGCCCGCCGTCGGGCCGCCGCCGGTGTTCGCGCAGACGCCGGCGTTTCCCGTCGTGGGGGATGTGAAGTGGGACAACGGGGATCGAAAGGAATCCACCCCGTTCGACGCGCTGTTGAACGCCGTCCGCGCGCGGTTCGGCGGGGTGATGGTCCGCCTCGACTTCAACCGGGACGGCAAGCCCGACCTGCTGCTGCTGTCGGCTGCGTTCCGCGACGGGACGCTGTCCGACGTGCTGCTGCGGAACGACGGCGACAAGTTCACCGACGTGTCGGCGGCGATGGGGCTGACCGGCGCGAGCCTGGCCTGCGCCGTCGGCGATTACGACAACGACCTGTGGCCAGACCTGCTGCTGACCACCGAGACCGGCGTGAAGCTGCTCCGCAACGCCAACGGCGCGAAGTTCGAGGACAAGACCAAGGACGCCGGGTTCGACGCGATCCGCGGCGTGTTCCTGTCGGCGATGTGGCTGGATTTGGACCAGGACGGCGACCTCGATCTCGTGTTGGGACGATACGCCACGGACGCGGCGAAGGCCGTGGACCAGTTGACGAAGGGCACCGCCGGCGACGGGAAAGTCCTGGTGCTTCAGAACGTCGGCGTCGCCGAGCCGTCGCGGATGGAGGTGCCGCCGCCGCCGCTCACGACCGCGTTCAAGTCGCTCGACATCCCCGCGTTCGCCGTGACTGGGCCGGTGTCGGGGCTGGTCGCCCTGGACATCGACGGGGACAAGGACATCGATCTGGTCGTGCTGCTCGACGGCCTGCCGCCGGTCGTGATCCTGAACGACCGACTGATGCGGTTCCGAGTTTCCTCGTCCGTCCTGACCGACGCCAAGACGCTCACCGCCGGGCTGATCCTCGACGCCAACACGGACGACCAGTCGGACCTGTTCTTCCTGTCCACCGGTAAGCCGACGTTCGTCGTCAGCAAGAAGGAGTGGCCGGACGCCGACCTCGCCAAGCGGTTCGCGGCCGGCACGACCGACGCCCCGGTCCTACTGGGTGCCCACCGCTGCGACCTGGATAACGACGGCCGCGCCGATGTCCTCGGCCTGTCGAAGGACGGCAAACCGGTGTTCCTGCAAGGTGACGGGGCGGGCAAACTGGCGGCGAAGGCCGACGCCTTCGGCCCGGCCGTCGAGAAACTGGGCACCCTGAACGCGGTCGCCGCGACCGACCTGAATGGCGACGGCAACCCGGACCTGATCCTGTGGGGGCGGGACGGGGTGACGGTGTTCCTGAACGCCGGCAACGGCAACGGCGGCATCAAACTGCAACTGACGGGCAAGCGGGACAGCAGCAACGCCGGGTCGGGCCAGAAGAACCTCCGGACGAACACCGACGGCACCGGCGTGAAACTGCAAACCCTCACGGGTTCGCTGTCGTCGATGGTGGAACTCACCACCCTGAGCGCCGGGCCGGGGCAGTCGCTGCTGCCCGTGGAGATCGGCGTCGGCAAGGCGACGCAGGCGGACACGATCCGCCTCCGCTGGCCGGACTGCGTGGTGCAGGCCGAACTGGCGGCGAAGGCCGGGCAACTGACGGTCATCGAGGAATACAACCGCAAGCCCACCTCGTGCCCGGTGCTGATGACGTGGGACGGCGAGAAGTGGGTGTACGTGACCGACTTCCTCGGCGGCGGCGCTCTCGGCGAATCCGGGCCGGACGGCTCGGTCAAGCTGCCCCGCCCGGAGGAGTCGGTGAAGATCGAGAGCCACCAACTGAAGCCGAAAAACGGCCGGTACGTCCTCCGCATCGCCGAGCCGATGGACGAGGTGATGTACCTCGATCACGTCCGGCTCGATGTCGTCGATCACCCGGCCGACACGGTCGTCTTCCCCGACGAGCGGTTCGCCGTCGCCGAGCCGTTCCCGACGCAGAAACTCCTCGCCTTCAAGACCCGCCTGTTCCCGACGAAAGCCACCGATCACCGGGGCACCGACGTGACGCGGACGCTGCGAGACCGCGACGGCAAGACGGTGGACGGGTTCGCCAAGCGGACGTGGATGGGTTACGCCGAGGAGCATTTCGTCGAACTCGACTTCGGCGAGAAGCTGAAGGAGCTGCCCGCCGACAAGCCGGTGTACCTCGTCGCCGCCGGCTGGACCGACTACCCGTACCCGGAGTCGATCCTCGCGGCGACGCAGGCGGGGATTGCCATGCTGCCGCCGGTGCTGGAACGGCAAACCCCCGACGGCAAGTGGGTGAGACTCGGCGACCTCGGCTTCCCCGCCGGGCTGCCGAAGGTGATGACCGCGCCCGTCGGCGACTGGCTGAAGGCCGGCACCGGGTCGAAGTTCCGCATCCGCACGAACCTGCAAATCTACTGGGACCAACTGTTCCTCGGTGTCGCCGAGACGCCGGCGACCGTCCACGAGTTGCTGCCCGTTCGCGCCGTTCTGTCGAACCCCGGCTTCGTGCAGGAGATCACCACCGGCGGCAAGCCGCCGCAGGCCTACGACCCGAACCGCTTCGAGGCGGTGGCGGTGACGAAGTGGAAGGGGGCGTTCACGACGGTCGGCGACGTGACGGCGTTGCTGGCGAAGGTGGACGACCGGTTCGTCCTGTGCGGGCCGGGGCAGGAGGTGACGGTGACGTTCGACGCCGCGAAGCTGCCGCCGCTGACGGACGGCTGGGTGCGGTCGTTCGTCCTGCGGACCCACGGGTATTGCAAGGACACCGCCCCGACGACCGTCACCGGCGGGGAAGTGGGGCCGCTGCCGTTCCGGGGAATGACGGCGTACCCGCCGCCGACCGGCCGGCGGTGACGGCTCACGGGACGTAGCGCAGCATCTGGCGGGCGATGCCGGTGTGCGGGAACGGCGGGGCGAGTGTGCCTTCGGGGGCCAGCGCGAGGACCGCCTCGAAGGAGGCGCGGGCGACCGGGAAGTCGCCGGCCTCGTAGGCCAGCAGACCGCGGAGCAGCTCGCGGGCCAGGTCCGAGCGGTGGTTGGCGATGACGGTCCCGAACGCCCCGCCCAACTCCAGGCTCGCGTTCATCCGCTGGACCGCCCCGGCCAGGTCGTCGCGGGCGCGGAGTTCGTCCAGCACCAGCCGCCCGGCCGTCGCGGCGAGGGACCGCTGGACGGCGGGGGACAGCAGCGGCGACCCGGCCGCGATGCCGCCGGCCTCGTCGAGGGCCGCCGCGTACTGGCCGGTGCCCGCCAGGGCCTTGATCCGCAGCCACCGGTACTTGCCGGCGTCCAGCAGCTTGGCCGTGTCGCCCAGTTCCAAGTCCCGCACCTCGGCGGCGCGGCCGGTGCGGAGGAGCAGGTCCATCTCGAAGGCCGCCCCCGCCGCGCCGAACGCGGCCAGGTCGGAGCGGAGGAGCAAGTCGCGGCCGCGGCCGACCAGCCCGAGTTGGACGGCGAACTCGGCCCGCGCGGCGATGCGGTACTTGTCCGCGTCGGCCGCGAACGCCGTCTCCCGCTCGGCCACCGCCGCCCGCAGTTTCGCCAGTGCCGCGCCCGCCGCGTCGCCGCCCCGCGCCTCGATGTACCGGACGCTGTGTTCGAGGGCCAGGTCGAGCGCCCCTTCGCGCTCGTAGATCTCCGCGAGGTTGAGGTGGGCGGTGGCCTGCGTCGGATCGAGGGTGACGGCCGTGTGGAAGGCCGTCACCGCCTGGACGCGGCGGACCTGCCCCCACTCCGGGAACTGCTCGATCCACAGCCGTTCGCGGGCGGTCTGCGCCAGCCGCAGGTAGCCGACGCCGAGCAGCGTCTGGGCGGCCGCGTCGGTCGGGTCGGCCGCCACCGCCCGCCGGCCCGACCGGACGGCGCGGTGCAGGAACTCGGCCGACAAGTCGTCCCGCCCGGCCGCGAACGCGGCCCGCGCGGCCGAGACGAACCGCGCCAGCCCCGCCGCCGGGTCGTTCGGGCTGACGCGGGTCCGCGTGTAGGTCAGGCGGAGCCAGGCGTCGGCCGCCCCGCCGGGACCGCCCCACGCGGAAGCCGATCCGACCAGTCCGGCGAACTGGGTGGCGTTCCACGCGGCGTCGGTCTGGTACGCCGTCGCGCCGCGGCTGGCGTCCGCCGCCCGGATCGCGTTCGCCGCCTCGTCGCGGTCGGTCGTCTGGCGCGGCGTCGAGCGGACGAAGGCGTCGCTCCAGTGGCGCGGCCGCGCGGCGTCGGCATCCGGGACGACCGACGACGGGGCCGCGCCGAGACCCGCGCCGCCGGCGAACACCGGCGCGAACGGGTCGCTCGCCTCGGTCGTCCCGTCTCCCCGCCAGCCGAACACCCACACCCGCCCGTGCAGCGTCAGTCGCGGCCAAACGAACGGGTTCGGCAGGAGTTGCGCGAGCGCCCCGGCGTCGGGTTCGCCGGCCGTGAGCGAGACGACGACGAGCCGCACTCCCGCCGCCGACAACTGGCTTTCCCAGTCGGCCGGCGGTTCTTGAGCCTGGAAAAGAGCCGCCAGCCGGGCGTCCACCAACCCCGGAACGGACGGCGCGTGCCAGGCGAACGCCTGCGCCGACGCCGGCGACAGGTGCAGTACCCGCGCGTCCGCCGGCAATCTCCCGTCCCGATACCACGCCTCCACCGTCCGCGCCGCCGCCGCCAGGGCTTCGGGCGGGTCCACCACCCACTCGCGCGGGCCGTAAGGGGGGGATTGCAGCCACCCCGGCCACGCCGCCACGAGGAACCCGCCGCCGAGGACCACGGCCACCCCTCGCCCGACCAATCGCCGCCCGCGCCGCGAAGCGGTGCCCGTCGCCCGCGCCAGGTATTCCTGGAGGTTTCGTGCCGCCAGCGGGCCGCCGACCGCCGCGAAGAACGGCACCGCGTTCGCTTCCCAGCAGGCCAGCCCGGCGAATGCCAGCCACGGAAGGAACCGCTCCCACTTCCGATTCCCCCTGGTCAGTAGGAAGGACAGCAGTCCCAGGCCGAGGAGGGCGGGGAAGGCGAGCCTCGCCGGCGACAAGCCCGCGCCGCCGAGGTACGCGGCGGCGAACGGCGACCCGAGCCGGCCGTCGAGCAGGTCCGCCGGGAGGGCGAAGGCCCGGACGTGAAATGGGTTCAGCAGGCACGCCGTCGCCGCGACCGCGACGGTCGCCAGTGCTGCCCCCCGTGCCCGCCCTCGGCTCGCCGGATCGCTGTCGAACGCGCGGCCGAGCAGGGTCGTCGCCACGAGGAGCAGCCCGCCGACGAACCAGGCATCGACGTTCGCCCAAACGATGAACGCGACCGCCAGCGGAATCAGCGCCCGCCGATTCCACGCCGCGCCGTCGGGGATCAGGCGAACGACGAGAGCCACCAGGAACAGCGAGGCGGTGGCCGGTTCCGCCTTCAGTCGGGTTCCCATGGCCAGGACCGCGACGGCGGCGACGGCCGGAAACACCAGCCCGCGCGCGGCCATTCGCCCGCCGAACGCCAGACACACCGCCCCGGCGGCGAGCAGCGCGTGCGCGACCACGACGCCGTACAGCGGCGACGCGAGGTGGGCGAAGTAGCAGCCGAGGTCGTAAATCCCACTCGCCGGCGACGGGCCGCCGGGCAACCGGTGCCAGAAATCCGCCGTGCCAAGGAGCCGCCGCCCTTCGGCCAAATGCCACCACACCGCCGGCGACTGGGCGGCGGTCGATGCGAGCAGGAACGCGAGGGCGGCCAGGGCGAAGCGGGACAGCGGGACCGAGCCGATGGGACCGGCAGGAGCGGACGGCGGGGGCGTCATAGGGTTTCGTTCCGTGGCCTCGTCGGCATTCGGCGAGTCGGTCAACGCGGAGGGGAAAAAAGCCGCGCCTGCGGCAGCGGCACTCCAGCGTAGTGCCTCCGCGCCGGGAACTCAATTGGGGAATCGAGTCGTCAGAGGGCGCGGAAAGCTCCAAAACTGTACGGGTTTCGGGCGATTCGGACCCGTGGCGAGCCTCGGTGTCAGTCTGAGCCAGGGATTTTTTCCAGAACTCTCGAAACGAACCCATTTTCTTCTTGACCAGCCCGACGCGACTTGGAAAAATACTTTAGCCCGTCACTTCCGGCGGGACTCATCTCTCTCTACTAGAGACAATCTCCATGTCCCGCTCTCCGCGCTATCGCGGCGGCTTCACGCTCATCGAGTTGCTGGTGGTCATCGCCATCATCGCCATCTTGATCGGCCTGCTGCTGCCGGCCGTCCAGAAGGTCCGCGAAG